>CAZAFB010000006.1:0-78666 GCA_964484505.1 uncultured Bdellovibrionales bacterium
CGCTTAACTACCTAGAAAAATCATTAACCCTTGTACCATTTGACTAGGAATACCCGCAAAAAATCATTTGACATCTTATGAAAAAATGTTATCATAATTTGTTCTTTAACAACATATTACCAAGGAGGCGCTAAAATGATTAATTCCATGGCATTGTATTTGAATCTGGAAAATACCCTTATTTCGCGTTTGTTATTTCCTCAAATGATGTCCAAAGGAAAAGAAAGCTACCTAAAAGCAATAAGAAGCATGGATAGCAGAATAAGACTTGTCGCTCCCGCAAAAGATTGGGTTATGATTGCAATTGCAAATCCTGAAATTATTGAGTTAATAAAGAAGAAAAAAATTTGCATTCTTCCGACACTTTTCTCTCATGTACTGCCAGATTGTTTTCCGGAAACAATGGAATTGCAATTCAAACTTTCTTCGACAATATTAAGGAAGATCTTCGATAAAATATCTTGGCAAGGCATCATTCCAGAAAATACCGTTAGCTCGACAATCGTAGACCAAGCAAGAAAATTTTGGGATTGCATAATATTTTCCGTCAGCCACAATAATCTCAGAAAACTCGAAACAGGAAGCTACAGACTGAAAGACCTTGATGGCAAAAGTATAAAACTGCAAATCATAGCAAACTCATCAGCTCGTATGTTATATATGAGAATGTTTCGCGAAAAAGTTTCTCCTATTGAAGTTTTATCAGCCATGAGAAATGGGGATGAACTTAAGACATGCCTTTTTGATTTCGAAAGACCTTGGTCAAATATTGTTTATTTTCCAGATGCGAGAAAAAGTCCTGCTAGATTGGATATTTGGGATACATTTCACAATTTTATCAAGTCTGAGACTATAAGTGAATGGGATTTTGAAAAAAGCAAGAAAAGGAGATCTCTGTTTCTTGATCACTCTGACATTCGCATGTGGATAAACAAAGAATCAGAATGGCTTTTTGAAATTCAAAAAAACACAACTTTAAAATGCGCCGGCAGAGGAGATTATTCGAAATCGCCTCCCTTGTCGCAACAAGCTCTATGCCCCCGAGGGTACTCACAAGATTCATGCAAAACGACAGTTTTCCCTCATCTTACAACGGAAAAAATGGCCTGGTTGATCTCACTGGTGATGTTAGTAAGGTAAAAGAATTACTTTTTATCTGTAAAAACATTAGCCTAGGAAGACGCGTTGACTACGGTGCTGAATTTCTTCCGGCGGGCGAAAGACTGTATCTTGAGCTTTTGCACAAAACCATACTTTGGATCGAAAATGAAGTTTAACGAAAGAGGTGCATTATGAAATCAAAAGATATATTTCATAAGTTTATTTTGCCAGAACTTCTTAAGGTTGCCGAAAAATTCAAGATCACTGACTCCATATTAAGCATTTCCCTTTACGGAAGCTCCAACTATTCATGCTTCGACAATGGAATCTCATTAAATTGTTTACGCGGAGAATCTGATTACGATATCTGGATATTATTCAGAAAGAATGAACACCATAAAGCAATGACTTACGCGACAATAGTATTGGGGGAGAATTTCATGTCTACAGTTGAAGAAAAAAATTTCGTTCTATACAACAAGTTTCATATAAAAAAAAATGGGTCCACTTCTTGTGGCAATAATGATAACAATTGAGAATTGTCATGATTTGCTACAAAAGAAACTTATGTTAGAAAGGAGAAGTATATCAATCTCATGGTTTAGACCACGAGCAAGAGAGCGCCCACCAGTTGTTCCGGTTTGTAGTGTAGACAAAAATTGGCTAATTTTTGACATGAAACAGGAATATCTGAAAAATCTAAATCTATGGAAATTAACAATGCCTGCAATAGTATTCGAAAGGAGCCAATTATTTTTAGGAACATTTATTGAATGTTCTCTAACGGGTCATTGTTTCTTTGGAAAACCAGAAGAAGACAGCTTAGCTAAGAAGGAGCTATTTATAAATGCAATAGAAATTCTTGGCTTGCGACAAATGGAATATTCAAAAATTCCAGCACATTTTTATTCCATGCTAACACTAGAGAAGAAGGCGGGACCATTATTTAAGAGGGAGATAATTGAGAAGTTTTTTCAGTGGCTATCAGCATAATAGTGCTGCACGCTGCCATCCTGAAAACAATTAAAAAATGATATTTTGCCTTCATTTGGTTTCAGGGCAATATTGCACGCGGCTATTCTGCCACGTGCTTTTTTAATTCCAGCACTACCGTGATGGGCATGCCCGCTTAGACACAAATCCGGTTTTGCCTTTTCAAGAACATCGCCAATATTAGAACTACCCAGAAGAATATAAAATTCTTTGGCCTCCCCATGGACCAATTCCTCGAAAGGCGCATAATGAGTAACTGCAATTGTAAAATCACAATCTATTTTTTCAATTTCCTCAACTGCCATTTGTAACCTAAGAACCTCTCTTTCTTCTTCATCGACAAATGCCTTCGTAACCGATTCCCCCCGTCTAACAACCCTATGCGGAGAAAAGCCCCCGCCATATCCCTTTATTCCAAAAATACCTAGCTTTCTTCCTCGCAAATCATATGTCTCACATTCCCCATCAAGCACAGTCAACAAACTATTCTTTTTTAACATTTTTTTCAAATCTTCTAGGTTATCGCTATCACAATCATGATTCCCAAAAATTACAACTATAGGGATTTTTAAATTGACAACCAATTCCAAGAATAATTTAATTTCTTCTTCTTTGCCATCACCTATATCCCCTCCTACTACCAATAAGTCGGCGTTTTCATTAACATGCCTAAAAAAATCATTCCCAAGAGAATATTTATTAACATGCAAATCACTAACTGCTGCTATGGTAAATAGTGGCTTCATTCCTGATTTATGAGATATGATTTAATATTTTCTTATAAGCCCGCGTTTGCCACCGGCAACTCCACCACAAACTTCGTTCCCATGCCTTCCCCTTTCGATTCGATCCAAATCTTGCCGCCATGATTTTCAACGATGTTCTTCACCACAAAAAGCCCAAGACCCGTGCCGGTCGCATTGAGCCGCTTAGTGTTCTTGCCGCGGGAAAACTTTTTAAAAAGATTCGGGATTTCATCCGCCGGAATACCGATGCCCGTATCCGAAACAGTAAATCTGATAATCTCTTGATTTCCACCATCTTGAGATTTATCATTTGTGGTTTGCTGTGTGCGCTCCACACGGACCGTCACTCCTCCCTTGTCCGAATATTTGATCGCATTCTCCACCAAACTGGAAACGACTTCTTTCATCTTCGACGCATCGAAATCAAAAGACGGCAATTTTTCCTTAGGTAATTTCCAATCAAGATAGAGATTCTTTTCCCTGGCTAACATTTCCAAGCCTTCACAGATTTCTTTCACCACATCTTCAAGCTGACCCGGCTTTTTCTCAAAAATCATTCTGCCCGCCTCAATGCGCGACACATTGAGCAAGTCTTCCACCAAGCGAATCAAACGCTCTCCGGAAAGATGAATCTTGTTGATCGCTTCGCGCGCCTCCGGATTCACTTCGCCATAAGCCCCTTCCAAAAGCAGCGACACAAATCCTTTGATGGCAGTGAGCGGAGTGCGAAGTTGATGGGAAGCAATAGAGATAAATTCCGTTTTAGCATTGTCCAGCTTGCGAAGTTCATCATTGGCAATTGCAAGCCGGTCAGCCATAATCTGCAATTCCTCCTTGCGTTTGATTTCTTCTTTAATGGTACGAATGAGCATGATTCCAAAAACAATAGAAAGTACGAGAGTTATTGCAAGAAGCATAATACCCAAGTCAGAATAAACAAAAAAATACTGCGAGGCTATGAGAATCCAAATTGAATACGTTAAAGCCTGGGCAGATATGAGTTTTATATTCAAAAACTGATATTTGGTGATAGCATACGTAAGCATGCCAATAAAAATCACAATGCCTACTGGGATAAACAAATATATTTCCTCATTATTTTTTAAAATTGCCAAGAAAACAAATAATAGAAACCAAAAAACCAAAAAAGAAAGTGCTGTTATAACAATTTTTATTTGTTCCTTCAAATCCCCCCCTGTTTTCTTATTTCGATAACAATCAATTAATTTTTTAACCGACCAACCAGTGTAAAAAATACAGAAAGCTGCGACATACCAAATCATTATTCCATATTGTGAAGTACATGTGCCCGGGTCTGAAACATATGCATTAAAGTCAGAAAAAAGAAATAAAATTATTGGTATAGCTGGCAAAAAAAGTATTATTTTTTTTCGCCTCGAAACTTCCCCTCCTTCGAAATAAAAAGAAAATATTAGAAAAAAAACTAACGACACAGAAACCAATGGGATAATCCTCACAAAAAACAAATTAATTCCTACATTAAAAGAGAGCCAGGGAAAAAGATCGGCAATAATCCAGAAACAGACTAGCAAAATAAACCAAAAAATATTTTTATTTACATTATTTTTTCTATCGGAATAATATATAAAAAGACCCAACAAGAAGCTAGCAACAAATGCCGGAACATGCGTATAGAAAAGAAGTTTTGGTATTTCAAAATTACACATTTTTGTTTTTTATTATCTTATTATTATTTTTTAATAATCAAATCATTCTTTATTTCCTCTGGGTAAAACTGCCAAAACAAATCACCCTCAACATCGGGACCAATCAGAGGCACAATTAATGGCTTTATATTAAAATGATTTTTAACCTTTTCAAAAGATGGTTTTATTACATTATCAACAAAACAATATTCTTCCTTACTTGTTTTTACAAAATAATTTTCATACAATACACCGAAACAAATAAACAGAGAAAAAACTTTTTCATAAACCTCACCAGCACTTTCTCCATTTTTTTTAAAATTTGAAACATCAAACAGTTCCGCATTGTGATTCTTGAAAAAGATACGATGGTGAAAATCTATAAGATTTTCACCCCAGTCCGTAACAACATTGCACATCATTTCTCCTTCGCATTTTTGCAAATCTAATATTCTATTCTGCTTTATAATAGCCTCACTTCCATTTATTCTCTCATAAAATTTTAATTTTCCAAGATGAACCTTGTCTTGATTTCTGGTACAAAATTTATCTTTTAAAAATTCAAAGAAAACAACCTCTAAACCCATATCACTATTCATATCAGAAAAAAGTCTAAATTCAAAATTAGGTGTTGCTAAAAAACGAAAAAGCACCGCCTTTGGACTATCCTTGAAAACATCTGGCATTTCATCTCCTAAAAATTCCTCCACCTTCTTTCTCAGTTCTTTGTCATTCCACCTTCTCCAAACCTCTTCTTTAGCCTCGGAAAGCTTAGTATAGATATGGGTAATATCTAATTCTTCCTCATTGGCTTGGGAATTATTTTTAGAATCATTCAGTTCAAGTTTTTTGGTCATATTGTATCGTATAGGTTAACAAATCAGTCCCCCTGATTATCCGTTTTTCTTGCCTTTTAAGGCCAAAAACATAACCTAATACAATAGCACAAAACTACCCCCGTGTCAATATCAACCCTTTTGGAGTTTCTCCACCCCAATTTTACCACAGAAAAGAAGGAAAAGAAAAAGACATCTAAAAAAACTTATATCTTTTCAAATATTAAAGGCAGATATTCCGCATAAGAATTGCTAATTTCAGAAAGCCAACCGCCCTTATCTTTAAGACCTTTGGAAACATGAATAATTTTAGAAAGCTCCGGTTTTTTTCCCTTTTCAATAAGTTCCGCTTCAAATTTTGCATAATGACGTAAAAATTCATCAATGCCCATTAAAGCTTTTGCCCAATAGACAACACCCAGAAAATCATTAGGGCCGCTTTCCACGATAGCCCAAGGGAAAAATTCCTTCACATGAAAACCGTTATCAGCAAATAGCCCGACTTCTTCAGCCATTTCATTGGCTGCATTTTTTTCAATATCAATTGTCTTACCATCATTGGAAAGATCTTCCCTTGTTATTCCACCCCCAATACATTGGATTCTTCCTGGCAATGCGGTATCGCCTCCCATTTCCCCAAAAATAAATTCACCATCCAAAGTTTCAATCATCACAGAAGAATGCACAACCCTACAAGCATATTCTTTATCGATTTTCCCGTTGATAGTTGCCAAATAATGCGCATAATCGGAAAGCGAAATTTCCACGGATATTTCCCCATTCTTTTCATTCACTTTTGAAATCGTGAAAACATCGCCCCGCCTGAAATTTTTACCACTACTAATCAACTCCAGCCAGTACTTCTCTATCTGCTCTATAACACTGTTCGGCAACGTTATTCTCTCCCCCGAATACAAAAGCTTCGGCGCTTTTTTCAAAAGAATAAATTTATTCATATAGCCCCAATTTTACCACAAAAAAAGAAGGAAAAGAAAAAGGCTGGGAGATCTCGTTTGAGATTCCCAGCCCAATGTTATGCTGCTTTCCTTTTTTTCTCTTTATGATACCATACCTGCTTATCGATATGTGCAACCATATAATAAGCTGGCTCTTCAGTGTAATACCAAAACGGTATCAGACGAGTCACCTCCATGGGGAAAAAAGAGGTTACCAAGTTCGCGAGGTCATTTTCAATGCGTATATGCATTGCAACCTGCTTTCTCCCCCTTCGATCCGTCTCTCTGGCAAGTTCCCTTACTAATTCAATTACAACCCTTGCTGCCAAGAGACTTCTTTCGAGAGAGGCTATGTTCTCAACATAATACTTCTCATCATTCGGATCATCTTCCAACTGGAAGTCATGCTCTTTCAGCTCCGCATAAATACTGCTATGTGGAACTGCCGCCAAATAGGCAGTAGCATGCCCTTCGCTGTTGAAGGCACAGATCATGATCGTTTCGGGATCCAGAATCTGATCCCGATAAAACGTTTCGCCGTCCGCATATTCCTTTCTCATACGCTCCGGCAAAGCTTTATCCCTGATGGCGAGCAAATCGCGCACCAAGGAATCTACTTCCTCTTGAGACAACTCGGTCCCCTTGATCACGCGAATATTCATTTTTTTCACCACCTTTCCCTGGTTTGTTTATATTTTCTTAAGGAACTTAGCATAATACACTATTTATCAAAATATGTCAATAGTCTGCAATAACAAAAAAATCGCCTACTGGCGACTTAACAAATACCCATATTGGAAAAACAAAACACAAACAACACCTTCGGGCATATGAGACCCTTTTCATCATCAAAAATAGCACAGCATCTTATATTCATCGTATTCATAGGCGTTTTCATTCATCCCCTATTTCAAACCTAGCATAAAAAAACAGCTAGGTCAATAAGAACAAACGAAAACAGCCTGCATTCCGTTTGAAACACAGGCTGAATTTTTTGTCATTATGAACCGCCATCATAGAGAATGCGAATGAGATCAAAAAATCCATTCGCAACCCCCAAATATGCATGGGTCCATATGGCCATGCTGGCACAGCTGGCCAAAACCAATATGGTAATTTTCGAAGCCAAGGATGTTATCCTGTCTTCAAAATAGATTACAAATTGGTCCGCACCTGACCACACCAGCAAAATAAAAAAGGCAAGAGATTCAAGGAATAATCCGAATACAAACCAAAGTCCATATCCGGTTTTCAAAATCTTTCGAAGTCCTTCCATGAAAGTGAAGTCATGAGTTGTTTTGCCATTGGCATAAACGACCGCAGACATTATTAACAAATTCATGGCAAAAAGAATTACAAAGATTCCCAAATACAGGGAACCGAAATAATCCACAAATATCTTGCCCAAATATTTTTGCAAGACACCCACGAATACTCCGGTTAACAATATCAGGAAATATTGTCCGCTGCGGTAACAGGCCGCCAAAAGACCGGTTTTTTTGCAGTGGTCAACCTTCTCCTTGTTTCCAAAAAACATCTTGACCATCTGCAGCACCAGCTCCCATGCTTCTCCCAATTTCCCTTTCATGACCTCACCCCCTCTTTTTTTATTTGATTTAGTTTTCAAATTTACCAGGGATTAATTATAGCATATCTGGAGAAAAAAATCAAGCCCTTCAGAAGATTCCGAAAGGCTCGTGTTGATTTTTACCTCACTCAAAGGCAATTTGTGGTCCAGCAATTTCAACCGGCTTGATTTTGGCGATAAGCTCCACTGCATCCACCTCTAGCCCCTTGCGCAGGAAAAATGGACTGCCAAAATGAACGGTGGCCATGCGTTTGAAAGTAAGCATATTGAGCCAATCGAAGCGGAAAGGCTTCACACCCTCGATCCGGATTGGTTGCACCACCATACCCGAGAATTTGGCAAAAGTTTCAAGAGCACCAAGATCTTTGCCGAGACTGCCATCCGCGGAAACTCTGCCTTCCGGAAAAAGAAAGATCGTTTCCCCTTTTTGAATCATACGGATAACTTCCCGCACATTCTGCCCCTTGCCATTGCCCACCGGCAGACATCCAAGCAGCGACATGCAACAACTTTTCAGACGATTGCTGAACAATTCTTTCTTCACCAGAAAATTAATCGGGAATAAACTCTCCTTGAGTGCGTGCGGTAGCATTGCCGTGATAATGAACGGGTCGTTGGCGCTCAAATGGTTGGAGACAAAAACAATCGCCGAGCCATGGAAATTTTGCAGTTTTGCCGCACGATAGAGGTTTTCCACACCCACGCATTCTGGATCGAGAAAAATATTATTCAGCAAAGCCGACACCCAGGTAGTCACGTATTGCATCCAACTGATTATTCTCTTTTTCAATGAACTCACCTCCTTCGGTCTGCCGTAGTTTTAACGTAGGCGACCTTTTATTTTTTTTGTTTACGCAACATAATAACACTTTTCTGATAAAAAATCAAGCCCCTTGCAGAATTCGTCCGCAAGAGGCTTTATGATGTCCTAGAAAGTGAGGTATGCCGAAAGCATAAATATTTCCGACCTGCCCAAATATGGGCGCAGGTCTCGATACTGGCTCGCCGCGTAGGAGAAATTAATCCCCCCATGTTTGAAATATATTCCCACTCCAGCTGTTGGACCGTCCGCAGCCCAGCCGGCATATACGTAAAGCAGGTCTTTGATAATCCCCTGCTCCACGCCGGCAAACCACTGGTCAAAGCGGACTCCATCAATGGACAGATGTTGATAGTCAGCAGCAAGGAATGTAAGTTCCGTCACTTGAACACCAACGCCCAACCGCAATTGGTTGGTGTTGCCCCTTAAGGATTCAATGAATTCACCTTCCGCAAAGGAATCGCCCTTATCCCACGAGTGGGAATAGAACGCTCCGATGTTGATGTTCTTTGTCGGCCGGTAAACCATGCCGACGCTGACCGAATCGGAATAACCCTTTTCGAAAGCGTTGACCGTGAACGTCTCCTCAAATTCCGGGTCGAAAAATTCCGACCGCATGGAAATCTTGGATTCGCCGTGGGCATAACCGACACCAGCATACAGCTCGTCGCCTTTGAAAATCAGGTTCTTACCGACTTTTAATCCATACTGGACATCGATTGTCGGCGAAGAATTGATCTTCAGCGAAGTTGCCGGATCAGCAGTCTGGGCAAAATTACTCCAGCCATCTGAATATGCAACTTGCAGCACGCCAAGATTATACGGCAACTTGCCGGTCACGGATACCGAATAAAGCTGGATGTCGGGACCTTTGCTGAAACCGATGATGCCATATGTCGGCATCAGGGTTGCATGAAATTCCTCCGGTTTTGGCAGGATCGCAATAATTGCCGGATTGAGCGAGGAAAATTCAGGCGTTGCCACCCAAGCGTTCCCCATTCCGCCAACATCCGCGCCCTGCGGAATATTGGACACCGCCGCGCTAAAAGCGCTGCCAAAATCCTTAGCGTATGCCGCCGGAACCATTGCCAGAACAACAAGGACTGCCAACAATATAACCTTTTTCATTTCTCTTCCCCCTTGTATATTTATTTACTATTTTTAAGTATACTATTTTCGCCACCACTATGATGACCATCTTTTATATCACCAAAAAGCCTTTCTGTCAATCATTTTTCCTAACCAAAAATCCCTCTCTAGAGGGATTTTTTGACTTTCAAATTTGGAGATAAATCTAATCTTTGCGCATTCTGATATGCACTTCCCTCAGTTGTTTTTCATCCACATCGTTTGGGCTGTCCATCATGAGGTCGCGGCCTTTGCCGTCTTTGGGGAAAGCATAGATATCGCGGATTGAATCAACATCTTGCAAAACCATGAAGATGCGGTCAATTCCCGGCGCATTGCCGCCGTGCGGCGGCGCGCCGAATTCAAACGCGCGAATAAGTGCGCCGAAACGCGTGTCCACTTCTTCTTTGGAATATCCCGCGATTGAAAAAGCCCTGTACATAATTTCCGGATCATGATTACGGATCGCGCCGCTGGACGCTTCGAAGCCATTGAGTACCAAGTCATATTGATATGCCAAAATATCAAGTGGATTTTTTTCTGCCAAAGCTTTCAGTCCGCCTTGCGGCATTGAAAACGGATTGTGTTCAAAATCGATTCTGCCTTCTTCGATTTCGGAATAGGAATACATCGGGAAATCCACGATCCAGCACCACGCCGCTTTCTTGTTATTTTTCAAGCCAAGACGATTTGCACACTCGCTGCGCACCGCGCCAAGCGCCAAAGATGCAGTTTTCCACTCGTCCGCACCAAAGAAAACGATGTCGCCGTTTTTCGCCTGGACTTTTTCCAAAATTTGCGCAGCCAATTCATCGCCCAAAAATTTCACAATCGGCGATTGCACCGTGCCGTCCTCTTTTTTAATAATATATGCCAAACCCTTGGCGCCTTTGCTCTTGGCGATTTCCGTCAGTTCATCAATCACGCTGCGTGAAAACTCAGCGCCGCCGTCAACTTTGAGCGCATGCACAACTCCGCCTTTTTTGGCCACATCCGCAAACACACCGAAGCCGCAATCTTTGACCATTTCCGAAATTGGCACAATTTCCAAATCATATCTAAGATCAGGTTTGTCCGAGCCATATTTCGTCAGCGCCTCACGCCAAGCGATTTTTCTGAAACTGCCGTCACTTTGCAAATTGCAAACTTTCTTGTCAGAAAACTTTTCCGTCAGTTCGATCATCAGCGGTTCCATCATGGAAAACACGTCTTCCTGAGTCACGAAACTCATTTCCATGTCGAGCTGATAGAATTCGCCATAATGTCGGTCCATGCGCGGATCTTCGTCGCGAAAACACGGTGCCACTTGGAAATATCTGTCCACGCCGCCCACCATCAGAAGCTGCTTGAATTGCTGCGGCGCTTGCGGTAAAGCATAAAACTTCCCAGGATAAAGCCTAGATGGCACCAAAAAATCACGCGCCCCTTCCGGTGAGGAATTTGCCAAAATCGGTGTTTGTATTTCCACAAAACCGCGCTCAGTCAGATAATTCCTCATGTGACTGATATATTTCGCCTTAAGCTGCAAAAGTTTTTGCACTTCGCCTCTGCGCAAATCGACAAAACGATATTGTAATCTGAGAGCCTCGTTGGCTTCGTCAGCTTTTTCTTCATCAAGGGCAAATGGTGGAGTTTTTGATTTGTTGAGCACCTCAAGCTCGGAAACTTCGATTTCAATTTCCCCTGTCGCCATCTTTTCATTTACCATTTCCGCCGGACGCGCCACCACCTTGCCCGTCACTTTCAAAACCCACTCACTGCGCGCCTCATCCGCAATCTTCCAGGCCTGTTCACTGATTTTGTGATCGCAAGTGAGCTGCGTCATTCCATAGCGGTCGCGCAAGTCGACAAAAACAACCCCGCCATGGGAGCGGTGCCGATGCACCCAACCACAAAGCACTACCTCTTTACCAACATCATTTTTATTTAGTTCCCCGCACGTATGAGTTCTCAACATAAGTTATAATTCTAATCTACTAATAAATTCTAATATACAAATTGCGAATGAAAAAAATGATATTAAAAAAATTATTTAGAAGTTCTGAGAACCTTTTCCGCTTGATGACGTTTAATTGCCAATGTTATTAATTTATCTATCAATTCTCCATAAGCAATTCCGCTTTTTTCCCACAATTTCGGGTACATACTTATGGAAGTAAAGCCGGGAATTGTGTTTATTTCATTGACGAATATTTCATCTTTGGGCGTTAGAAAAAAATCAACCCTTCCCATCCCTTCTGCGCAAAGCGTCTTGAAAACATCAATTGCCATTTTCTGAATTTTCGCAGCAGTTGCTTTCTTGATATCTGCCGGTATTTTCATTGCTGCACCATTAGCATCAATATATTTCGCTTCGTAGGAATAAAAATCATGATTTGGGATTATTTCTCCCGGTATTGAAGCAACTGGATTTTCATTACCAAGCACGGAACATTCTATTTCCTTGCCAATCACAGCTTCTTCAATAATTATCTTTTTGTCATAAGAAAATGCCTCTTTGATAGCTTTGGAAAAATCTTTCTCACTGCTCACTTTGCTTATACCCACGGAAGAGCCTAGATTTGCGGGCTTTACAAACATAGGCAACCCGAGTTCTTTTTTAACCTTATGAAAAGTAATTTCATTTTTTTGGCTATTTCCAAAAACGAGAAATTTAGAAACGGGAATTTTTGCTTCCCTGAGAAGTCTTTTTGAAACATCTTTGTCCATTCCAATAGCCGACCCCAGGACATCAGGACCAACAAAGGGAACATTAAACATTTTCAGCAACCCCTGTATGGTTCCATCTTCTCCAAAAGTTCCATGAATAATGGGGAAAGTGACATCTATCCTTCTTTTCCCTTTTTCGGTTGCAATCATAAACTGCCCTTTTGAAATCATGGGCGTAACCGATCGGAAAACCTTGTCATTATCATCGACAAATTTCATTTTACCGGACGAAAGTGACTTTCTGTCAACAGCACGCCAACCACCTTTTTTATCAATGCCCACCAAAAAAACGTCATATTTGTGCCTATCAATAGCTTCAAAAACGTTTTTTGCCGAAACCACGGAAACTTCATGCTCTGCCGACTTTCCCCCGAAGATAAGTGCCAACTTCAATTTTTGACCATTTTTTGACATAGTATCCAGATTATTCGAGTCATTCATTGCAATACGAACTTTACCTTATTTACCCGAAAAAATCAAGGTTTGGCAAAATATCCCGCATATGCCTTGACATTTTTACGCGTAGTGCTATACTTTATTTGACTAAAGTGCTTTATTGTAATAAAGTGAAGATATGAATAAGAAAGACATCGTAAAAATTGAAGAGTTGATTACTGCAATCACAGCCCTAAAAAACACAGAGGAAACAAAGAAATTTCTGCGTGATCTTTTGACTGAACAGGAGCTGGTTGAGTTTGGCAATCGCTGGAAGACAGCAAGGATGCTCAGCGAAAAGTTCCCCTATTCAACCATTGAAAAAGAAACTGGTTTAAGTTCAACCACTGTTGCCCGTGTTTCAAAATGGCTGAATAGCGGCGAAGGCGGTTATCAACTCATGATTAAAAGAATTTCCAATAAAAATCATCATACCGATCCCTCTTGCGAGAAAGGATTGGATTGATGTTTCATGTAAAATAGCTTCATGAATCCAACCCCTTCTCGACAAGAGAAGGGGTTTTGCAATTTCGCAGACCCGATCATAAAAATTCTTTGAAAGGAGAAAAGTCATGAAAGAAGTTTTCATCACAATCCCAAAATGGAATGATCCGGCCGGAACAGAAGCAATCGTTGATTTTATTAACCTGCAACCGAATGATTCCAGTGGTAAATGGCGTTTATTCGAGTCATTCATCATGGAAAACAAAATTGATCAGCTTCTCTTGGGGAAGTCAATCAGGTCCACAAACAGCATCCGAGCATTTTTCAAAAATCCGCGCATGAAAGGTGTTCTTGCTACTTATGAGCGAAACTGGACTTATCTCGAGTGCAAAGGTGATTGCTATCATGAATTTCCCAAAGAGTGGGATTTGCTGTGCGTTGCAGGATGCGCGATCGGCTTCCCTGTGCCTAGGAATAAATTGGAAAAAATATTGCAAACAAAAATATTTCTGTATCCCTTTGCCGCAGGCGCAAAAGAAGTTTTTTTGTACTACATTTGGACTGACGTGCGATATGATACAATTATTCGCAATCAAATCAAAAAGCGTATTTCAAATGCAGCAAACGAAATGCTTCTTTCACCTCTAACTATCTCAACAGAAAAAATCACAACAATCAAAAGAAAAGTCACGATAGACATGAACTTTTCTATTGAACTTGCGTAACATTCCAAACCAGACCCCTGATAAATATCCGGGGTCTATTTATTAACCTCATTCCCCCAACACATGCAACTCTGAAATTGCGCGGGTAAGGGCGACGTGGCATAAAAAGACCCGGAGTCTCAATCGAGACCAATGTGCGCAAATAATATTTATGCTAAACTGGACATATGAAAAATAACGGTCCATGGAAAATCAAGAAAAGTCGAAAAATATATAAAAACCCCTGGATGGAGGTTTTTGAAGATGAAGTCATCAGACCCGATGAGAAAGATGGGATTTGCGGTATTGTCAAAATATCAGACGGTGTTTGCATTCTCCCGATTGACGACAACGGTTACGTTTATTTGGTAGATCAATTTCGTTATGCCCTAGGAAAAAATGTTATTGAAGTTGCAGGCGGCTCGCTTGAAAAAGGTGAAGAAACATTAGAGGCTGCCAAAAGGGAACTTCAGGAAGAAGTTGGCATATTGGCTGATGAATTCATTTCTTTGGGCACAGTACGTCCGCTAACAACAATCATTAAGTCTTCATCCACTCTCTGTTTGGCTCGGAAATTGCATTTCGTCGAAGCCACTCCCGAAACAACAGAAAAAATCAAAGTCCTGAAGGTTAAATTTGAAGAAGCAGTCGAAATGGTCATGGATGGCAGAATCAATCACGGACCAAGCTGCGTATTGATTTTAAAAGCAAAAGAACATCTTCAATCACTCCCCCAACACATGCAACTCTGAAATCGCGCGGGTGAGGGCGACGTAGAGAAGGTCGCGATCAATGCGGGATTTTTCGCGTGTCAGCTCATCGGCGAAATCAATATTTTCTTTGGCGCGCATCGCCGCAAAATCCATGCCCACCAAACACACCGCGTCAAACTCCACGCCTTGCGCTTCATGCATCGTCATCACATGTACTTTGTCGTTTACTGCAAAAGCTTCGCGCAATTTCAAAAGCTTGATTTCTTCCCTGGCCAACACGCCCACGCTGCCACCATCCAGATTATCAATGATTTTATTGATATAGGATATTTCTTCATCCAATGATTCACAACTCATCTCGGCAACTTCCTTGCCTTCCTTGATACCTTCCGGAATTTCAATCGCGTATCCCAAAGATTTGATATATTCCAAAATATTCTTGGTATTGCGATATACTTTTTGCAAAACTACTTTTCTTTCCCCTTCTATATTCTCACCTATTTGTTGCCAATCACGAATCGTCCCCAGTCGCACCTGCTGCGCCGTGTCCCCAACATAGAGCATTGAGCGCGCTTTGCTGCTGATGCATGATTTAATCAAGGAAAGTTGTTCCGGCAAATAGTTTTGAAACTCATCCATTACTGCCAAGGAATATTCCAGCGGCACAAAACCTCTCTTCTTTCTGATCAGTCCGTTTTTCATTTCAATATATTGATCTTTGATCACGCCAAGCGACTCATTGGTATTCAGATATGCTTTAAGCAAAATCACCAGATCGATGCGATCAAGTTTCTTTTCTTTCTTTTGCCTGGAAAACAATCTTTTTTGCTCCGGGCTGAAATATGGAAAATATATGTTTTCCAAAACCGCATAGGCGCTTCGCTTGGAAAACTCCCCGATTTTGGCGTGGCGCATGGCTTTGATTTTTTGAAATTCATAGGCATCTTTCTCTTTTTCGTCCGTGCCATATCTTATTGCATATTGCAAATCAAGGCTCAGGATTTGCAGCGCCCATTCGGAAAATGTGGTAATCAAAACATCGTCAATGCCAAGCTCCGGAAGTAGCTGCGAAAAATATTCTTTTGTGCCATTATCTTGTACAAACACAATAATCGAATCGCTGGCATAGATATTTGCCAAATCCGGAGATTGCACCAAATAGGCGACGCGGTGCAACGCCAACGTTGTCTTGCCGCTTCCTGCCGGGCCGGAAATCAAAAATGATCCCACGTGATGCGCGCGAATCACCTGGTCTTGCGCCTTTTCCATCTGCGCCACGATTTCCGGCAGCACAAAACCGGTCTTGCGATTGGAAAAATATTCTTGATAGATCAACTCGCGCGCCTTGCCAACTTCTTCCGTCGCCAAAAATTTCACTTTGCCATTAACAATCATATATTGATCCTTGCGAAGCATTTGGGCTTTTTGCATTTTGCCGTCAGGTCTTTCATATTCCACTGCCCCGGGATTTTCAAAACGCATTTGAGAAGCAGGCGTTATCCAGGAATATATTTCCTCATCGCCGAAACCGAATTTACCAAAATAGATACTCTTGGTCTCCTTTTCACCATCCCACACCACATCGCAGCGCACGAAATATGGCGACCCTTCCAAATGCGCCAACTCTCCCAAACGCTTTTCGTTATATTGCAAAATGCGATGTTCAACCACAACATCGGCGCTACGAACCGATTTTAAATCCTGTTTCGCTTTGGAAACAAGTTGAACCAGTTTCGTTTTTTCATTCATAATCCGCTCACACACTGAAGCGACGTGCTTTCTCGCACTCTCTAAGATTTTTTCCTTTTCCATATATCTTATTTTCGGATTGCAAAAAATTAAAAATCGACCCGTTTCGGGTACAATCCGTCCCACCCGAAAAGAAGTCGATTTGAAGAAGAAAATGCGCCGAAGCGCCAAGATTTTATAACAAACCTATCATATCACATATTTTCACAATCTGTCAAGCACCCATTATTACAACCCCAGTTTCTCCAAAAACCCTTAATTTTACAATGCTTCAAATATAAGTGGCAGATATTCAGCACAAGGATTTGTTTTTTCAGCCAACCAAATTTCTTTGTCTTTCATATCTTTGGAAATATTTATAATCTTAGAAAGCTCCGGTTTTTCCCCTTTTTCCAAAAGACTTTTTTCGAAATCAACATAATGCTTCGTGAATTCGGAAATATTCATAGGAATCTTTGCCCAATACACCACTCCTAAAAAGTCATGCGGGCCGCTTTCTACAATTACCCAAGGATAAAACTCGCTTATTTGATTGGAGCTGTTCACAGACAGTCCAACTTCTTCAGCCATCTCATTGGCCGCGTTCCTCTCAATATCTATAATTCGACCATCATCAAAAAGGTCTTCTCTGGTTATACCACCTCCAATACATTGGATCCTGCCAGGCAACGCCGTACTTCCTCCCATCTCTCCAAATATTAATTCACCATCAGAAGTTTCTATCATTATTGAGGAATGCACAACTCTGCAGGCATGTTTTTCTTCAATAATTCCATTGATAGTCGCCAGATAATGAGCATAATCAGAAAGAGCTATTTCTATCAATATTTCACTTTCATTTTCCTCGATTTTTGAAATCGTAAAAACATCGCCGCGCCTAAAGTTCTTCCCACTTTCAATCAACTCTTCCCAATATTTTTCAATTTTGAAAATCACCTCTTCCGGCAGATTAATCTTCTCACCGGAATATGATATTTTTGGTGTTTTTTTTAAGAGAGTGAGCTTGTTCATATTTTTTCTATTTATTATTTATTTAAAATTTTTTTATATATCTCTTCAAATGCCTTCGTTGCAAATTCATTATAAACCAAATCGCATTTTTGGGGAGCCTCAAGAGGATACGCTTCAAATTTTCCTTTTTCATAATAACCTTCCGGATCAATATAAACAACCACCAAACCTTTCTTGCGAGCTGCTTGATGAATTTTCCTCCTATCAGCATGCGAACCCACCACTATTAAAGACTTTGCGTTGTCGTGAAAATTAATTTTTGGAATAATATTTTCAGATTCATATTTTCTAACATAATACTCTTCAAGTCCCGCTTTTCTAATAAGACCGTCAAAATTATTTGTTATAACAGGTCCAACTATCATTCCTTTTTTATGTAATTCTTTAATTATTTCGTGAAATTTAGTCGGTTCTGCCAGAAAACATTTCTTTTGCATATTTGTCATTATTCTATAAGCCTCTTTCGGATTTTCAATTATATCAAATATCAAATGATCATCAGGATAACGAAAAATGGCTTTTTTCTTAATTTGATCTGTTACACAATACACTTCATGCAAATATTTCAAAGGTGGAACACCGGCCTCTATGGATGGTCCACATCCTAATTCTATTTGGGCGGGGAAAAGATCAATTATTTTTTCTATAATATTTCCTGTAATCGGTTTTTGCTTTTTTAATTTCTGTCTAAAACCAGTTTTTAATATATACCAAGGTTTATTTTTAAAATCATCATCAAGCGCAATCCACTCGGAGTAAACGGTTATATCCATTGAATTATATTCTTTAGGAAATAGTCTGCCTTCAGCCAAATCTGCTGGATGTTGTTTATAAATTTTTACATCAATACGCAAATCTTCATTAACAAATTGAAGATGTTTTTTACAATTTATATTATCAACAAAATCAATCTTCCAACCATTTTGCGCACTTTCAAGCATGCAACTCTCGAGTTCATCTATCTCAGAAGAAAGTAGGCTTAAATTTATCCATAAATAACTCTCTTTAAGCACAAGATCGAATTTATGATGCTTATTTTCTTGAATATCAAAGCAATGAAAATAATGTAACATTCTCCTCCTGCAGTCATTTGGATTTTTCCATCCGGATTCATCCTTGTTTTGTTTTTCTTGTGTTCTTCTCCAAATTCCCTCTTCCGTCCTAGGATTATGCGTTTCAGTTTCCGCATAAAAATTTTTCCACTTTTTCATTTGTTCTTCGGACAGATTCTCCAACACTACAAACGGAAATTTCATAGAAATAAACTCAAATTATAGAAAAATTATCCTTATAGCACATTACAAGCCATGTCAATATTGCTGTAAAAAAATTCGTTATAATAACCCCAGCTTCTCCAAAAACCCCTTGAGTTCTCCGCCTTTGAGCGTGCGGTGTTGGCCGGGCTTGAGGCCGGCAAGTTTTATGTTCAAGATGCGTACGCGTTTGAGTGAAGTTACGCTGTAACCGAGCGCGTTACACATGCGGCGGATTTGGCGTTTTTTGCCTTCGTTCAAAATTATCGAAAAAGCGCTGGTGCGAATTTTGCGCGCTTCGCACGGACGTGTTTTATATCCGTCATCAAGCACCACACCTTTTTCCATTTTGTCGATAAATTTCTGCTCGACTTCCTTGTCGACCGTGACCACATATTCCTTGTCATGATTGCGCTCCGGCTCCAGCAAACGACCAGTCACGCGTCCGTCATTGGTAAGCATAATCAGTCCTTCCGAATCTTTGTCTAGCCTCCCAACAGGAAACACTTTCGATTTATATTTCGAATTTGAATCTAAGTCTTTCCGCAAAGTTCCGCGTGAAGTCCGCGTAAGTCCGCGCGTATGGGAATTTTTTAAATTCCCATACGACAATATGTCTTCAATGCTTTTTTCGTCGCCTTGCGGACTGTGCGTGATGATGCCGCGCGGCTTGTAATATGCCAAATATACAAGCTCGTTTTTTCTTTTTTGATCACCCACCACTTCCACCTTGTCATTTTCATTAACCATATCGCCCAACTTCGCTCTCTTGCCGTTAATCAAAACTTTGCCAGCCTCAAGAAGCCGGTCAGCCTCCCGCCGACTGCAAATCGCCTCATGCGCCAAATACTTATTGATTCTCGTCGGATATTTTTCTGAATTCATAATGATATTTTTGTAAATTATCCACTAAGTGCAGCTTATTTTATGGAATTTAAAATAATTTCTGCCGTTTCTTTCGCAGCTTGGTTCGTATTGTCGATGACAACCCCGAACGACGGGTTATTTATTCCGATCGAGTAGTGATATTCGATTCTCTGTTTCTCCCAATCATCCAGTTCGCGCTCTCCCCTGTTTTTTAGGACTACTTCTTTTTCTGGATTCAACGTAAAGACAAATATATTATCATTTAGATCACCCAACTCGCCAATCATATAATCATAATTTTTCTGCGAAAACGGATATGGAACAATTACATTGAAACTTCTTTTAGAAAAGTTTCTGATCAACAAAATTGCATTTTCCAAATTGATCTGAATTTTCTCTTCAATAGAACTTCCTTTGATAAAATCCGAGAGGCTATCAATCTCAACGACCACCGGTCTTTCAATTTTTTCGGCCAATATTTTCGACACCGTACTCTTGCCTGAATTTATCGAACCATTTATAAAAATTATCATAACAACCCATGCTTATAAAAAATTATTTCACTACTATATATGCTAGAATGGTAGTGGTCACAAAATCTAGTTAAACCTTTTCCAGCATCAAAATTCTTTTTCGAAAACCACCTCTTTTGCTTGCTTTTTCTTTTTGAATCTTTCGAACAGTTTCAGCATCAAGGTTATTGAATTCCAGAATTGCATCAATCAATTCCAAAACATCTGCCACTTCCTCAGCTACATGTTCTTTTCCTTCTGCGGCTGCCAATTCGCGAGCTTCTTCCTCAACTTTTTTCATAAGGAACTTTGAATATTCGTTGTCATCCTCCAAAATTCTTGTTTTTACCTCCTTGCCAGTAAGCTTTCCCACAACTTCAGGAATATTATCCCTAACTAATTTAGGATACTCATTTTCCTTTTCCAAATTTGTTTCAAAATGTTGAAACCCTATTTCTTTTTCCATATACTTTTTATCAAAAAAATAAATCAATTTACGACTTCTAGCGGATAAATATCGAAAGCGACTTCTTCATATGGATGCACCGCTTTCATTTTTTCAACAACATTTTTCAAAATTGTCCACTACCATATATGCTAGAATGGTAGTAGTCACAAAGCCTAGTTAAACTTTTTCCACACACCTTCAGGAAGTCACTACACTTCCATATATTAAAATATTAATATATGGAAGTGAGTCAAGATAAAATATTTTATGAACAAAAAAAATATATACTGAGAACAATAATTTATTTTAATATGTATGACGTGGCAGGACCTTTCCCAATTTGCTTTATCGTACCGATTTTTTTCAATCTTTGCAGATGAAATTGAGCCGTTCGCTTAGGACAACCCAAAATATCGACGACATCCGAAACCGTTATCTTACCCATCTTATCCGCAAAATCCAGAATCTTCATTTGATCGGCTTCCATATATATTTGCGAATTGATATCATCATTAACCTTCACTGTAGATAAAGACATGACCTTGTTTTTAACGCTTTCAATTTCTTCCTTGAATCCCAAGATGAAATATTTGAGCCACGGAGTAAAATCTACTTTTCTCTGTTCATATGTTTTTCCAATATTTATAGCCTTATAATAATTCGGGCGATTTTTATTGTAGTAATCCTCAAGCGCAAATAGTCTGCGAAAATCATACCCTCGCTTATAAAGAATAAGTGTAGCCATTGCTCTGGCAGTACGTCCATTACCATCAGCAAAAGGGTGGATTGCGGCTATTTCTTGATGAACAACACCGGCAACAATTACGGGGTTAATCTCTTCTTTTTCACTTTTTCCGATCCACTCAATAAGTTCCGCACATAGAGCGGGAACTTTTTTTGCATCCGGACCTGCATACATAACTTCACTTGGAAAACCAAGCCTGCGCCTGACGACGTAGACAGGACCCTTACGATATTTTCCCGACTGTTCCTTTGGTAGTGTGTTATCGGTAACCAAACTATGAATCTTCAGCAATATTTTTTCATTAATGGGCTTTTCTTTTCGAACAACTTCATCAATATATTTCAGTGCTTTTATGTAATTTTGCACTTCAAAAATATCGCGCTGCGGCGCATCTACCTTTCTGTGTCTAAGCAAAGCATCAACTTCAAAAGTATTAAGTTGATTTCCTTCTATTGCTGTCGAGCTGTGTGACATGCGTACCAATGCCTGACGACGCAGTTTCAGCTCATTTTTAGGAAACATTCGTGCACGCTCAATAACGACCTTTATTTCCGCTATTTCGGTCAACATCTTTACAATTTTGTCGGTTAACCTATATTTTGGCTTAAACATATGCGTTTTTCATCTTATTACTACATTGGCAGTATAACATAAAAAAGATAATCGCGCAATAATCGCGCAAGATATCGCGCAAGAGTTTTCGCTTGCCGAAAGCGCCATAACCATAATGATATTACATAACTATATAAGATTGTATAAGATTATATAAGAAAAGCCGACACTACTTCAAATTCTCTTCGAAATATTTTTCAAGCTGATCGATGGCGATTCTTTCTTGTTTCATCGTGTCACGATCGCGGACAGTGACAGCGCCGTCTTCAAGCGATTCAAAATCTACCGTCACGCAATATGGCGTGCCGATTTCATCTTGCCGGCGATAACGCTTGCCCACATTGCCATTGTCATCAAACTCGCACATATATTTCTGTTTGAGCGTGTCATATATTTCGCGAGCTTTGGCGACCAACTCCGGCTTGTTCTTGAGCAGCGGAAAAACCGCAACTTTAACAGGCGCTAATTTCTTAGGTAATTTAAGAACTGTGCGTACGTCGTTTTCTCCAACTTTTTCTTCGACATACGCTTCCGTGAGTACCGCCAAGAATGTACGATCCAAACCGACCGATGTTTCCACAATCCATGGCACATATTTCTCATTAGTCTGCGGATCGCGATATGACAAATCGACGCCGGAAAATTTGGAATGCTGAGTGAGATCATAGTCGCTGCGATTGTGAATGCCTTCCAGCTCTTTGAATCCGAATGGGAATTTATATTCAATATCCCAAGCGGCCTTGGCATAAAAAACCAAATTCTCATGCTCGTGCCATTTCAGATTTTCCTCTTTGATTCCGAGATCAAGATAATATTGCCAACGCTTCACCCGCCATTGTTCATAGGTCTCCGCGGCCTGATCGGGATGCACGAAATATTGCATTTCCATCTGTTCAAATTCACGCTTTCTGAAAATGAATTGGCGCGCCGTGATTTCATTGCGAAATGCTTTGCCGATTTGTGCGATGCCAAACGGAATTTTCACCCGCGTCGAATCAAGTACATTTTTGTAATTCACATATATTCCTTGGCATGTTTCCCCGCGAAGATATGTCGGCTCTTTCGTCCAATCACTCGTAAAGTTCCCCAAATTGGATTGCACCAGCAAATTGAATTTTTTTGCTTCGGAAAAATTTCTCTTACCACATTTCGGACATGCTATTTTGTCCCTGTTTTCAATCATCAACTGGTTGATTTGTTCTTCCGTCATTTTTTCATCCGCAAAAACTCCGATTTCTTCAAGCAAGTGATCGACGCGCGCGCGAAAGTGACATTCTTTGCATTCAGCAAGTGGATCGGAAAATCCACTGACATGCCCTGATGCTTCCCAGACTTTCGGATGCATGAAAATCGCACTGTCCAACCCGACGATATTCTCATGGTCTTGCACCATCGCTTTCCACCAAGCATCGCGGATGTTTTTTGCAAGCTCCACGCCATATGGCCCGAAATCATATACCGCTGCAAACCCGCCATAAATCTCCGATGACGGGAACACAAACCCCCTGCGCTTTGCAAGTGATACCAATTTATCCATTGTAATTTGTTCTGCCATATGTTTTTGCTTATTTTATGCCTTATTTACTCACTTAATGGTATCTCATTGACAAGATAAGTCAAATGAATTTGCTTATACCCTGTACACATGCAAGGCAATAAAGATAAACGGATTTTGTAATAAATTATGACCTTTAGCTAAGCTAATATGGGCATCAAAAAGAACAAAAACAGTCCAATTAAACTCACCGCCAAAGAAAAGAGGAACATAGCCATAATCGGCAGTGGCGTAGTTGGCAAAGCCACAGGCAAAGGCTTTATGGACATGGGTCACGATGTTGTTTTTGCCGACATCAACACAATCCTAGTCAATCAGCTTTCCAAAGAAAAACTGACTGCCTATGAAATGGGTAACAACCACTTATTCGATGAAGATATTTATATAGTAAGCGTCCTAACACCTTTCATGAACGACTCTATTGAACTTCGCTTTATTGAATCAGCTGCCGCAAGTCTGGGAAATATTTTGAAGCAAAATAAAAAATGGCCGGTAATAATAATCCGCAGTACCGTCCCCCCGGGAACGATTGAAGAAATAATAATACCTTTGATTGAACATTTTTCCGGAAAAAAAGTTGACGAAGACTTCGGCGTAGTCATGAATCCCGAATTTCTCAGAGAAGTAAGCGCAGAAAAAGATTTTCTCAATCCCTGGGTAGTCGTAATCGGCAGCAACAACTATCGGGCAACCAAAGTTATTGAATCCCTTTACAAACCCTTCGGGGCGCCCATATTCGCCATGAGCCTCAAGGAAGCAGAAATGCTTAAATATGTACACAATTTGTATAACGCCAACAAAATTTCTTTTTTCAATGAAATGCGTATGGTTGCGGAGTCCATAGGGGTCGATGCTGACAAAATTTTCTCGGCCGTGACCAAGAGCGCTGAAGGAATATGGAATCCAACATATGGAACCAGAAATTTCGGTCCCTTTGGCGGCACCTGTCTACCCAAAGACACCAAAGTATTTTTGAACTGGACCCATGACAAACTGAAAAAGAAACTGCCCTTACTTCACGCCACTATAAAAGTAAACGAGGAACTTAAAGAAAAAGAATACCTGGAATAATATGGAAAACTTTTGGACAAATATTTATACTCAACTGTCAACATCAGCATCCTTGATCGCTTTTTATGTTCCTTTGGGAATAATCGGCATCTGGCGCTGGAGCGTTTGGCTGATCAGAAAAATCGTTTCCCTCTTCTATCAAACGCCTATTGGCAACTTTTCCGGCACGCTTGCAATAATCACACCGGTATACAACGAAGATCCTTTATTTTTTAAAAAAGCGCTTCAATCATGGGCTCAAAACAAGCCGGATGAAATAATTGCCATTATCGACTATTCGGATGAAACTTCTCTGGAAATATTCAGCAATTTTTCGCAAAAACACCCTGAGGCAAAACTCATTGTAACAAAAAAACCAGGAAAAAGACCCGCCTTGGCAGACGGCATCAGAGCCGCAAAAAGTGAAATTGTTGCCTTGGTGGACAGCGATACGGTTTGGGATAAGAACATCAAAAATCATCTCCTTGGGCCTTTTTCGGAAAGTTTAGTTGGTGGAATAACTATGCGACAAGATGTCCTCGAAACCGACACCTTGAGCAGAAAAATATTCAAATTTCATCTGGATAACCGCTATCTGATTGAATATCCCTTTCTGGCAACAGTCAGTGACGCCCTGGCCTGCCTTTCCGGCAGAACAGCCCTGTATCGAAAATCGGCAATTATTAACTCACTTGATGATCTTGTAAATGAAACTTTTTTGGGTAAAAAAGTTATCAGCGGCGATGACAAATCACTGACCCATTTGATGCAGAAAAATGGTTGGAAAAGTAAATATTTGAGAGATGCGATCGTTCGCACCCCTGGATCGCCAAACATGCTGTTACTTTTCAAACAACAGCTTCGCTGGGCCAGAAATGCTTCCCGATCGGATACTAAATTGATTTTTCAAAAGTGGCTCTGGAAAGAACACAAGGCCCTGGCGCTCTATCTGCTAGATAAATTCATCCAACCGTTTACCCTTCTCATAAGCGTCGCCTATTTCTTTTCTTCACTATTTTATGGAATTTGGCAAGCAGCCCTGTTAATATTCGCTTGGTGGATGATAAGTCGCGCCATCAAGATGTACCCCCACCTCAAAGAGAAGCCGTCGGATATCCTAATTCTCCCCTTATACATACCAATAACCTTTCTTACCGCACTGATACGGATATATGCTTTCATTTCCATGGACGAACAAGGATGGATTACCAGATGGGATAAGACCAGGCTTGCAAGATTGCAATTAAAACACATGCTCAGTTCCCTTGCAGCAACTGCGGCAATCATCACAGGAATATTTTTTGCCGTTGGAGCCTATAGGGAAGTCAAACTTACCGAACCAATTAAAAGAAACTTACCGGGCTACGAAAAAGTAACCGGCAAAGAAAAATCAAATATTTTCACACCGCAACTGGCTCGTGCCGACAATCAGGAACTTTCCCAAAAGAAAGAACTTCTCCTGGAAAAGGCGAACCCCGATCCTTTCGGTTATTATGTCATAAAAAGCGGCGATACCTATGAGAGTTTGTCGAAAAAATTCAACCTGGATCAAACGGCCAATTTGCTTGATCCCAAAAATAAGAATCCTCTGCCCAAAAATATTTTTTTGCAACAAGGTCAAAAAATAGCCGTCAAAACATCGGATTTACGCACTCCGATAAACACCACCATATTGACAACTAACCGATTTGCCAAACCTCCTCGCATAACCTATGACAAAACAAGCAATACCATATTCGTCATGGAAGGCGGGAGCGTAGCTAATCTTACCATCATAAGTAATGGCCTGCGTTTTATTAATCCAAATCTGCTTACTCAATCAAAAAAAGGCGAGTGGATTTTACGTGCCAATCTTTATGTCGGAAAAAATGTGACACTCGTACTTTCTGCAAATGAAATATCCCTGCTCAAAATGAAGAGTGACCCTTCCGGCTTTATTTGGCTACTCAGCGAATCAGGCAATGTTTTGATATCTGGAATCAAAATATCATCATGGAATGAGGAAATAAAAGCTCCAGATGAAGACATAAATGATGGAAGGAGCTACATAACAGCCAAGGACAGTGGTCGAATGGATGTGGTTAGATCAGACATTGGATATCTTGGATATCCTGGTGCACCAAACAGGGGAGGTCCTTTCGGTGGCTCCTATGGCATTTCTTGGAAAATAAATAGCGGCGGCTTTGGAGATAATTTACTTACTGGCGTTGTCCGAGAAAGCAGCTTTCACAATAATTATTTCGGCCTGTACACATTTGGCGCCACAGGAATGCTTATTGATAGCAATAAATTTTTCAAAAACATCGAATATGGACTTGATCCCCACGACGATTCCAATAACCTCCTGATTGTAAACAACATATCATACAACAATGGTAATCACGGTATTATCCTTTCCAAGCGGTGCTTCAATAACGTGATTGCGGAAAATATTTCCCATGATAACAGACTGCATGGCATAATGTTGGATCGTTCTTCAAACAATAACCTGGTCAGTGATAACATAATATACAATAATACCGATGGCATAGTACTATATGATTCTCATAGCAATGTAGTGTACAACAACAAGATTTATAACAACACCAAAGGCATAAGAGCTAACGCCGGATCTTCTGAAAATTTCTTTGAAAATAATGAGATTAGCACCAACAACGTTGGCATATATTTATACGAAGGCGCGAAAATAAATACCTTTTTAAATAATGACGTACGCGAAAATGAAGTTGGGATTGTTTTGAAAGATGCGGACAATAATATCTTGTTTGATAATCTGAAACCACTTGATAACAAAAAAGACGGACAAGTTACCGAAGATTCTCAAGACAACAATATCCAATAAAATATGTATGAAAAGTAAGATAGTAAATCTGTTGTTCATTGGCACCTATTTGACTGCCATAGTTGCAGTGATCTTTTTCGCGACGCGTTCCGTTATCCAAAAAGAATCTTCACCAAAAGAAAAAGCTGAGCAAATAACCATTCCTGAAATCGCCGAATCCCCGTCTCCCTCCCAAGTCATAGCCCTCAGTTGCTGGAGTCTGACATTGCCCATCGAAGACATAAAAGACAGCAATCTTCCACTGACCGTACGACAACCGGAGCTTGGAAATTTTTCATTTAGCCCATGGTTTGAAACAAACAAGGAATCGGACGGCGTGATCTTCAGGGCTCCAGTCAATGCCCCGACCACCAAAAATTCAGATTATCCCCGTAGTGAGCTACGAGAGACTGAATGCGGAGAAAATAAAAATAAATTTTGGTCATCCACAAACGGCACTCACTCACTCTATCTCGATCAAGCCATAACTGCCACTCCTAAAAATAAACCGGATGTAGTCGCTGGGCAAATACACGGCGATGACGATGATATTGTAACTATCAGATTGGAAGATAAAAAATTATATGTGGCAAGAAACAAAAGCGATCTATGCGTCCTCGATGATAATTATTCTTTGGGGAAAAGATTCGGCGTGAAATTCGTCATAAAGGATGGGCTTATCAGCATATATTATAACGACAATCCGCAATTCTCCTGTTCTTTAGAAAAAAAAGTTTCCAAAGCATATTTTAAAGCTGGAGCATATACCCAATCTAATTGCAAAACTGAAGGGAAGCCAGAACTTTGCACTTCCAAAAATTACGGTGAGGTTGTGATATACGAAATCTCAATAACTCATTCTCATTAGAAAAAACAACAACTCAATTCATACAACAAAAAGGCAAGGAAAAACCATTAACCGCTTCATCGCGCTCATTTTTTTCATTTGATCAATCTCATGTTTGTGTTCATTTTTTAGCCCATCCTTGGATGGCCATGCCCCATTGTAGATGATGCCGTGCCCGCCCAAATGGCTGCTATTACCAAAATTGCACCGACAACAAAACTATTCAAAAGAACTTTCGAGGTCATTGCAGCAAACACAAACGGGGACACAATTAGCCATACGCCCAAAAGACCGCTAACCCAGTTAATCCACATTGACGATCTCACCGAGGAAATTTCAATGATTGAAAACAGGGTTATCAATACCCCCACAAAAAACATGCTACTCATAAACCCCGCGCTCATAAAAAGTGCGGAAAGTATCAACCAAACCCCGGCGAACAAGCCAATCCAGCCAACTGTCAAAATTTTGTCCGATTTGCTCATCATAAGCTTTTCACCTCCTTCTAATTTTATATGCTTTCAAAGTGTAATACACTCTTATTTTGCTTATATTCGGGACAAAAAGAAGTCGCATGAAAAAAGTGGGATTCGCTCTTGCGAAAACCCACTTGAAAATTAAGAGGGGTCTGAGATTGCTTTAGCCTTGGATGGAATTAACGCGACATCTTTGCTTTTCGACTGTCTAAGTCTTAACACAAGAATTCCGCGAAATCCACCCTGATTCTCGTCAAAGACGATACTTGGGAATTTCCCTAGGCTGTCACTCGGCATCAAATAGAACTTGGGTTGCCCTGATTTGCCATGACGGGAGTCCCACAACCCTCGGGCAAACTTCGCCCAAGTTTGGGCTTTTCCCCTTTTCAGGGAATCACGTTTGTTTTGTTGCGCCCCCAAACCCCTCTTTATTTAAATATAGCAATCAATAATTATTTATCAACAAAGTTATCCACAAGCAACACTTATACCTGGAGAAAATATCCTGAAAAACCTTGTTTTTTTCCAGCTGTTATTTCACCAACACCAAACCATAATTTTGAATGAGAAAGAACATCTTCTCCGCAAACCAAAAGATTGCTAGCATCTTTAAACAATTCATAGTCAAGCTTAGTTTCCATTGAATATATTCTTGGGATACTATCTTTATGAGATCTTGCGATATCAAAAACAAGACACTTGTTTCCTTTTTCGCTCAAAATTAAAAAACTGTGATTGCTTGGAAATTCATCCGGATCTTCAATGTCATTCAAAATAATACCACTCATGTAGCTTGCCTCAATTCCAATTTTTCTGAGCACGTATTGACCCATGGCGGCCCTTTCAGCACATGCCGTTTTTCCAACCAAATCCGAGAGCTTTGGAATATTTTCATTGCTAAACAATTTAGATCTTTCGAAAGATTTTTCACCAGAATATTCTTCCACTCCAAGAATAACTTCAACTTTTCTTTGCACCTCCAATAAAGCATAAAATAAATACGGATCAAGATCACATTTTAACTTTTGTAAATATTCAACTACTTTTTCTTCCCATATCTCCATAAACGCTTCTTTCAATCGTGTTTCATTGGCCAGTTCCAGTTCTTTTTCAAAAGCATCGAAATCCAATTCCAAATACAATTCAAGCTCCTTTCTAAAAATAGACCCTCCTATTGGCAGCTTGTCCCCTGTTTTTAGCTCATCAGCCCAAATTCCACGATAAATATTCTTGATCCGCGTGTCATTTTCTTTATTTTCTAAAGCAATCTCATCTTCTGTCCTCTCTTCAATTGCTATGGAACTTTTTTGCTCTTGTTTGGCCGTGATAGTTTTTATAATTTCAGTACCATTTTTTTCTGACATAATTTTATACTCAGAGTTTCTTATACTTTTTATTATATCATTAATATTAACTTCGTTCTCCCCCAAAATAAAAGGGAGATAAAGCCCCTTTTAGCCTAAATGAGTTAAGCAAATGACGTTAGAACTGTTTTTATGAAGAAAAATGAAATAATCTATATTTCAAGTATAACTATTACCGATCAGGTCTAGCCGATAAACCCACACAAAGTCAATATTTAATCAACTCATACTCTGGCTCTTCATTATTCTTCCATCCATTTATTATAAAAAAACCATCTGATTGCTTATATAGAGACTGCTTACCATTTTCAACATTGATAATGTAAATATCTCCCTTCTCTGCATTGGGATCGCCGATGGCAGCGCCATAGACTAGTTTTTTTCCATCTTCAGAAAGTTTTGCATCCCCAAACTGGTTATATTTTAATTTTACGTCAAATGTTTTTTTCACTTTTCCATCACGATTTAAAATTTTAATTTTTTTATCATCATCCCCACTATTTGCAGTCATAACAAAGATAGCCTCGTCTTTAGACATATCTGTTATAAAGTTATTGACCAAAACAGCTCCATCATTAGTTTTAATATCAATTCCAATAATTTTTGCTATGCTATTTTCATTAAGTCTTAGTTTATAAAGAGCAACTGGACCTCCATATAAAATATATCCGCCTCTGCCAGCTATGGATATTCCAATATACAAATCGCATTCTGCTTGTTTAAATATTTCCGCATTAACCTCGTAATAGTTGCTAAAATTCTCATCCCCAACAACTTTATTATCTTTCTTGAAAACAATCCTTGTTCTTCCATTATAATAATCATATTCAAGATTGATTTTTTTGCCATTGCAAATTACTTCTTCAATTTTTGAATCATCAATCATGGTTACGCCACCACCAGAACTATTGGCATTATCTGCTACTTGTTTATTTTCATCCTTTAATCCAATCTCGTCTTGATTTAAATAAAGTTGCTCCTCTGATGGTTTTGGTGGCATATATTTGCTTGAAATTGTAGCCCTATCGACAGTATAAAGATAAATAAATCTAGCAGCAAAAATGGTGAGAATTAAAATAAATGTCACAGAAAAAAATAATGTATATTTTTTAATTTTAGCCTTATCGTGATTTTCAAAAAAATCTATCATTTTTTAAATTTTATAAATTAATATCAATATTATAACATAGCCTAAACCCTCCACATTAATCACAAAAAATAAGGCTACATAAAGCCTTATTTTACTTGCACGGGGTGAGGGAATTTCCGCTTCCTTCGTCCGCCGTCGCGGACCCAGTTAATTGCCCTGGGCAGCGCCAAATGCTCGTCCGCATTTGTCGACGCTCACTGCGAAAATTCCCTGCTGAGAATTTTCTAGTTCGCTTCTGCCCATTCGATTCCCTTTTCACTTTCACACATAAGCTAAAAACACACTCTGATTGGTGTGTTTTTAGCTTAATGCACGGGGTGAGGGAATCGAACCCCCGCCAAAAGTTTTGGAGACTCTCGTTCTACCACTAAACTAACCCCGCCTTCGTCCGCCGGAGCGGACTTCGGCGGGCAAGCCCGCATAGCCGCGAAGGCGGAATTTTCTATTTCAAAATCACTTCATCTCCTTATGCAGCGTATGCTTTCTGCAGCGATTGCAGAATTTGTTCACTTCCAATTTTTCCTTGATTTTCTTCTTGTTGCGTGAAGTGTAATAATTAATTTCCTTGCATTCACTGCAACGAAGCTTCACCATATTTTCCTTAGTTTTAGTCGCCATGTTTGTCTGTGAGGTACGAGCAGCTACAAACATGAGCGTCCCGCACCAATTCTCTTATTAAAATCTAAATTATTTATTCACTAAGCCATAGGCGTTTCCGCGCGATAAAATGACAAATATCACTGACCAAATTCGGAATTTGGTGCGGGAGGCCATTCCTATTTTTTTTGTTGTCGGCTGGCAACTGCCAACAAACTTGGAGCCGCTTAGCGGGATTTCACGTCGTTATCACTCCTTGAAAACCCACGGTTTTCAAGACTTTCCTCCAACAGAAAACTCCCGTTTTCCGACCCTTTCCCTGTTCAATTCTTAACTCAAAAGAGTTGAGCCGTTGTGCGGGATTGAACCGCAGACCTCATCCTTACCATGGATGCGCTCTACCAACTGAGCTACAACGGCAACATATCAATTAACTTATAAAAAACAGCCTCGATGGATTTCCGCGTCGCTCATTTGCCGTCGCAAACGCGCTCCTTGTCCTGGGTAGCGCCAAATCCTCGCTTGCTCGAATTTGTCGGCGTTCGCTGCGGAAATTTCCTGCTGAAAATTTTCTAGCTCACTGCCACCCGTTCGAATCCCCTTTCACTATTCATATCAATGTTTTAAATTAATGCCTTGAGAGGCATTAATTTAAAACATTATGTGGGCAGGGAGGGATTCGAACCCCCGAAGACCGAAGTCGGCTGATTTACAGTCAGCTGTAATAGACCACTCTACCACCTACCCATTTGGTTTATTCATAAACAGCTTTCCAAGCTCTTGAAATCATCAGCTGAATGAATGTGCATTTTTTGCTTATTTTTACTAGGCTCTATTCTTAATTTAAATGTACTTCTATTAATTTCAGAAACAGGAATATAATAAATATCTCTCGTCTTCCCATTGTAAGCAGCAATAACATCTATCTCTTTATCGGAATAGTGCAACACTGACCAATTATTACTGCTTCTGCAATTAACCTCCATCGCACCATTTTTTGGCGTGACATACTTAACTTGTATCCTGATAAATCTGCCATCCACTTCTGCAACCAAATCATATCGATTGTTTTCCCCAATAGGCATCAACACCCTCCAACCATCCTCAATAAGACGTGCGACCACATACATTTCAGCAATATAGCCCTTTGTCTTTTTATTCATTGTTTTATATTACCAATTTCCCTGAGCCGACGAAGGGATTTGAACCCATAACCTTCACTTTACAAAAGTGTTGCTCTACCGTTGAGCTACGTCGGCACCTCCGTGACAAGCCTACCTCCTCGCCAACAACCTTTCCAGCTTGCGGATTTTCAATTTCACCTTGTGATGAGCCGGACTCAGTTTCAAAACTTGCCTGTAACACTCCAAAGCATCTTTGGCATTTTCTCGATCAGAATAATAATCTCCCAATCTTTCGTACGCTTCGATATCGCGCGGATTCATTGCAATCCTCTTTATTAAAACGTCTTCCAATTTTTCATCTACATCCACTGTTCGCTGCGGCATTGTTACTTCCTTGCGCACCATCGGCTCTATTTTGTTTTCCCGCGGCGTCCTGGAAAAAATTTCCCCTATTCTGTCTTCCTTCAGTGGTCTTGCTTGCATCACACCCTCAGCTTCCTCTTTTTCCGACATTTCAACTTCCTGACGCTCCGCCTTGGCCGCATCACGCTTAGCCCTAATAGAACGAACCCAGTCATTGCTCGTATTGTGAAAACGGAGTGACATCAGCTTAGCTCTGCGAATAATCCATTCGGCAATAGCCAGAAAAAAATGGCCAATAACCGAAAAAAACCTGCGGAATTTGCTTCCGTAAAAACTTTTCGCTTGGACGTTTTGTCCGATTGGCATTTCCCCGATCAAAGCCGCCTTGCGGAAAATGAACCAAATCAAGAGCGAAAGACTTACAACTATTATAATTGGTGGCACTATATAATATAACATGTCGGCAAAAAAATTCTTTTCATTTCACATCCTGTTTCGAAAAAACAACATACTTTCCGTCTTCTAGCTTGACTTTGATTTCTTGAGTTATAGCATTCACTTCAATAACTTCGCCATTTCCTTCCGGCGTGCGCACAATAGAATGAGGTTCGGGCATTCCCTTGAGCATTTCCTTATATTGACATGACTCATAGGAAAGACAGCACATGAGCCTGCCGCAGAATCCGGAAATACGCTCACTGCCACGATGTGCCACTTGTTGGATACGAGCCATATCGATTGAAATACTTGGCAAATTACCAGCCAGACGCAAGCAACATAGATCTCTGCCACACACTCCGCAGCCACCGCATTTTCGCGCTTCATCGCGTGAACCGATTTGATGCATCCGCACACTGCGATGAAAAATACGCGCTAAGTTTTTAACCAATTCTCGAAAATCAACACGTTCCTCGGCGGTAAACACGATGACCATGTTGCTACCATCCAAACTTACGCGCGCGTCGATCACTTTCATTTCCAAATTCAATCTTTTTGCTTCCATCCGTGAAAGCTGCAAAATCTCTTTTTTCTTTTCCTCATTCTTTTCAAAGTTCTCCTGCTCTTTTTCCGATGCCATGCGCAATATCTGCTGCACACATTCGTCGCCAGTATCAATCGAGCCACCCACGACTTCGCCTATTTCCAAAGAAGCATCATCCCTAATAATAACCTTATTACCTTTGAGATATTCTTCTTCTCCCTCACAGAGCCAAGGGCTTTCCCAATTATATACGCTCACCAAATATTTTGCCATAGCATTTCACGTAGCACGCATTATTACAACTCAAAACGGACGAACTCACCTATCTGAATGTTTTCTCCAATTTTACTAATCTTTTCCGTAAGCAACTGTCCTATTGTCATTGAAGGATCTTTGACGAATGCCTGGGTTAGCAATGCGGCTTCCTCGCGAAATTTCTTTTCTTTTCCTTCCATGATTTTTGCAACCATTTCCTTCGGCTTTCCTTCCTGCTCCAATTGCTTGGTCCAAATTTCCTTTTCCTTCTCCACCAGTTCAGCCAAAACATCTTCCGGCTTGACCACCAAAGGACTCATCGCAGTTACATGCATTGCAACATCGCGGGCCAGCGCTTGGAATTCCTCATTGCGCGCAACGAAATCTGTCTCACAAAAAAGCTTCACCAATGCTCCGATCCTGTTATTTGAATGAATATAGGAAACCACAACGCCTTCTCTCGTTTCACGATCGGCACGCTTGAGAGCTTTGCCATGTCCTTGCTCGCGCAGAATTTGGATAGCCTTTTCTTCATCACCTTTGGCTTCATCGAGAGCCTTTTTGATATTAACGACTCCCGCACCCGTTTTTTCACGTATTTTTTTGATAAGATCCAACATAATATAATTTACAGAAACACACAGAAGTTTACGGAACGACACAGAAAAAATTCCGTGTCTCTGTGTTATTCTGTTATATTTTGTGTTTATTCTTTTACTATAGCTTTACAAACATAACTCATGATGGTACGCAACGATGAAACAGCATCATCATTGGCAGGGATCACAAAATCAATTCCCGTCGGATCAACATTCGTATCCGCAATCGCTACAACAGGAACGCCAACTTTTTGAGCTTCTTTAATTGCTAAATTATCTTCTTTGATACTCATGGCAAATATCGCAGCCGGCAGTTCGATCATGTTTTTAATACCGCCCATGCGCTTTTCCATCTTTTCAAGCTCTTCAATTTTTTTCATCTGCTCAAACTTGGTATACTTCTTGAATTCACCCTTAGCAAACTTATCCTGCGAATCGACCAGATATCTGGCACGTTGGCGGATTATCTTGAAATTGGTAAATGTTCCTCCAAGCCATCTCTCACTAACAAAAAACATGTCCGAAAATTCAGCGGCATCGCGAGCCAACTCACGCGCCTGAGTCTTGGTTCCCACAAAAAGTACCTTTTTGCCAGAAGCCTTGATTTCAGCCAAAAAATCCATTGCTTCTTGAAGCTTTTCTGCAGTCTTTTGTAGATCAATTATATTAATTCCCTTGCGGGTGGTGAAGATGTATTTATCCATCTTCGGATTTCTGCGAGCCTTTTGGTGACCAAAATGCACGCCGTTTTTGAGCAAAGTTTCCAGAGTCAATTCCATTTTGCCCAAATCAACACTGGCGAAATAATTTTCCCCCTCTTCAGTCTTTTTTGAGACTTCCGCCTCCGACGCAGACACTACGCCATTCTTTTTCATTGTCATTTGGATTATTCCTTAATGTGTTACATATCTGTCAAAGAGACAGACTGCTTGCCTACCAGGCAAGCGTAAAACCGCCTATCCAAGCCTTTTTTAACCAAAATCCCCACAAAAGGGACAGGATTGGCCAAGCTTTGGATATATTGGATCGCGCCTAAAGAAAAGCCTTCTGGCACGTACATGGCTCAGTATAGCGAAAGACTCACCCCTTGTCAATTTCCCAACCCTATGTTACATTATCCAAGCGCTATCAAATAATCATACAAATTTCAGAAATTCAATTCGTACATTCGTACCGATTCGTATTTCGTAGAGGAATTCATGAAGAAGAACATTCACCCAGAATATCATGGAGATGCTAAGGTTATCTGCTCTTGCGGAGCAGTTTTGGAGACCGGTTCTACCGTGAAAGAAATGCATGTGGAAATTTGCTCCCAGTGTCATCCTTTCTATACTGGCAAGAAAAAAGTTATTGACACAACCGGACGCGTAGACCGCTTTAAGAAACTTGCCGAAAAAGCTGCCGCAGCGAAAAAAACCGTTAAATCGAAAACTGAAAAAAAGGCCAAGAAGGCTGAGAAGAAAAAATAGTTTTTTACAGAAATTGAAAACCCCGCGCCAAGCGGGGTTTTATTTTTGTACAAGAAATTATTTCTTGATGTTATCCCTTATCTCGCGAAGCAACAAAACTTCCTCTGTCGGCTTTGCCGGTTCTTTTTCCTCCTGTTTCTTTATTTTTTCCAATTGTTTGATCACCAAAAAAATTGAAAAAGCAATGATCAGAAAATCAATCACGGTGTTTATAAACAGACCATAATTTATCGTAACAGCCGCAGCGCTTCCGGAAGCTTTTTTTAGCGTAAAAACCAAATTGGAAAAATCCACACCGCCTGTGAGCATCCCGATTGGCGGCATGATTATGTCGGAAACAAATGACGAAACGATTTTACCGAACGCGCCACCGATAACGACACCGACAGCCAAGTCCACCACATTGCCTTTCATGGCAAACTTTTTGAATTCTTGCAGCATACTCTTATTACCCCCTGCTTTTAATAATTTTACTCCGTAGTTGTTCCCTCAAATTCCGCTTCATTCGCCGCAGCTTCTTCTTTGGTTGCACGCACAATTTGGTCTTTGTGATGCGCTGGTGAATAAATCGTATATAACTTCAATTCTTCCGAGTCGGATACATTGATAATATTGTGCTCAGCGCCCGCAGGAACCAAAATGGCCACACCATCCCCAACTTCATATTCATTTCCGTCAATAATGCATTTTCCCTCACCTTTTTCAAAGCGAAAAAACTGGTCATTGTCGAGATGGACTTCCATGCCAATTTCTTCGCCCGGACGAAGACTCATCAAAACCAATTGGGAATGCTTGCCTGTGTAGAGTACTTTGCGAAAATTCCCATTTTCCAAAGTGTCTTTTTCGATGTCTCCTCGATAACCTTTCATATGTTTTTGATTAAAAAATTATATTACTTATTTTTATACAGATTCCAAATGTGATTTATTCCAATTATACCACAAACGCCATACGCCTTTACAAAAACCCTAAAAATTCTTACAATAAACGAGCTATGGAATCACGTTTAAACAATATTAAAACAGAATATCAGCAAATTACCGACCAACTCAGCTCCCCTGAGATTCTTTCCGATTCCCGCAAAATGGCCGAGCTTGGCAAAAAACAATCCGAGCTTTCGGAAATCATCGGCAAAATCGACCGTCTCGACCAAGTTGAGCATGAAATGAAGGGTAATGCCCAAATCGTCAACACTGAAGAAGATGCTGAAATGAAGCAGATGGCTTTGGATGAAAACGTCAAACTATCCCAAGAAAAAGAGGCGCTGGAAAAGGAAATTGAAATGATGCTGCTGCCCAAAGATCCCAATGACTCCAAAAATGTCATCGTTGAAATCCGTGCCGGTGCCGGCGGCGACGAATCGGCACTTTTTGCCGCTTCACTTTTTCGCATGTATATAAAATATGCCGAAAGCAACGGCTGGCAAACAGGGGTATTAAACTCAAATCAAACGGAACTTGGGGGCTTCAAAGAAATAGTTTTTGAAATGAACGGACAAGGCGTATATGGCAAGATGAAATATGAGTCCGGGGTACACCGCGTGCAGCGCGTGCCGGAAACTGAAAAAATGGGTCGTGTGCACACTTCAACAGCCACAGTCGCCGTTTTGCCGGAAGCTGAAGAAGTGGAACTCGTCATTAATGAAAAAGATTTACGTATAGATACTTTTGCGTCATCAGGTCCAGGCGGACAATCCGTCAACACGACCATGAGCGCCGTACGCATCACTCACCTTCCGACCGGCACGGTAGTTTCCTGCCAGGATGAAAAATCCCAGCACAAGAACAAAGACAAAGCGATGAAAGTTTTGCGCTCACGTTTGGCACAACTGGAAGAAGAAGCGCGCGCCAAAGAATTAGGAGATGCCAGAAAGAGCCAAATCGGCACAGGGGATCGAAGCGAGAAAATCAGAACTTACAACTTTCCACAGGATCGCATCACTGACCACCGCATCAAGCAAAACTGGAGCAACATTGAAGGCATCCTCGCCGGCAACCTTGAATCAATCATCACTGCCCTTCAAGAAGAAGACATCAAACTTAAGATGTCGAAAACGTCTTAAGCGATTCAAAAGGTTCAACCTTTTGAGGAGTTTATGCTTAGCCAAAGGTTGAACCTTGGGCAATGCAAAGGTTTTCAAATTTGCTAATTGGATTTTGATTAGAAATTAGGGATTAGAAATTCTGGAATTTATTTCACCACCCACTCCGGATAAGCTTTGATATAAGAAAGAATGTGACCAAAATCAAAATAAACCAAAAGTGCAATTAGAAGGCTATACCCACAGGCAATCAAAATATCCCATTTCAAGCTCAAAATGAGCTTTTTTTCATATTGCGGAAGCTTTTTCTCGTAATTAACTATGTTGCCCGCGCCAATGCGCAATAGTGCCATTCCTGCAACATTAGTCAACCAATATCCGATCAGAAACAACAACATAAAAAGCAAGACACTCACCTCTGTCATATATGAAATTATTCTTCCTACTGAATAAGCAAACATGTATGCCAAGGGAACGTTTATTACCAAATCATTCCACCATGAAAAAGGCGAGAGCGAAAACCCTGCCGTCGCAATCAGCCCGTGTTTGGTCCTGTGAAATATTTTTTGTAAATCCATATCCTTATGTACAAATATTACACATATGGATATGAGTATACCACAAAAGATTGGGGGTATCGAGACATTGTCTCGATACCCCCACATCACCTATCAGAAGGCACCAATTTTGCGGGCACAATCCAATACATTTTCGCCTACCTTTAAGCCCATAAATGCCTTGGGATTATTGACCCAAGCATGTCTGTTTCTGCCGGAATTTTTAGCCGCATAGAGAGCAACATCCGCGGCATCGATCATATTTTTGACGCCGCCTTCCGCACTATACAGTTCCTTTTCAAAAGGGCATATCCCCGCAGAAAACGTCAGTTTTCTCTCTATGTTATCAATCTGTACAACATTAAGCCTCAGCTGCCCGATCAACTTCTCAAGCGATTCTTTTGAACCAGGCATGCACAATGCGAATTCCTCACCTCCCATACGTGCAAAAAATGATCCGGGATATATTTCCTGCATCTTTCGCAGATTCTGAGCGAAAAACACCAACACGGCATCGCCGGCCGCATGCCCATATTCATCGTTTATTTTTTTGAAATAATCAATGTCTATCATCGCAAAAAAATAATCTTCCAGAGGCTCCGGAAGTTTCCGGGTTTTCTCCTCCCAAGCCCTCCTGTTGGGCAACTGAGTGAGATCATCGATATATGCTCGCTCATCAAGAGGCTCGGGCTTGCTGTGCAGAATCATCATTTTAAGCAGGATCGTTTCTCTCAGCAAGCTACAGATCATTTTCAGCTCATCTTCTCGAAACAAATAATTTCTTGCACTTTCCGTATCGTCAATTCCAATGAGATAATGACACGGACTTTTGCCATAGGGCACCAGGAAAGTAAAGGTAACATCGTTGCCGACACCATCTCGCGCAACCATCTCCAAGAAACCGTCAACTGGATCGCCGTTTGGGATATCATCCAGCTCATACACACCAGTCATCTTGAAAACGCCGGTGGAAGCTATGGATATCCATTGCTTTTGGCTCTCATTGTACCTGAGAAGAGATATGCGATTCGCGTTCAGGAGATCCGCCACATCTTCCAGTATCATGTCTAAGAAGGCCTCGAATTGATAAGTATGAATGGCATTAAGCCAACGCCAAAACTCCTCACCGACAATCCTGATTCCAAACTGCTCCAATGCTTTTCTGAACATCTTTTGGTTCCTCCTTTTTTGGTTTTTATTCTGTTGGAAAATAACTTGCAAATAATGCAACAAAAAGACTACCACATGAAGTTATGCAAATCAAGTCTTTACATGGCATCTATACTTCCCTATAATTCTACACATCCATAATATCCCTCGGATGAAGGAAATATTTCAAAAAAACATAGATTCTATTATGAATAAAAATAAGGGCAAACTGGATACATTTGAAATTCAGCTGCTTTGCGCTGAAGCGATTGGAAAATCGCGCGAGTTCGTCATGGCACACCCGGAATATACAATGAGCAGTAGACAATGCTCAATATTCAATAGATTTATCGAAAGAAGACTTAAAGGAGAGCCGCTTGCTTATATCTTAGGACAAAAGGAATTTTATGGTTTAGATTTTGTCGTCAACAAACATACGCTCGTGCCGCGACCGGAAACGGAACTGCTCGTCGATTTAACATTGGGAGAATTAAGCCACATGTTACGTAACAAGCTACGCAGCACTACGATCATCGATATTGGAACGGGCAGCGGAAATATTATTATTTCAATCGCTAAAGTGATTGAAAGTTTCAAGTTTCAAGTTTCAAGTTTCAAATTCATTGGAATTGACGTATCAAAAGAAGCTCTGGCTGTCGCAAAGAAAAACGCGAAGATACACGGTATCAATAAAAAAATAAAATTCCTCCAAGGTGATTTGTTCTCTCCCGTTTTGGAGAAAAAATATTGTTCATTGTTCACTGATCATTGTTCTCTGATTATAACTGCCAATCTTCCATATCTTTCCAAAGAAATTTACGAAAGCGCTCCGCGTGATGTCAAGAACTTCGAACCCAAGTCCGCCCTCTATTCCCCCTCCGCCGGCCTTGGACATTACAAAAAACTTTTATCTCAAATTAATAATTCCTTGTTCATTGATCATTGTTCATTGATCATTTTTCTAGAAATCAGTCCCGAACAAAAACCCCTACTTTCACCAATCATCAAAAAAATATTCCCCGAAGTAAAAATCAAATTTCATAAAGATCTGGCTGGCAAATGGAGGGCATGTGAAATAAAATCGCAATAGCATCCTTGATTTGCTGTGCCCGCTTCTGGAGAGTTTATGGATCTAGCTGCGCAAAACTAGCCACTGAAATAAATCAGCATGACATCATTACAATGTAATACGCAAAAACCCGCATTGAGCGGGTTTTTGCTATGTTTTCTTTCTTTCGATGAAGAAAGGAAACACTAAAGAAGATATAATCAAATAAGACTATTTCTTTTTCTTTTTAGCAACTTTCTTTTTCTTAGGAGCTGCTTTTTTGACTGCTTTCTTCACAGTCTTGGTAGCCTTCTTTACAGCCTTCTTAGCAACTTTCTTTTTCTTAGGAGCTGCTTTTTTGGTAGCCTTCTTAGCTTTTTTAACTGCCATGTGGACTCACCTCCTTCTATACATCTTGTCTATTTCATATTCGCGCTGGACATTCCAGTCCCGCGTCTTCTCCTCTAATGTCCTTGCATCATCAGGAAAGATACGAGACCGAAAACATCAAGCGAAAGATTTTTTTGACAAAGATATTTTTATTTTTTTATTTCTTGCGAGAAGTTTCTCTCACAACTTAATTATAGAATATAATTCCTAAAATGCAACAAGAAAAAGTTATCCACAGTGTAAAAATGTTCCACATCCACACTGCAAGCAGTTTTAAAAATCAAAATACAAAAATCAAAATACAAAATGCGTCGATGAATGCTAGCTAAAAACTTACAACAAACAACTAGCAATTTATAACTTTTAAATTAACCGAGCCTTGCACATTTCCGCGTTCTTCCGCGTGGAGTCTGCGTTAGTCTGCGCGTATAGAAATTTTTAGAATTTCTATACGATAAAAAATGATACAACATTATATGTTACATAAAAAATAAAAAATAATTTCAAGTTTAGCATTTTTATATTTTTCAACTTTTTTGTTTTGAATTTCATCCGCCAGCTGGCGAATCGTATTTCAGATTTGCATATCTCACATCTCAAATCTCCTATCACCATCCTCATCTTGCTTATTATTCACTGTTCTTTTCTCACTAATCATTGTTCATTGATTAGAAATTATGCCAAAAATGGCAGATTTGTCCAGTTGACGCTATAAAACCCCCTAGGTAAAATAGAAAGACGAAGGAGATGCGCTCTGACCCAATCAGAGACTGCTTCAACGGAAGCGTCCTTTACCAAAAAAATAAATTTTAATCTAGAAAGGAAGGTGACATGAATTATGATGGAAGAATACACACCAGGTTCCGAATCTGAAGAATCACAGCCAAGCCAACTCAAGCAATGGCTTCAAGACAATCTTCGAATCATCGTCAGTATCTTTATCGTAGTCGTGATCGCAGGAGGAATTTATTCTTATTCCAAACGCGGCAACACTCCGGTAAGCGAAGAAGAATCTGTTGCCACTGAAGAACAGGCGACTGAGGAAGGTGCTGTGCAAATAGCAGACAACTCACAGCAAGATCAGCAAAAAGAAGAGCCTACCAAACCGACTCAGAATGAGGAAGTTAAGCCAGCTCCAAAAGAGGAGGCTAAACCAGCAGTAGAAGCTCCAAAGGAAGAAGTTTCTTCTGCAGCAGCAAGCAAGGAAACCACAGGTTCGTTTGTGGAAACAGCCGTTAAGGGAAACGGAACAACCCATCTTGCCCGCAGAGCTCTCGCGGATTATCTCGAAAAGAATCCTGACAGCGCCCTTACCAAGGAGCACAAGATTTACATCGAGGATTACCTGCGCAAGAATATAGGGCGCCATGGAAATGTTGCAGTGGGAACACAGATCGAATTCAGCAAGGACCTTATTCAGAGAAGTATCGAGCAATCGAAGAAGCTGAGCGACAATCAACTCAAGAATCTTCAGAAATATTCCGCTCGCGTATCGACACTGTGAAAATAGAATGTGATGTAAATCGCTCTTTTGTGAAAATTATTTCTTTTTATAACAAAAACCCCGCAACTGCGGGGTTTTTGTTATTCAATATCAAGTTTATTCCCTTCTTTTAAGTCGTATTTTTTCGCCATGCCGGCATTAAGTTCAAGCACCATGTCCGCATCACTATTCGGCAAAAATGTTCTCTGATCATAAGCTGAAATATCGCGCTCCACTTGTATCACCTCCCTGTTTCTAAGCCAGATAACATCAAGCGGAAATTCCATACCTTTCATCCAGAAAGCATGCTTTCCAGGAGAAGTGAAGACGAAGAGCATACCACAATTTGCACACAGACTCCGACGTTCGGAAAGTCCCTTGCGCATCTTTTTGTCGCTTATAACAACTTCTGCGCGCAAAACTCCAACGCCCGTCCTTATTTTCTTGATCCAATTTCCTTCAACTGAAATCACATTTGTTTTCAAATACATCCACGCCACGCCGCCAAAAGCAGCAACAAGCATCACAACTAAAATAGTTTTTATGATCTTTCCTGCTTTTCCATTTTTCATAATACTTGCTTTTTATCTTTCTTGAGAACAATGACTCTCAAATAAAAAAAGGCTGCGATTATTAACGCAAAAGACAGCAAGAGGGCCAACGCCTTACCCATGGCATGCGTGCCTAATGCTGCAATTCCAACAATCATCGTAGTGATGCAAAAGAAAATAGTTATCTTACGCTGACTCCAACCAAACTCCAAAAGTCGATGATGAATATGCCTTCCGTCCGGATTGAAAATTGATTCCCTCGCTTTAATTCTCTCCAAAATCACCCATAGGGCATCAATAACCGGTATAGCAACGACTAATAAGGTGGTAGCTATTTTAGCACCCGCAATAATACTCAACATAGCCAAAATGAAACCAAAAAACATCGCTCCGCTGGTTCCGGCGAATATCTTTGCGGGATAAAAATTAAACAATAGAAAGCCCATAATAGCTCCCGCTAATACCACAGCAATAATAGCTATCGGAGGCTGGTTCACTTCTGGTTTAAGGGATAACAAAAAAATGGCCAGCACAGCAATTAATGTTATGTTACCGCTCAAGCCGTCTATGCCATCTATCCAATTCATCGCATTCGTCATCAAGAGTATCCAAATAACAACAAAAATTGCAGCAAACACCTTCAGAAAAACATTGCTATCAAGATAAATAATTCCACCGAAAGGATTGGAAATGTACGTGAGACCAAAACCGAAAAAAAACATCGAGCCCACCGTGATTACCTGCAAAAAAAGTTGGGTTTTCCAACCCAATTCGCGCAAATCATCCCAGACACCAATTGCCACTATGACCAAACTCGCAAATATCAGGCCCGCTATTTGCGATGTAATTATCAAATGCCTATCTAATAAAATAGCCAAAATAAAAGCCATGATCACGGCAACACCCCCAAAACGGGAAATGTTTTTATTGTGAATATGCCTTGTTTGCTTGCGATTATCAGTAATGTTTTTTTTGCGAAAGAAATATATAAAAACAGCACAAGACATAGCTGAAACAACAAAAGCAAGAAAAAATGGAAGTATATATAAATCGTAACGCATTGATTTTATAATACATTCATAACGTTATAAAGTTATAACGTTAAAAACCAGCTGCTTTGCATCCGCATTAAAATAACTACTTTCTCATCTTTTCCGTAACCCAGAATTCCCCAAAATATTTTTTGATCAAAATACGCGTCTGAGAATCGATTGCCGGCAGCGCGCCCAAAGTCGGCGCAATTAGCGGCGTCAAAAACCACTGCAGAAACATATAGATGTAACGTTTGCGGGAATATTTGGCCGGACGTGGCGGAAGCAGCATAAAACTCAAAAACATAGATGCCACAAGACCGCCCATAGCAAGCATCATGAGATAGCGAGTCACAAAAGGCAAATTATGGGCCAAAACGCTTTCATTGAAAGCAGGACCCCCGATGAGCAACGGTAACCATCCAAGCAACGCCAGGATCAAGGCTGAAGTAGCCCAAGAATGATGTCCTTCCAGCATTTCAAAAGCGACTCCCAATTTCTTACGCAGAGACACCTTTTTATCAGGCCAAATGGCACGCATAATTATCGGAAAATTTTCCACCCCATACGCCCAGCGCCTCTTTTGTTTATATTGATTTTTGATAGTTTTCCAATAAGTCGGCGCCAATACCGCATCCAGAGAAATCGGCAAATAGATCGGCTTTACTTGGTAATCTCCATGATAATATGCAAAACATTTCCAATAGATGATAGAATCTTCACTTATCATGTTCACCGGCCAGAAATTTACATTCACCAAGGTATCGAAAGGCTCGCTATGCGAAGAGAAAGTGACCATTTCGCTGCGAGTACTTTGATACATGTGCCAAAAAGAAGAGCTGGTCACGATTACGCGCACAAAAGCGTTCGTGTCCCAAAGATTATTGTGATACATTGGCAGCGGCTGGTAGGAACGCTGCAGACGCTTTGGATCTGTTATATAAGCATAGGTAAGCGCCGCGAAATATTGGGAGTGGCAAACACTATCGCAATCAAAATTAGAAAAAATAACCCTATCGTAAGCTATGTTCCTTTCATCCAAATATATCATCAATTTTTTGGCAGCATACGTAGCATTGGAGGCTTTACATTTCATTTCCCCTGTAGCCACCTCATGCGTAGTTACCAAAAAATCGCGAAACATGCCATGGAATTTATTTTTAAGATAATTCACTTTTTCCAAACGTTGATCTTCTGGTTCCCTTTCTTCAGTAGCGAGCAATATAATAATCTGTTGATTAGGAAAGTTGCAATCCGCAATAGCCTGAATTGCCGGCTCAATCACGTCAGCAGGTTCATTGGCAGTTGGCAACATCACCACATGAACGATGCTACGCCAATCCCAAATTTGATCCTTTATCTTTTCCAATTTTTCAACCTCACGAGAATAGACACGCATTTTGGAAAACTCCTTGTGAATTTTGCGCCGCTCCGAAATAGAAAGTCTCTCCGAAAGCATCTCCCTCATCGACACCATACGCTCACGCAAAATATTACGATACACCGTCGGATTACTGATGTTCTGACAACGATCCCACCAATCGATTTTTTTTCCCTCCTGAAACTTGCGGTAAGCTGAAACTGAATAATAGGTAATAAAAATTGTGCGACAAATCCAATAAACATCGAAAGCTATAATAAATACAGCTACCCAAATGGGCACTAAGAAGGAAAAAACAAACATGCCAATCAAAGTACTCCAGGTCAAAATACCCGGAATCACCTCCAAGCGACGTTGGATAAGATACTGCCTAGGATCTTTGGTTTTCGGATTTGGAAAACTGAATGTCTTGTTCATATAATATGATTTCTCTACAAATCCACAAATGACTTCATTCGTACATTACGTATTAAATTCGTATTCGCAGAGAAAATCAGTAGTTGATAAGTATCAATCCTGCCACAGCTATCGCCAACAACACTTGGGCCATGCAAGTCGCCAAAAGCAACAAATGGGATATTATCCTCTCCTTTTGACCATAAAAAACCATGCCTAACAGGGTATTGGCCACCAAGATACAGACTCCTATTGCCGGCAGTGCTTGAACCTGCCACCAATCACCAATCATATCTACCCCGAAATAAGCATTATAATGCAAAACTATGGAAAAATCAACTGGCCTTATGAAATAGGCCAGCGCCCCCCACATTGCAGCGTTAATAATCATTGCGCCAATGAGCGCCCAATGAACCACGCTTGAACGAAAAAATTCTTGAGAGAAAAAACGTTGCATGCTACCGCTATCAATATTTCCTCAAATTACTTACGAGCCTCTTCAAACCGGGCACCTTGTTAATCACCTCTTCATGTGGGGCTTCCAGAAATTCCAGCAAGAAGCGATCCAGCATGTCCATACGATATTTGAACTCCTCAGAATTCATAAGCACAAAACTTATTTCCTTGCCTATTTCCGCTTCCAGACTATTCATCAGAGAACGCAATTTGCCACGACTGACATTATTGGCCACCAAAACCATATCCGCTTTACTCTTGGGATAATTTAAGAAAAGTCCACTGACTAAAAGCAGCTTCACATCGCCAATGGCCCTGACTTTGCTCAAAGATTTACATTGTGGTGCCGCATTTGATTTAGCAATCAAATTCTTCAGTTCAGGGTAATAGTGAAAATCAGCGTTAAGCGAATAGAAGCGCGCTTTTTTTCTGACCTTTACTGTAATGAATTTTATTTTTACCAGATCGGCAAGCTCCTTTCGCACTTGTGCTAAAGCCAGCATGTTGCGCTTAGCTACCTCGGCAGTGGAAAATTCCCTTTCTTGGTTAAGCAAGAAAAAACGCAAAATTCTGGTGCGAGAGCGGGATCCAAAAAGAACTTCGAGTGAATCTGACATAACAGTAAATATTATTATCGTTTATAGCCGCGTCAAAAGCGCGTTTTTTAAACCCCCTTTAACCCAAGTATATATCACTATGAGTCCGTCGTAAACCCCGCCCGGAACAACGATGCCGAAAAGAGACAAGACATAGACAAATGTGCTATGCTATAATAAAGCAAAGAAATACTCTCAAAGGAACATGGAAAAAATCATTGGCACGCCGAGAGAATTAGAAAGGCAATATACGCCTATAATGGCTCTTGGCAACGCTTCTCGCAAACCATATATAGAACATTTCTACCATGAACCTGAAAACATTGTTCAGCAACCACTGGGCACGCTTTTCGGTTATTTTGAAGTACGTGAATATAGCGAAGAATCGGCTTATGTCGTCAACTTCCTTAATTCCGTACTTAAAAAAGAGTACTTCATCAATCCCAAAAGAACACTCAGCGAAAGCTTGGATGCGGCACTGCATAAAGTAAACGTGGCACTTTCAGAAATAGCCAAACACGGAAATATCAATTGGCTGGGACACCTAGATGCTGCAATTTGCGTTCTAGAAAAGAACAATTTGCATTTTTCCGTATCCGGACAAGCCAACATAATTCTTTCACGAAAGGAAACTTTCAATATAATAAGTGACGGCCTCTCCGCGGAAACACCCGATCCTCATCCGCTAAAAACATTCCTAAATGTCGCCAGTGGTCGCTTGGAAGCGGAGGATCGTTTGATTATTACTTCCCGGGAGGTTTTTTCCTTATTTACCATTGAACAATTAAAGAAAAACAATAACCGTCTGGATAATGAAAAATTTGTGCAATTTCTAAAAACCGCCCTGATCAACCAAGCACAATTAGCCCATGTTGGAATTGTAATCATTTCAGAGAAGCCATTGCCAAAGAAAACTAAAAGAGCCAAAAACGGAATATCGGTAGAAAAAATGACCAACGTTTTCAGCCAACAAGCCTTTTCTCCCAAGAGTGGCCGAAAAGAAACCACTATCTCAGAAGAAGAAGTTTCCCTTTCAGAGGAATCTGAATATACCGACTCCAAAACAGGACACATCTACGTGCAAGGTCAACAAGAATCTCTGGAGAAAGAAAGCCCGCTCAAAGAAAAAATCTCCATAATTTTGGAAGGTCTGTCTGACTATTTCAGTCATGCTAAAAACAAGCTCAGACGCAAATTTAAATCATCCTCCAAAAATTTTTACAAATCCACTGTTCCAAGTGAAATAACACCCACTGAAATGCCATCTATGCCGACCACCGAAACACCTGACGTTATTTCGGAGAACCCTGCCGTCAAAACCGAAAAAAAACCCAGCCCAAGACAACAAAAAATCACAACGGATATCAAAGCGACGCAAGAACCAGCAATAGCATCGCCAAAAAAAGAGCTTCTTTCAATGAGCGGGGAGTCTTCCATGGAAAATAGCCAGGACAAGCTGGAGAGGTTCATGACTAAGAAAAAACCAGTTTCCCAAGAAAATGCCGGACAAAAATTAGCCAGAACGGCTTTAGACAGAGCGAAAAACGCCCTTAGATTAAGTCTGCATTCTTCCAAAAAAGCTTTCGATTCGACTCTTGCTGCCAGCAAAAACACTCTTGAGAAAAGCAAAGCCCTAGGCATGAAACGGCCACGAATCAAAATATCCCTCCTGCCAAGCATATTGAAAATAAAAAATGCTTTCATGGGCCTGACTTCCAAGCAAAGAATGATCAGTCTGATAGCACTAGCAGCTATAATCATTATGCCTGCAATCTTTTTAAACATTTCCAAGAAAGAACCAGCCCCTCAACAAACACAAACTATTGAAAAGTCTGATCCGAAAGAAATTTTAGCAAATGAAAAAAACATCTCTTTTTCACCTTCCCTTTCGGAAATAACCTCCCAACAAAACACCCTTGTTGTATTGCCGACTGAAAATGGAATAGTATTTGTCGCCAAAAACAATCTGGTCATCAATGGAGAACAACAAACACAACTGTCCATACCAACATCCACTGAAATAACCCATGCAGCTTACATGAAAGATTTGTCTTTGGTTTTTTTGCTTACTTCTGACAACAAAATTTTATCTTTCAGCCCCATTACTAAGCAATTCAAGGAAAACAACATTGAATTTCCTTCCGGATTCAAATCAAAAGGTATTGCCACCTATTTAACTTACCTATACGCAGCTGATGCCAATAGCAACCAGATATACCGCTATCCGCGCGCTGAAGGAGGCTTTGGCGCCAAAATTGATTGGCTCAAGGATTCAACCGATTTAAATTCAGTCACCAGTATGACCCTTGACGATAGCGTATTCCTTGCTTTCTCAGACAAACTGCTCAAATTTTTCAAAGGCAAAAAAGATAGCTTGAGTCTTGAACAATCCTCCACACCCATAGTATTTTCAACTATTTATACCGATACCAAACAATCCGGAATTTATGTTTTGGATAAACAAAATTCGCGCGTGATCGTTTTTGACAAGACTAGCGGCCAGATCCGCAAACAATATTACGATGAAAATTTTGCTTCCGCTACTTCCCTTGCCGCCAGTGAACAAAACAAACAAATATACATTGCCTCTCCTTCAAAAGTTAACTCAATAGCTATTGAATAAAAAAGTTCTTTTCATAAAAATACCGGCCTCAGGACCGGTATTTTTTAAATTCATATAAAATTAACTTGATTGTTTTTTGGAGATCGAGCCTCCTTTGGACACGCTACCATCCTCCACCTCCACCTCCACCTCCACCTCCGCCAGCTCCCCCTCCACCTCCAGATCCTGAAGGAGCAGAAGTGTTGGCTGCAATCGCCGATGACAAACTTTCCATGGAGGAAGAAAAATTGTCCGCATCGAATGTCCCGGCACTGCTCACGTACCAAACAGGGGCATGCGTTGCTAAATATTCCTCACCATAAATTTCCCGCATCCGTTTAATCCAAATACCAGTAATACCGAAAATAATTGCATAAGGCAGAAACTTTTCAAAGATATTTTCTTTTTCATAAAAAGGCGCTCTGTCTTTATCCACAGTTTCCATGAACAACTTGAACCCTTTGGCATCAACATTGAGTTTGGCACCCCTATTTGTCCTCTTAGGCATAATGAAACTGAACACAAGCACAATCAAGGCGGATAATAGGAAACAAAAACCCCAAATAGGTTCCTTGCTGAATCCCAAAAAGGCAAGCCAAATACCAACAAAACCGACTATCCTCATCACATTTCCAATATGCATGCCTGATGGCACAATCAAATCTTTGTCCTTCAGAAGCTTTTCGCCCACCTTCTTTATTTGAGGCAATTTTTTGTAGAAAGAATTTTTTAGTTCCGACAACTTCTTTTTTGAGCTTCCTTCAAAGACCCCTTGCCAGATCTCTTGCTGCACCTTATTTAATTTGGTTTCTTCGTCCAGCTTGCCCATTTTTTCCAATTCATAATCTTTGGTGTCAAAAAAGAGAATCTTTTCATGAGTTTCTCTTATTTTAATCAATCCTTTCGTTGCGAAATTTACTATTTCTGCCGTAACCAATTTGTTGTCAAAAGACCCGTTTTTCATAAGCATTCCCAACTCCGTAGGAGAAAGATTTTCCGGCGAGCCATATTCGGCAATTATCGTATCTCTAACTTCCGGATCTTTGCCAAAACGGTTCCAGAGATAAAAACAGGCCACAAAGACAGCTAGCGGCACAAATAAGGAAAAATATTTTCCGTAAGCTTCCCAGAATCCCGGTTTATATTCAATGAAAACACCCTTAGGAAAAGTTACAGAAACTGTTATGCCTTGTCCCTTAGCCAACATACCTTCAGATTCAATTTCCAACACATTTGATTTGCTCCAGTAATATTTTGCCAGCTCTTTTCCTTTGTTTCCCAAATCGCCGGCATAGTATTCCACCACACTGTTTTCTTTATTCATTTCCTCTGGAAATAAAATTCGAGCATGGAAATGATCCGTTTCCAATTCCCAAAAATTGCCGTTGAGATTCCAATACAACTCATCAAATTGCGCATCAGAAAAACGGATCGCGTTTTGCACGACGTAATTTATTTTATATACATTTACCCCTTGCGCCATAATATCCGGATCACCTATTTTCCAAGTAACAGTACCGGCATTTTTCGTTTCGCTGAACTTTATCGGATTACCCTTGGCATCACTGATACCTAGCAAGCTGACCGGCGTCGCCACTTTCTTGCCAGAAATATTCACCTTTTCCGGCAGAATGCGGAAAATACCATGTTTGCCGACCGCATTGCCGCAATCAGCAGTGATCGTTTCGGTAATGTTCAGGGAAGAATCTTTGTTTACAGTAATTACACTTTCAAAATCCTTAATATACCAATCGGTCACATTTTCCCTTGCTCGCACTTTGCCCAACGGCAAAAGCATATTGACCAAGATTACCGCAATGACAATTTTAGTTTTCATAAGATTCAAAAGATATTTAAATTATTCAGGAATTATGGGCCTGGAATTTATGCAAATGTGCAACTCCTGTTACTATCAAAAATCAATACCTTCCGTTGAAAATTATCTTGCTGCGGAATTTTTCTATTCCGGCAAATTCTTTTTCAAAAATTTTATTCATCTCCTCAATATCCTTGATAAGTCCGTTGATTTTCATTATCCACACTATTTCCCCGCTGCCGATAATCCCCTTGATATTTTCCAAGCTCCTCTTGACGGTAAGTGCGGAATAATAAGCGATAGAGGCGGAAACTATGGAGTCGGGGCGGCTAAATTTATATTTCTCCCTCCCCTCTTCAACAATGGAATGAAGCGCTCTCGTGGTCTTCACATAAATCATGGGGCTATAGAAAGAAATTTCTTCCACTTCCCTCTGCACGGAATTGATAAGGCAAGAAATTCCTGGAAGCATGACTGAAAAGTTTTGCAGTAAATCATGTAATCCTTCCGAAGTTTTGCATGCTTTTTTATATAAAGGGTGCTTTTTGGTAAATTTGTCTTTGATTTTTTCCTGCACATCATATTCCTCTGTGTCTTCGAAGTCTATCTCGATTCCTTTTTCTTTCAGGTTCTTTTCGATCATCTGCATCGTTTGCGCCATTATTTCTCCGACATGTTCAAAAACGATCTCCATATCATTGGAGTCCTTGCCTTCCATCATGCACCGCAATTTGAATTGCCTGTCGTCTTGATATATTTTGCAATCATCCCTCATCTGCTCGCATCTCTCACAGTTCCGATCGCAGAAATTGAAAGGTAACCACTTCATGAAGAATTTTCGATTCGCTTGGCTTATTTTCATATCCTGATTTTCCAGTTAAAACTTTAAATAAATGCCTTAAATAACCCTGATAGTATTTTCCCATTTTTTACACGCCCGCGCAAACATGAAAAATCGCCAGCTCATACGGCCAGCGATTCATTTCAATTCTTGTTTGAAATCCCTTGAGTTTTTTACTAAAACTTCTCAGCTAGTTTGACTCGCTCCATGATTTCCCGGTTTACAATACGCGCATCGCGACCATAGGTCAAGCGCGACAATTCCTTGAGATACACCGCCAGCTTTTCGTCTCCCGGTGTTGGCGGATATGTCTTCATACTGAACGGCTTGGAAAGTTCATTGTTAAGTAGAACTCTGGCAAAACAATTATAATTATCCACATTGACGATATCTTGCGCGCTGAAAACCGGAGAAAATTGCTTTTCCAAAAATTCCGCATCTTCCGGACCAACCCGGAATGAACACATTGAGCCGACGTTTCCAAAAACCGCTTTGGAAATTTCCTCACTGAGTTGACCAATGAACTGATGCGCAATCGTGAGAGACAAGCGATATTTGCGCGCCTCGGAAAGAATTTGCGAAATGGAATCCGTGGTCACATTCTGGAATTCGTCGATGTAAAGATAAAAATCTTTTCGCTCATCTTCAGACATATCCACCCTTGAAAGTGCCGCCATCAAAATTTTGCCTACGATCACTAAACCGAGCAAATGGCTGTTTATCTCACCAATTTTTCCTTTGGACAAATTTACAATCAGGATCTTACCTTCATCCATGATCTTACGAAAATCAAGCGTGCTCTTTTGCTGCGCGATAATCGGGCGCATCATGTCATTGGAAATGAAAGTGGTAAGCTTGGAGGTGATATATGGAACCATGTTGGCCAAAGCCGCTTCCCCCCCAGCTTTTTCCGCTTCTTTGATCCAAAAGTCGCGCACCACCGGATTTTGACATTTGGTCAGTTTCATGCGGCGGAAATCCTCGTCCGCCAATACCTTGGAAATTTCCATCAGCGTCGAACCTGATTCTGGGTCTTCCATAATAAGAAGCATGGCGTTACGCACATACTGCTCAAACATCGGCCCACCGGTTGCCTTGAGATCATAAAGGCGGTCGAAGATGTTGATCATTTCATTAATCACGAAAGTTTTTTCTTCTGGCCGTGAATATTCCAACATGTTCAATCCAAAAGGACGCTCCATGTCTGAAGGATCAAAATAAATCACGTCTTCGGCGCGCTCTTTGGGCACTGCCGCTAAAACATCCGTGGCAAAATCACCATGCGGATCAATCACGCAAACACCCTTACCATTTCGCACATCTTGCTTGGCCATTTCCTTGAGCAGCACAGACTTACCCACACCGGTCTGACCAATCACATACATGTGTCTTCTTCTATCGCCATCCGTAAGTTTAATGTCAGTCTTAGTACCTCGATAATCATTATGTCCCAGTAAGATACCTTGCTGTGGAATATTAAGTGGTGGCGGAGCGGCACCTGCCTTGAGCCATTTTATCTTAGGGGTTTCAGTGGTTGAAATAGGAAAATGATAGAGACTGGAAATTTCTTCTGCATTTAAAATCATTGCGTGCTCCTCGTCAAAAGTACGGAATATATAATCAAAAGATATCTTTTTTTCCTTGATACGTTTGGCTACTTTGAAATGGTTGGATTGAGCATATTCGAACTGAGCAAACGCATTCTCCAGATGGGCTAAAATCTCATCGGCACGATGTTGATTCGCCGCTGAAGCAAGCAACCTTATGTTGACTGAAAAACCGGCCTTGTTCGTCTTACCTTCAATCGCTTTCACCAATTCTTGCTCTTCGGGCGTAAGTTGGACAGTTTGCGGCGCAAGAGGCTGGTGTTGCTGTCCACCCGATGAGCTTGTCAGAACTTTGAAAGATTCCTTAGCAATTTCCTTGGTCAGAGAATTGGTGTGCGCATCTTTGAGGCGTTTTCCCTGCTGCATGCGATGCGCAATCATCCTGCCGGAATTGCGCCATTCCGTCCCTGCCGGACGCAAAATAAGTTGCACGGCAGCTCCCTCCTCCACGGTTTCCAGTTTACTCAAAGCGTTGGAGAGCTCATTGAGCGGATCAATATCCATACGCTCGTACGTCTGAATCGGCAGAGCATATTTTTCCTTAAGTTCCAACATTGCCGCAGATGTATACCCTCCTGGGGTAAAGATCGTATAATCGGAAACTTTTTCCACCACCGCATGAGGGAAATAGCTGTGCACTTGTTTTTCAACACTTTCACGAAATTTGCGCGGCACGATCAGATAAAAGGAAATTTCTTCACTATTGGAAGGATTGGCGATTTCCAAAGCTACGTGCGGATTGTCATAGAGAAAATAGCTGAAAATCGATTTTTTTTCTTTAATATTCGCCAAAGTGGTTAGTAGTTGTTCCATCGCGCCGATTTCATCCTTCCATGCTTGCGCATTTTGGGTCTGCTGGGAATGATCGCGATTTATTTTTGTCACCTTGACCACTTCGATGTCCATGTTGAGCGAACGATTTATCTGCGCTCGATAATGGAAAAAACTTCTCAGCACCAAAAGCACACCACTGATTATGGTTATAAATATTGTAGCGCCAGTAACCGGAACAAGAAATAAATTTAAATCAAACGTTTCCATTTTTGTTTTTCTTAAAAAGCGACTCCAACTTACCAATAGCACCCAAATGACCCGAATATAAAACGCCCGATAAGCGCACTAGCCCCTTTTTATTAATCCAGGACTTATGCGTTTGAATTTTCAAAATTTCAGCAAATATTGTTTTTTGCGCACTGCCGGCCGACCCGAGAGGGAAAGGCAAGCAAAAAATATATATTTGCTTGAAATTTATGCAAACGCATAACTCCCGTGATCATTGTTCGTTGTTTTAGATTTCTTTCAACATGCCTTTTTTGACCAGGGCATCATGAAGCTCGTCCGCCATCATCTTGTCATGAAAAGCATCCAGCACATAATTGCTTTCCAAGTGTTTGGCCACATTTACCGCGTGTGTAATCCCTTTATTTATGGCTATATCCACCAAATGCTGCACTTGCGCCTCGGCGTCTGTTTTGTTCGCAACCTCGTCAGCATCTTGTTTTACAGCGGCCACACCCAATGATTGCTGCTGAGTTTGAATTTTGGAAAGAATATTATTATAAGCACCGTCATGTTCAGCCGCCACAGTTTCTTGAGGCGCTTCTTTTTCCACTGCCACGGGCATTTGTTCAGTCTCATTGCCAGAACTTAAAACATTATCTTTTTTGAGATGCTTTTCCAAATTCAAATCATCTTCACTGATCGGCTCTAGATTAGATTTAACTGGTTCCATAATATTTTCTACGAATTACGAACAAATACGAATGTACGAAAAAATTCTAATATTGAACTTCGTACTTTCGCAAAATTCTTACTTCGTAGAGATTAACGGTATTATTCGCGTATTAGTATAACACTCATGCCTTAGCCTCCATCATTTCCTTCTTAAATTCATCGATTGTCTGTTGAATCATGTCTTCATAGTTGGGAATGCGCTGTTTGAAAAATTCCTGCGCTTCTTTCGGATCTATATTATCATTTTCCAGAAATTTTTCATACTCCGCGCGTCCTTCTTCGCCCAACTTCTCCATAGTTTCCACAAAAATACGTTTTAAGAGAACTTCGGTCATTTTGATGAGCAGCTCATTACGCTTGTCTTCCGGCAAAGTATCGATACCCATCTCCTTAACCAATTGATCCAAAGCTTGAGCTTGATCCGGCGTTATCTGATTCATAAATTTGTTTTGACTATAAATTATTTTTTATAAATTTAGGACTTACGCGTTTGAATTTTTTAAATTTCAGCAAATATTATTTTTTGCGCACTGCCGGCCGACCCGAGAGGGAAAGGCAAGCAAAAAATATATATTTGCTTGGAATTTAGGCAAACGTGTGACTCTTAATTTGTAAAAGATTCACCCACCTTGACTCGCAAGATGACTTATTCATCGATGCAAGGCGGGTAATTAGTTTAATTATTTACCCCTCTCCGCTGCTATCTTGGAAAGGCGCGCTATATAGTGGCCCATTTTTTCGCTGCCGCCTCCCTGCGGCTTGATAGCCTCCTTACCCAAAAGATTCTCGAATTTGCCCAACAATTTAGTCATGCGCGTTTTCATACCATATTGATTGATAGTATCTTTATATGAAGCATCCTTGATGGCTTGCCATTTGCCAAAATCACCTTTAGCAAGTTCTTTTGCCGAGGATTTGGTAATGTCATGAAAGGTATTACTCTTGGCTCCAATTTGCTCCAAAAATCTGGCATGCATTTCACGATCCGCCGCCAACACTGCAACACGATCAGCATCAGGCCCATGCAAATCAATGACTTGCTTGGGACCGAAATTTTCATCATGCAAAAACGTACCCCCTGGCGGCGCCACATGTCTGGACGCAGCTTCTTCCACGGCTCTGCCGGCAGCAGCCAAATCGCTCTTTGCCACCTCCATTTCTCCCGCATATGGATTGGCAGCATTAACTTCGTTCTCAAAATAACTGTCGTTAATGGCTTCCAGATTAACTGATGATACGCCAGATTGCGCATGCTCCACGCCTCCCGCATGCGCGTGATGCACAATGCCCTTGAAGTCCAATTTATCAATCCTATATAATCCTTTATCGTCAACTGAAATATCAAAATTAGCAGATTTGATATGATTTAATTTATCAAAATCAATCTTGTTTTCCTCAGCATATTTCAACACCATCTTGTGAGCTTCCGCACCTGGATTTTTTATACCCAATTCTTTTAACTTACCGATCAACGACCCTTCGATACTTTTGCCACTTTCCGCCGCCACTTCCAAATGTGTTCCCGCAGCTTTTGCAGCTTCAATAGTCGGCCCACTAACGACCTGCTTGGCAATTTCTCCTTGATGGGCAAGTTCATTCAGGCCAGCGTTGGCAACTGTTGGTCCTTGAGTTGGCAAATGCTCTGCAAAAGGCGACGGTACCGATTGTGGTTTAATAAATGAATTCGTAAGCGGAGTTTCCAACTTCGACTCACCAGGACCGAATATTTTTCCAATAAGTTGTCCCTTGGGAATTGCCATCTTTTCGCCTAAACAATCTGCAGCTGCTGCAGTAGCAGAACATCCCAATATCATTCCGCTGACCATGGCTATGCATTTATTTATATTCGATCTTCTTGTGTGCCTTCTATATTTTTCATCAATTTCATCAATCTTGTCGTTCAATTTATCTTGAAGTTTTTCAAAATCAACAGAATTATTTTCTTCCACAGCACCGAAGGCAAATTCGTTCTTTTCCTTGTAATTTTTCGCTTGATCAAACATATGCGCAATTTTATCTATATGCGCACCACCAACAGAGGCCATCATGAAGGCTCCCCAAATTCTTCTTGCAGCGATTAAGGCCGTAGCTCCTGTAGCAAATACCGTTCCGGCTATGCCCAACTTTACTTGCCAAGGAAGTTTATTATATTTCTCAGCAATCACTGCGGATCCGAGTTTGAAACTATCCCAAATATATTTTCCCTTACTTTTTCCTTCTTTCTCTGCAAGGTATGCCATTTTCGCTTCCGTGCGAGCATCATACAAACTTAAAAACTCTTTACAATTTACTGTGGTATAAAGCTCCGCAATAGCATCTTTAAGCTCCAATCCATTTTTGCCGCTTTCTTCAAGTTTTTTAACCTCTGAATTTATATATTCTTTTAAAGAAGTCTTATACGCTGAACGAGCTTCTCCAACCTCCGGACTTTCTTTGTCGCTTCCTAGACTAAAGAACTTTTTTATAGGTCCCCAGCTTTGTCTGTTCCTAAATTCCAGATCGGCAAAGTCATTTCTGTTCTCTTCAACTTTCTCCAAAAGCGGATTCTTCTTTTTCTCTTCCTTATTATCAGCCCCAACAATCTCAGCTTTTTCCTTATTTTTTTCAAATTCTTCGCGATCACGCTTGGTCTGTTCATCCACAGATACTTCTTCAGCATCTACGATGCCATTTTCCTCCTCCTTCTCCCTATCATCATATTTCTTATATTCCTTATTCCACTCACGCATTGCTGCCAAAATTGCGTCGTTGGATTTCTGCCTATATTCTTCAACTTGCTCTTTTTCCTCGACAGAAAGGCTATTTATAATTTCCCTCACTTTATCGTTACCAAGCCCCAAGGTTACATCAATGTCAATAAGCGGACCACCAGCAGTAAAAGGGCGGGCATTTATTCCTTTAATTATCTCATCTGCAAGATTTGTAAATGGATTTTCCTTTTTCTCAGCTTTCTCTTCTTTAGCAGAATCAACCAAACTAATCTCGGGTTCATCTTTTTGAGATAATTCAACTACAGCTTCGGGCGAATTTCCCAAACCGCTATTTCCACCAAAATTCTGCAACGATAAACTATCTACCCCATCAACAGACGACGAAACAACCGCAGGTTCATCCGGTTTATTTTCAGAAGCCTTCAGCGCGGCCAATGCGGACTCTCTTCGCGCAGCCATCTTTTTTTTAGTTTCCTCCCTTAAAGGAATTTCGCTTATATTGTCAGTCATTTTCAAAATTTACATTTTTCATTTCAAAACATGCTCACTTAGCGCCAACATTTTTTTCTGCTATAATCTTTTTCAATATTCTCTTAGTCCCTTTTTCAGCAAAAGCGTCGATTGAAACAGTTTGCTCACCCAAAGCAATCTCCTGCGCTTTATTTGCATAATATTCCCTAATCAGCATAAACGCCTCCGCCCTCATCAACCCGATAATCACTTGCTTTCGAGGAAATTCGAAAGGATATTTTTCCCTAAGTCCTTCATCATTTTCAAGATCCTCTCTGATTCCTTTGATATAATCCATAAGAAAATTCTCTTGTTCGGCACTCATTTCAAAAATATTTTCCAGGTCATTTTCCTGATTTTTTGGCACTATATACGTTTCACCTTCTACGACGACCAATTTATCGAGATTTTTTTCATCATTAACGTTTTCAGCACTGGTAAAAACCTGATTGTAGTAATCTTCTTCTTCATTAGAAGATTTATCATCATGCTCTTGCTCCAAATATTTAATACAATATTCAAAAAGATCTCTGTAATCAAAAGCATAATCAGACTTGCCCACTTCTCCTTTCTTATTAGTGTGTTCTCCTATAACTCCATATGCTTTTTCAAATTGTTCAACGGTCATCTCTTCAATTCCACTTATGGCCTTTTCTAAAACAAGTCTATTTCCTTCCAAAGCAACGTCTCCATTTGCAGCCGCCTTTTCAATATTGCTATTTTTGTATTCAGAAAATTTTTTATTCACTATTCTTTGGATATTTTCCTTATCAGCTTCAGCAAGATCAACCTCGATTCCATCAATCGTGATTTTTTCGCATAAATTCTTCAATAAATTAACACCATATTCACCTCCATATTGCTTGACTTCCTGAAGATAATTATCCGCCAAAATCTCTCTGCCGCTCTCGGGCCATTTATCATTTTCACCACTATCAGCAATAGCCTGGTCAATAGCGATCCTTATTTCCGCAAGAACCTTCCTTTCGGCAAGCTCAAATACTTCTTTCATGCCCATTCCTTCTTTGCCTCCATCAACTTCGACACTGCTAGCATCTTCCAATTTTCCATCAACAATTTTACCTTTTTCAATAGATTCTCCAATCGCATCCAGAACTTTTCCTAATTTATTTTCCTCTTTTGGCACATCAAAATCAGCCCCAGCGGCACCCAAACTTTTTGACTTATCTATCTCATATTCTTCATCGGCGTTTTTTCTCATTCTGCTTTTGCCAGTATTTTTTTTAGTTTTTTCTTTTTTACCTCTCTTTCCTTCAACCGCCCATCTTCCCTCATTACTAAGTTGTGATTTTGCTTTTGCCATATAAATTTATTATTCAAACACCAAATAAACCTACTTCGATTCAAAATTTCGTAGATTCATATCGCATTCGTAGTTTCGTATCGGCTTGCAATAATTATACCATAAAAAAATTCCATCCGCACAAAATTTATCCTTGTGCATAACCCCGCCCTTGTGGAATATTGCACAAAAATATGGTAATATCAAAGTATAAAGAAATTACCTGGCATTACGATTTATATATTCGTATACTTGTATATATTCGTAATTTGTAGGGAAAAACAAAAATGGAAAACCTAAAAAAAATTGCGCCTTGGATCCTTGCCCTCCTGATCTTTGGTGCTGCGCTCTTTTTGAGAGCATATGACATCGACAATATCCCTGCCGGACTATATCCTGACGAAGCAGTCAACGGCATCGACGCCCTCAAAGCAAATGCCACCGAGGATTACAAACTTTTTTATGAAAACAATTACGGCCGTGAGGGATTATTCATAAACCTGCAAGCATTCACCATCAAGATTTTCGGTAACACCATCTTCGGACTAAAATTCTGGTCGATTCTTTTCGGCGCTTTGACCGCTTTCGGCGTGTTTCTGCTTGCCAAAGAACTGTTCAAAAGCACCCGTGCCGGACTTATCGCTTCCTATTTCACTGCCTTCTCATATTGGGCGATCAATTTTTCCCGCATAGGCTTCCGCGCCAACATGGTTCCGTTAATTTTGACTTTCACTTTCTATTTTCTTTTTAGGGGTTTGCGTACCAAAAAATATAGCGATTTCATTTTCTCCGGTCTCATTTTCGGTCTGGGTGTGCATACCTACATCGCTTTCCGCGTTTCACCTTTGGTCATGGTAACGCTTTTAGCAGCATTGATCATATCATATGAAAATTTCTTGAAGACCTATTGGCGACACATCCTTGTCTTTACCATAGCAATGATGATTACTGCGGCGCCTATGCTTTTAGACTTTTTCTATTTCCATCCGGAACACTATGCTTCCCGTACTGGCGGCATAAGCGTGCTTAATCCCGACGTAAACAAGGGAAACCTCTTGGGAACTTTGGTTAAAACTTTCGGACTTTCTCTAGCCAAATACAACTTCTGGGGAGACCAGAATTGGCGTCACAACTATCCACCCTATCCAATTTTGAACCCACTGGTCGGCATCTCCTTCCTGATCGGACTTATTTATATTATCGTGAAGATTGTACGCCTATTCTGGCTCAGGTTTGTTGAAAAAATCCGCGATGAAAAACTCGCCATCTACATTTTCTTGCTTGCCTGGCTAATCGTTTTGCTCATCCCGGAATTTCTAGCCTACGAAGGCAATCCGCACGCCCTGCGCGCCATCGGCACAATACCTGTTGTATTCATTATTGCCACTATCCCTGTGCTTTGGATTTTGGCCAGGACCAAGGAATACGGCATGGGCTTCAAATCTTTTGCTGTTGCAATTTTATTGGGATCCTTCATTTTTGTCGGCCTTTTTGATCCTATCAAATATTTTGTCTTTTTCGGCAATAATCCCAACCATTATGCATCATTCGAATCAAAGTTCACTTACATGGCAAAGTATCTGATAGCTCTTCCGCCGGAAACGAAAAAATATGTCATTGCCAACGCGGGAGGTAAGGAAATGAATGATGAATTACCAGTAACAGCAGAACCGATCAAATATCTTACTGCAGGAAAAGTTCAAAACATCTCTTTTTTGGTGAAAGGAATCGATTCCAGCTGCAATTTCCTACCTGAACTAAAAAATCCTTCAGAAGTGATCCTGATGAAATATGACCAAGCAATTGTAAACCAACTGAAATTAAACTATCCGAATTCCTCTGTTGAAAGAATAGACTATGCGCCCGGCAAGCAATCCGATTTCATCGTAATCCATATTAAGTAATAAAATAATTAACAATAAAAAAATGCAAAGAATCAAGAAATTCGCGCCGTATATTGTAGGTGCAATCCTGACGGCCTTTATTGCCATTTCCCTGGTTGTATCCCGTCAAGAATCGACGACCATGGATGAACAAGCACACATCCCCTCGGGATATAGCTACGTCAAATATCACGACATGCGACTTAACCCAGAACACCCGCCATTGCTAAAAGACTTGGCAGGAATACCCTTGCAATTTCTCGACGTTAATTTCCCGACAGACGATCCTCAATGGACCGAAGGCGTGAATGCCCAATGGTATATGGGCAACACCTTCCTGCACACCAATGACGCAGATGCAATCACTTTTTGGTCTCGTTTCCCAATAATCCTCGTCGGTGCACTGCTTGGTTTCTTTATGTTCCGCTGGACCCGCGAAATGGCCGGAACAGCAGCAGGTCTGATAGCTCTCACTCTTTATGCTTTCAATCCAAACATTCTGGGTCACAGTCATTATGTGACCACAGACATTGGAATCGCAGCCTTTATTTTCATTTCGTTCTATTATTTCGTCCACTTCGTCAAGCGCCCTTCTTGGAAAAACACCCTTCTTGCTGGAATCTTTTTGGGAATTGCCCAGTTGACAAAATTTTCGGCAGTCATGCTATTTCCAATGTTCGGCTTGATAATCACTATCTATGCTTTCGCCCAGAAAAAACCGGACAATGACCCGACTCCGCAATGGAAATATTCCCTAAAGAAATTTTTTGAATATGTCTTGAAATATGCCGTAGCTGTCGTTATCTGTTTCATCTTAATTTGGGTGCTGTATGTATACAACACCATTTCCATGCCACCTGAGAAACTTCACGACATTTCCAATTACGTCTTCAGTGATAAGGGAGCTGGAAAATATGCCAAAGCTTTCGTGATCTATACCAGCAACATCCCCGTACTCAAACCGCTTAGCGAATATTTCCTGGGAGTGTTCATGGTCTTCATCCGCGTCACCGGAGGAAACACCTTCTACTTCCTTGGGGAAGTTTCCAATCACGCCTCAAAGGCATATTTCCCTGTCGTTTATCTGATCAAGGAAACTTTGCCAATGCTTTTGCTTTTGCTTTCGGGACTACTCATCACAATTTGGCAATTCGCAAAACACGTAGCTGCAGCTCAAGGAAATATCCTGAAAAAAGTATGGTCGGTAATTCTCAACTATCTGAGAACTGGCGTGGCTCAATATTCCATGATCGGTTTCGTCTTGCTATATGCCTACGTAAGCATTACCGGCAATCTGAATATCGGTTTCAGACATCTTTTCCCAATTTTGCCATTCTTATACCTCCTCTCTGCTAAAAAAATATTTGAGTTCCTGCGTTCCCTTTCAACTCCAACCAAAAAAGTAGCCTACGCCGCTTTCGGCGTCATCATGGTATGGGTGATCCTTGAACCTATCATCTTCTTTCCAAGTTACATGTCTTATTTCAATGAACTTGTAGGTGGTCCCAAAAACGGCTACCAATACGTCACAGATTCAAATGCCGACTGGGGACAAGATCTTAAGAGACTGCGCAATTGGGTTGCCCAATACGATTCGGAACATCCGGATGCCCCTATTGATAAAATTCGTGTCGATTATTTTGGAGGCTCCAACCCCCAATACTATTTCGGAGACAGATATGTTTCCTGGCATGCCGACCTCGCGCCGGAAGCTGGCTGGTATGCAATCTCCGTCGGATTCCTGCAAGAAAGCACCCACAAGCAAAAGAATCCGGGTGACATGAGTTATGACTGGATCCTCAATTACACTCCGGTTACCAGAGTCGGTGATTCCATCTTCGTCTACTACATCCCTGAAACTCCGCAGTTGTAACATTCTGCGAAATAAAAACAGGCTATCGCAAGATTGCCTGTTTTTTATTAATTATCAAACTTATGCTCAAATGACGACCATCATGAAATCATAAGTTTTAAATTAGAGCTAGGCTATTTTCTTTTTAGGCCGTTTTAGCGAGAGCTAATCTGAGCACTTGTCCATAGTTTTTCGGACAAGTGTGTGCCTAAAAAGAAAATAGATTCAGTTGAACTCATTATTGTTTCTTCTTATTCGCTTTTTCCGTCTTCTGTTTATTTTCCTCTGTTTCTTGCTTTGACGTCTCCTCTCCTGCAACCATAGATTCACTATCTCCTTGCTCTTCCGGATTTTCACCCTTCAACTTATAGTAGACACGATTTTCAAAACGAAGATCCAAATATTCCAATTGCGCTTTAGCGTCAGCACTAAGTTCTTTTTTCATGAATAAAGCCAATGTTTTCATGGTTTCTTCAAGTGGCAACGTCATGGACAATGAAATATTGACTCCGTCTTTCGTTTTGCAGGAAACTTCTTCTGCCAAAGCCGAAGGTGTGAAGCATTCTCCGGACATATCAAAGGATTGCTCGCCCAAGAGCTTGTGACGAGCGTTAATAATAAAATCAATGTATTCAGACTTGAGCACTTGCTCGCCCAAATCCACAGGCTTGGCACCAACATTTGTAACCACGATCAGATTGTTCTGAGCGATTTCCGGTGATTCAAAATCGGCTCCCGTATAAGCATAGCCGTTTTCATCTATGATATAGCAAGGACCTCCGCTGCACCAAACCAAAAGGGAATCCCTCTCTTTGAGTTTTATCCGCGCCCCGTTGGGAAAAATGCGCTCCACATTGATTTCACTTATTTTGCGGAAATTTTGTTTCAAGATAGTTTCCATTTTTCTTTCAGGAAAAAGCAATAAATTATTTTTCGGCAAAAAACCGAAATATTTCCCTTCATATATGCCCTTAGAGGAAGATAATATATCTTCACCGGACAAAGTTTCCACTCCTTCCAAGGAAATACTATTCACTTGCATGTAGGGAGAAAAAAACATCACCCATCCGCAGGCCACAAAAAAAATAGTCACAACAAAAATAAAAACGACCCGTGACAAAAGACGAACAGGAATATCTTTTTTTCTGCTTTCCAACCGCACCACCTGACAACCTTCAGGCACTTTCCTTTTTTGTTTTTTCTTTTTTATAAACATTTGCATATAAATGCGACTCTAATACGCTAATTTGTCACTCTAATGACCCCAATATTCAAGTCATTCGAGTGTTTATTGGTAAATTGGAGTCGCCATCGCAGGATTTATAGCCCAAGTAAAAGATTTTCTATCGCCAACCTTGAATTGGCGTTGGTCTTTTCCAATATTTCAATGCAATTAGATATCGCTCCCACCTTTTTATTAAATATAGCCACATAAGACCTATCCGCAGAATTGTTAATTTCCTTTTCTGCTATCCAAAGCCAAAGTTGCAAGACAGCTACTGCGCCCGCCGTGTCTTTAGCTATCTTTTCAGCATAAGCAAGCTTATCACTGATATTCATATTGCCAATCTTTCGGAAAAAAACTTCGCCTTCCTGCATTTTTTCGCACAATTCAGTGTCTTCTCCCAATAATTTAGCCATTCCTGGTCTACCCATTGCCAGATTGGCCGTTTCGCTAACTATAATTTCATCATCTCCCGCCAACGAAAACTTGACGCTACGCATACGCGAATGCAAAGTTGGCAATATTCTCCCCGGCTGATGTGTCACTAAAATCAATACTGAAGAAGAATTTGGCTCTTCCATAGTCTTAAGGAGAGCATTCTGCGCTCCGGTCGTCAAACGATGCGCATCTTCGATAATTAGTACTTTTTTCTTGCCCCCATAAGGGTATTGCGCCAAAAGTTCCTGGGCCTCACGAACTTTTTCCACTGAAATATCCCTTGTTTTTATTATTCCCTTCTTCTCTTCACGCTCTGGTTCAACCAAAACCAAATCCATCGCACATGTCCCACTGTTTTTCAAAGAGAAATCAAGATTATCTATCCCGCTTATCAAAGAAAGTGCGAAAACCTCAGCCAAAGTTTTTTTGCCCACATGCTCTGGTCCGGAAAAAAGATAAGCTTGTGCAACATTACCTTCTTGCAAACTCCGCCCCAGAAGATCAACTATTTTTTTATTACCGATAAAAATCATAAATTCAGAACCACTGATTAATACTGATTTTCCTGATTACACATGATTAAGGAATATCAGTGAAATCACTTTAATCATGCCTGCCCCGCTGAAAGTGAAGCTTTTTTGCGGGGTGATAATCAGTGGTTCATACTATTTTTTCAATATATTCACTGATCTCCTTCTCAAACCTTCCTCCCCCAAACTCCCCCGCTCTATTTTTGATAACCTCCCTATCGTATTTCGATTCTTTCTCCAAAAACCTCCGCACGCCATCTGCCAATACTTCAGGCGTTTGAGCATCGAAAAATTCTCCCGTAACTCCTTCAAGTACAGTTTCACAAACACCACCGCCACGATAGGCAATTACCGGCACACCGTGCATCATCGCCTCCACGGGCGTAATGCCAAAATCATCTTCGGCGGGAAAAACAAACGCGCGAGCATTTGCATACAATTCAGACAGCTCATCATCCTTTTTCCAGCCAAGTATTTTAATATTCTGTTTGGCAATTTTTTGCAGATACTCAAATTGCTCCCCTTCTCCGACAACAACCAACGGCAATCCCAACTTATTAAACGCCTCCACTACAATATCGATGCGCTTATACGGCGATAACCTGGAAGCCACCAAAAAATAGTTACCGCCCGACGATTTAATATTTGTTACCTGTTGCATGTTGCCTGTTGTTTTTTGTATAACAGGTGGATAAATTACTCGACTGTCTCGCCTGTAATATTTTTCAATACGCCTTTGTGTGTATTCCGAATTGGCAATTAAGAAATCAGGACGATCAGCAGCCAAACGATCCCAAACCCGCACATAACTAAGTGCGATTCTTGCCAAAAAGGAAAGCCTCTTTTGCTTGATCTCCTTTGCATATTTGTCGTTATAGTCCCACACGAAGCGCATTGGGGAATGTAAATATGCAACATGGATCGTGTCCAGCTTGGTCACGATTCCCTTGGTCCAAGCTCCGGAAGAAGAAATAACCACATCAAAGTCACGAAGATCAAATGCCTCCGGCGCAACCATAAAAAATGGCAAGAGCCATCTGTGGCGCCTTCGCAAGAAACCGGGAAATTTTTGCAAATAGGAAACCCTCACCCGCTTTGGATCAATCAGGCCACGCATTTTTTCCTTGTCGTATAACAACGTATAAATCGGGGCTTCCGGATACATTTCTGAAAGCACCTTCAAAACCCTTTCCGCCCCACCATATTGGCTCAGAAAATCATGCACCAAAGCAACTTTTAACTCCTTGTTTTTCATATATTATTATTCCAACGGACTTTTGATATTTTTCAGATTATTACTTGTGACTTTCGTGTATATTTGGGTCGTTTCCAGCTTTGCATGCCCCAAAAGCTCCTGGATATATCGTATATTAGTACCAGCTTCCAGTAAATGGGTGGCAAAAGAATGACGAAGCGTATGGCAAGAAACCTTTTTCATTATTTCAGCTTCTTCGGCAGCTTTCTTCACAATCTTCTCGGCACTTTCAGAAGTCAGATGTCCATTGCCTTGCGCCCCGGTGAACAAATAGTCCGCAGGTTTCTTTAGCAGCATCTGTCTTTTCAAAATAGGTATTAATTTTTCAGATAAAAGCGTGCAGCGATCTTTCTGTCCTTTCCCGCATCGCACCAGAATAAGGCCTCTATCCAAATCAAAATCACGCATTCGTATCTTGATAACCTCACTCACACGAAGTCCGGCCGAATACATTAGCGAAATCAAAAAATGATGCTTGGGATTTGTCGTCACCGCAAGCATTCTTTGGATTTCCTCCTTACTAAGAACGGTCGGTAAATAGTTGGTCTTTTTGGCACATTTTATGTCAAAAAAGAACTTCCTATTGAGCACTTCCCGATAATAGAATTTCAAGGCATTAAGCGCAACATTTAACGTGGAACTTGCGCAACCTCTGTCTATTATCGATTCCAAATATTTTCGAATATCATCATTCGTTACCTCCTTTGGGCTCTTTTTTATAAACTCCAAAAAAAGCCTATTGTAAAGCAAATATGATTCAGTTGTTCTTCTGCTAAAACCGCGAATCTTTAATTCCCTCTCCAAATTATATACATATTCTCTTTCTTCTGTGGTTTTTCTGCTATTTTTATGATAATATGTATTCATAAGGCGTTATGATTACATCAAAATTATACCATGACACCCAATCTAAGCCAACAATTTAACTAGTAAGCATAAAAGGAGTTATGTGAAATTAATTTTTCCGCCCAAAAATACATGAAAGAAGAATTTAAAAAAATTTGGGAAATAGCCCTCCCTTATCAAGACAAACGAGACGATAAAGGTCATGCCAGAATTGTAACTGAATATGCTATTAAACTATGCGAGACTGAGAGCGTTAACGACATGATTATTGTTCCGGCTGCCATTTTACATGATATAGGCTGGAGTCAGCTTCCCAAGGAAGATTGGCAAGTTATTTTTGACCCAAACAAAACGCCGGAAATGGAATATGCGGTACGTATAAAGCACCAAGACGAGGGTGTGAAGTTAGCAGAAAAAATACTTAACGAAGCAGGCTATTCCCCAAATTTTTTTAAACCCATATTGGAAATTATCTCTCAGCACGACACCAGAAAAAAATTTTTTTCAGATGAAGACGGTGCTATGCGTGATGCAGACAAGTTGTGGCGTTACTCCAAGACAGGTTTTGAAGCCGACCTTAAGCGAAATAATTTCACGTTCGATTTTCTTTATGACAAAATGATGAAGCGGATTGATGAAAAAAATTTTTTCTTCTTCGAGTCAGCCAAGGATATTGCCAAGAACGAGCTTAATGATAGAAAGGAAGAATTTTTGGGCGGAAAAATTAACATCACATAACGGCTCGTATCAGGTTCCAGAAATTTGCTCAATTATATTTCAAGGAGTACAAATTTCTTCCACCCAAATTTTTGCCTCTCTTTTTCTTTTATATTACACTAAGGAAGAGGGCCAAAAACTTCTGATACAAGCGAACGTTCAGCGCCATCGCTCGCTTCGCTCACTCTGGCACTGAACGGGCGCAGCTTGACAGCCTCATTCGTCACTGCCGCATCGCTCCGCTCGCGACAGCGCCGAACTCGGCTTATGCGAAATAATTGTCACCACGCTAAGGCGTGGCTCCAATTACATCGCATACGCCGCGCCCGTTATGTGAAATAAAATTCTTTTTCTTTTTTAAATTTGCTTTTTTATAATAAGGAAAAATAAGTTTTTTTATCTTTTATAGAGGGGTATAAGGTGTCTTTTTTGCTCCTGGAATCGCAAAAAAGACGATTTTATTTTTATTATAAAATACGCTATAATATATGCAGTTAAATCTGCTATTATTAAATTATGCCAAAGCTTAAAGATATCCCAAAATTTGATCGCCCCAGAGAGAAATTTCTGGAAAAAGGGCCTGATGCGCTAACTGATAGCGAGCTTTTGGCTATTTTGCTTGGTAGCGGAATCAAGGGGACGAATGTAAAGGTATTGTCACAAAAGATTTTAAGGAAATTTGGTGATAATTTGTTAAATGTCTCGGTCGATGACTTAATGCAAGTTTCGGGAATCGGACAGGCGAAAGCATTGCAAATTTCATCGGCACTTGCTTTGACGAGAAGGATTTTTAACAAGCAAAACTCCCTGGATAATTTGATTTTATCTGCGCAAGACGCTGTCGCTCTTGTTTCGGATTTGAAGGATAAAAAGCAAGAACATCTGATTTGCCTTTATCTCAATGCTCGCAATGCCTTGATAAAAAAAGAGACAATTTCAATTGGCACCCTTGATAAAAGCATTATTCATCCAAGAGAAATTTTCGCCCCAGGACTGGAAATGCACGCCGCAGGAGTGATACTTGTCCATAATCATCCTTCCGGTGATTCAAGTCCAAGCGAGCAAGATAAACAAGTTGCAAAAAGAATTATTGAAGCAGGTCAATTGATGGGCGTAAATGTTGTTGATTTTCTGATTGTAGCAAAAAACGGAGTACATAGCATACTTGGTGATCTAAAAAATACCGAGCTGACGAACACGGAATATGTCGCAGAAGGATCTCAAGCTTCTCTGTTCGATTTATTGGTAGATGCAAATCAATCATATTTTTATAACAAAAACTCAATGATACAAAAGAAAAACAATAAATTGAAATTCATAGATTTATTTGCGGGAATTGGCGGTTTTCATATAGCATTTCACAATGCTGGAGCAGAATGTGTCTTCGTGTCCGAGTGGGACGGACCTGCTCAAAAAACATACAGACACAATCTTTACAAGGTTTCTCCCGAAATGTTTGATTCCGGAAATTTTATCGGAGATATTACGAAAGTTAAACCTAAAGATATCCCTGATTTTGATATTTTGACTGCGGGATTTCCTTGTCAGCCATTTTCTCAGGCCGGTTTTAAAAAAGGGTTTAGCGAAACTCGCGGAACTTTGTTTTTTGATATTGTAAATATTATAAAAGAAAAAAAACCAAAGGCTTTTTTTCTGGAAAATGTACGTGGCTTATTGAGTCATGACGATGGAAAGACATTTAAAACCATAGAAAGAATTATCAAGGAGGAGTTGGGATATTCTTTTTTCCCTCAAGTAGTTAAGGCTTCCGATTTTGGCTTGCCGCAACATCGCCCACGTCTTTTTATGGTTGGATTCAAAGATAAAACGATACATTTCAAGTTTCCCGAGCCAGTGAAAGAACTAAAATACACCTTGTCGGATATATTCAACGGAAAATGCGATAAAGACATTGGATTTACTTTGCGTGTTGGTGGGCGCGGAAGCAAAATAACCGATCGTAGAAATTGGGATGCTTATCGAGTTAATGGAAAAATTGTTCAGCTTGGACCGAAAGAAGGATTAAAAATGCAGGGCTTTCCCGATTGGTACGAATTTCCACCGAACTTCTCAAGAGTTCAAGCCATGAAACAACTTGGCAATTCTGTTGCCGTCCCTGCAATTCAAGCGGTGGCCGAGGAAATTGTTAAAACATTAAAAAAACATGGAAAAAGGAAATAATAAAGGAGAATGGTCGGAATTTTACGCTTTCCTAAAAATATTAGATGAAAGAAAAATTTTTGCCGCTGATAAAAATCTCGAAATAATTGACGGGAAATTTTTTGTTTTTCATAAAATTATCAGGGAGGAAAAAGATGAATCGACTAAAATTTACGATATTTCCCAGTCGGCAACTCAAGTCTTGATAACCGATGAGGATGGTAGGCTATTGAAAGAGTTTAAAACCGATTCACTCAAGGAAAAAACTTTAAAAATATTTGAAAGAATAAAAAACGAAAAAAGTCGTTCTTTCAATATTCCCGAAGCGCAAGAGTTGATGAAAGAATTGCTTTGCACAAAAGTCAAAGCCAGCAATGCAAAAAAAGCCGATTTAGTGGCGATTATTTACGATAGAATTTCAAAAACAATGCCAATGCTCGGTTTTTCCATAAAGTCCATGGTCGGTGGTGCCTCCACATTGTTGAATCCCGGGCAAACAACAAATTTCATTTATGAAATTAAAGGATTCAGTGGGAATGTTTCAGAAGTTAATGCAATTCAAACAAAAGCTCAAATTCGCGACCGTGTAAGAAAAATTGCGGAGCAAGGCGGAACTTTTGAATACATGGGTGTTTCAAATGAACAATTTGGATTCAATATGAAAATGATTGACACAGTGTTGCCTGAATTTATAGCCCAAATGCTTTTGGACTTTTTTTCAAACTCACACAGAACGGTTGCTGATTTGACAAAAGAGCTGTCCGAGAATGAGAATATCAATAAAAAATTTGGTTTATCGCTGACAAATTATGAATACAAAATTAAAAACTTTCTGGATGCGGTTGCGCTCGGAATGGTGCCAAGTAAACCATGGGACGGATTTTCAAAGGCACACGGAGGTTATATTGTGGTAAAAGAAAACGGCGATGTTGTTTGCTATCACTTGTATAACAGAGATGAGTTTCGTTCCTATTTATATGAAAATACCAGATTTGATGCACCAAGCACGACCAGGTATGGCTATGGTGAATTATATGAAGAAAATGGCAAACTGTTTTTTAAATTGAATTTGCAAATCAGGTTTTTGAAATAAAACGGGTATGGCTGATATTTTTTCCAAAAAGAAGCGCAGTGAGATAATGTCAAAAGTTAGAAGTAAAGACAGTAAGATAGAAGTTGAATTTCGGAAAAAATTGTGGAAAGCGGGATTCCGTTATCGTAAAAACTCAACAAAATATTTCGGCAAGCCTGACATTGTTTTGCCGAAATACAAAACCGTAATTTTCATAGATTCTTGTTTTTGGCACGGATGCAAAAAACACAGCTCAATACCCAAAACTCGAAAAAAATTTTGGGAAACAAAAATTGAACGCAATAGAGAAAGGGACCAGGAGGTTAGTAAATATTACAAAAAACAGGGTTGGAATATATTTAGAATTTGGGAACATAATTTGAAAAATGATTCAGAAAAGGTTTTGAATATAATTTTAGAAAAAATTATTTAGCATGAAGCTTAAAAAAATTGTTATACAAAATTTTAAATCGATTATAAATGATGAGGTTATTTTTAATGACTTCACTTTTTTTGTTGGAAAAAATAATTATGGGAAGTCTAATTATTTAAGAGCGGTTGACCATTTGCTTAGTTTTTCAAAAACATACGGAAATGTCAAAGAAATTCAAAATAATAAGGAAAACCCAATTGTTATTGACGGATGGTTTGAGGGTGTAGAAAAATATACGCCACAGCTGAAAGACAGTAAACACAAAGAGGCTGTTGAAAAATTAATTAACAGTGACAATTTAATTCAGTTGCGTTTAACTATAAACTTAGACGGTCAAGGCGAAACATCTCTTATTGATCCTTCAAATAGTGAAACCGTAAATCCGACTGGTTGGTCAACAAACTGTAAAAAGTTATTTCCAGAAACTATTTTTATTCCTGCTACTGCAGACACTGCTGACGAACTGCAAGAAAAAGCTTCAACAGCATTATCAAAAATAAAAAAAGAAGTAATGCAACAGTTTTTTACTTCCTTATCGTCAAAGATTGATACAGCATTTGAGCCAATCGATAAATTTTTACATGGCGAAGAAAAAGACAGATCGGAAGATTTAAAAAATCTAGAAAATGATTTTGCTGAAGAAATGATGGGTGAATTTTCTACAACAAAGCCATCAATAAAATTCACTTTGCCAGACTCAAGTTTTATCGGCAAAGGAATGAAAATTAACCTTCATGATGGGTTTCACGATTGCGATATTGAGCAAAAAGGACATGGACTCCAGAGAACGGCTCTCTTTGCTTTAATTCGTCTTTTATCCAAGCACAATTCTTCAAGCCAAACAAAACCAGCACCAATATTTTTAATTGAAGAACTGGAAGCGTTTTTGCATCCATCTGCTCAAAAAAGATTAGCTGAAAGCATGGAAAAAATGGCTGGAAAATATCAAACAATTGCAACAACCCATTCACCATTCGTTTTGACCGAAAAGCTTTTGGGCGGTTATAGAAAAATATTTCGTAATGATAAAGAAGGATCCAAGTGTTGCGGACCACAGAAAAATCATGATGAATTTAAAAAGAAAGACTATGATGTCGTTAAAAATTCTTTATCGCACACTGGAAATTTAATAAGTCTGTTTTCAGACATTGTGGTAGTTGTTGAAGGAAGGGAGGATAGCGGTTTTTATCCAACCGTATTGGAATTATTGAAAAAAGAAGAAAACGGACTAGTTTCCTTTGTCGAAACTGTTGGGGGAGGAAATAGTAATTTTCATGTATCGTATAACTTTTTCAAACTTATGGGATTCAAGAAAATTTTTGTTATCTGTGATTTGGATTGTCTCTTTGATACAAATTTTAAGGAGTTGTTAAAAACTGTTTCTGTTGACTCTGATTTTATTGATGATTTTAGGAAAGATATCGGCTTTTCTGGTGCTGGACAGCCAGGAACGGAGTTTGTTTTATCAAATATTGAAAAAATTGATAATAAAAAAATAACAGATAAAATTTCTGAGTTGGCAAAAATAAATATTTTTGTATTAAAAAATGGAACACCGGAAAATTATTATTCAGATGATTTCAAAAAGGACAATAGCGCAAGAAATGTTAAAAAAATATGGGAATATTTAACAAGCAAAGAAGATTTGAAAAACATAGAAGAGCTAGGTAGTATCATGAATCCGATTTTAAATTCATAATACAATACTACAATAAGGAGTTTTTGTTTTTGGGCATTCACCCCTTACCCCTCTGCCCAAAATCAAAAACAAAAAAACTTATTTATCATTTAGAATAAAAGCAAATTTAAAAAAGAAAAAGAATTTTACATCACATAACAAGGCATATCCGGTTCAAAAATTTTGCACTTTATAATAAAATCAAGGAAAGCAAAATTTTCTCTCCCAAATTTTTCTTCCGCTAAGCTACAGAAAAACTTCGGATATGCCTAACGTTCAGCGCCATCGCTCGCTTCGCTCACTCTGGCACTGAACGGGCGCAGCTTGACAGCCTCATTCGTCACTGCCGCATCGCTCCGCTCGCGACAGCGCCGAACTCGGCTTATGCGAAATAATTGTCACCACGCTAAGGCGTGGCTCCAATTACATCGCATACGCCGCGCCCGTTATGCGCAATCGCAAAAAACCTCTCTTTATTAATTCATTTAATAATTTTGGCGAAATGCGGATGCAGGTCGAGAATAACTCAAATGTAATAGATAATTAATTTAAGTAAAAAATTTATGAGTGAAAAAATGATGGGGCTAGAACAAGTTGGCCCAAATAAAGAGCACTTGCAAAGAGCCACGGATTTTAAAAATGTAAGAGAAAATGCATTAGAAGATAGGCGCGAAGCAAAGATAGAAACCTCAATTGAATTAAAGAAATTTAATCCCTGGCAAAAAGATACTGAACAATGGCAGCAATTTGAAGATTTCTGCCACGAAGAACTTCCAAAATATGAAGCCTTTGTTAATGAGAATGCAAAAAAGATAATTGCAGAACTTCTCCATGCTGGCACGCAAGTCACAGAAAATCCAGATTATGATGGCTATAAAAGTTTTGACATACTTGATCAGAGTGGTCTTGTGGCTCATTTTGATGGGGGATGGGTTGATGCTGGTGATTGGGATAAGGGATATGCATTTCATTTATCAGGCTTTACGCCGACTCAACAAACAGCAGCAGTAAAATGGATAGTAAAATTTGAAGAAAAATAAATCGCCAAAATTATAAATGCAGAAATACAATTAAGGAATGAGGCTTTTCGCGACAGCGTATAACAGCCCATATCTGGCTACAGGAAATTTCAAAATCTATTTTAATCCTCTTTTATTAAAGCAATTTTTCATAAAAATGAATAAGGAACAAATCGTAAATCAAACTGCTGACTATATCAAAACTAAACTCACCGGCGAAGGTTCTGGTCATGACTGGTGGCATGTTTATCGTGTGTGGAAAAATGCTGTTCACATTGGCAAACATGAAAACGCAGATTTGTTCGTCGTTGAACTTGCTGCGTTATTACACGATATTGCTGATTGGAAATTCAACGATGGCAATGACGATGTCGGTCCGCAGTTGGCAAGAGAGTGGCTAGAAAAATTAGAGGTTGATGAGGCGGTGATTTCTCATGTTTGCCAAATCATCAAAGACGCTTCGTTCAAGGGAGCGGGCGTCATGACCGAGATGAAAACAATCGAGGGTATGGTTGTTCAAGACGCTGATCGATTAGACGCGATTGGTGCTATTGGAATTGCTAGAACCTTCGCCTACGGTGGTGCGAAAGGACGAGAAATGTATAATCCCGAAATTAAACCTGAAAAACACGAATCTTTTGAGCAGTACAAAAACAATCAAAGTCACACAGTGAATCATTTTTATGAAAAATTGCTACTCTTGAAAGAATTGATGAATACTGAAACTGCGAAAAAAATTGCCGAGAAGCGACATAAAGTGATGGAAGAATTTTTAGACGAATTCTTTCAAGAGTGGGAAGGAAAGGATTAAAACAAATTTTGAAAATTTTCCTCCGCTCAAATTTTCCTTCACTACGTTTCGGAAAACTTCAGATATGTACAAACGTTAGACAAAATTTTGCCGATAATTGTTTTGTAAAAAATGTTTGTGCTGGTAAAAAAGTATTTTGAAATAATAAAATTTGATATATAAAATCGGCAAAACATCGTCTAACACTGTGTACCTGGTTTCATGAAAAGGAATTCAACAAATAATCTTTACAATTTCAAATGCCATTTTTTGGGATTTTTTGGGAAAAGAAAACGGCCTTCAGTTTTGGCTGAAGACCGTCGTGTGCAAATTCTCGCACATTTTATTCCGCGGTATTTTTGTCGGTTTTGCAGAATAAATTTACAAAGAACAGCTTGATTTTACTTGGCGGTGGCGGTGGCGGAAATGTAGTGGTTGCATCATGCTTTGATCTTCCACAACCCCCACAATACTTCGTGAATTTCCACAGTTCCGTACCACACCAGTTGCATGTTGTCATTGGCACCATTTCGCCACCACAGTTATCACAGAATTTTCTATAACCTTGTCTTCCACACTGTGAACACATCTTGTTGGCCATAATAATGAACCTCCCTCGTGTTTTTTTGAACAATTTTACACAAAATTAACTTCAAGCAAGTATAGCAGAAAATAATGATTATGTCAACTATTTTTCCCAAAAAATCCCAAAAAATGGCTCAAATTAAGGAAATTATTTGTTAAATTCCTTTTCATTTCACCCAAATTTTTGCTTCTTTTCTCTTTATTGATATAATATGGGAAGCGAAGCAAAAACTTCAGATACACAGAAACGTTCAGCGCCATCGCTCGCTTCGCTCACTCTGGCACTGAACGGGCGCAGCTTGACAGCCTCATTCGTCACTGCCGCATCGCTCCGCTCGCGACAGCGCCGAACTCGGCTTATGCGAAATAATTGTCACCACGCTAAGGCGTGGCTCCAATTACATCGCATACGCCGCGCCCGTTATACGAAATTTTGTTCAAAAATATTTTTTTATTTTATATTTGAGCCCTTTTGAAATTTTTTTGGAAAAGGAAAACGCGCCAGAGGTCCGAAGACATGACGCGTTGCATGACGAGAAAGCACTGTTCTCGCTTATTAGTTGGCCGGAAACTCCTCGAAACACAGGGCGACGGTCTGCTCGTGTGCATTATAGAGCGCACGCATATCGAGCCATTGTGTGTCGCGTCCATCATCCGGCTGAAGGCCAACCGCATTGCCCTCAAAGAACAGCGTACCTTCGCCGAGCGTGATCTTCTGACCCACCTTTGGGGTCTTCGGGAACACGCCGTGGAAGAGGTCGCCGATATGCCGTGACTGTCTGGTTTCTTTCACGATAGCGATGAGGCGACCGCGCTTGCCAGCCTTCACCTGAACAAGGTGTATCGGCTCCTCGTTTTCGAGAGAAACGTACAGCATGACACTTCCGTAGCGATCAGATCTGCGCTCGGCTCCGTTCCAATTCAGAATACCTGTTCCTAGTTCCTGCATGTTTATTCCTCCTTTTTATGTGCTATTTGACGCCAAAATTAGCGTTCAAAGTAGTATAGCAGAAAACGCCCATCCTGTCAAGCCAACGCAAAAAAATTTCAAAAGGGCTTTTTTAATAAGGAATATATTTTTGAACAAAACATCGTTTAACAACTCATATCTGATTGCAGAAATTTGCGTCAATGACTAATAATAAGGTGTACAAATTTCCTCCACCCAAATTTTTGCCTTCCTTTTCTTTATACATTACAATAAGGAAAGAAGGCAAAAACTTCAGATATGAGTAACGTTCAGCGCCATCGCTCGCTTCGCTCACTCTGGCACTGAACGGTGGCTTTGTGC
>CAZAFB010000007.1:0-32895 GCA_964484505.1 uncultured Bdellovibrionales bacterium
GCTCAAGAATCGAAAAAGGTTCTCTTTGGAGAGCTTTTTTTGTTTGGGTAATTGGGGTAATTAGGGGGATTGGGGAAATTCAGGTTCGAGGCTTTGTTGGAGGTGAGCGGAATCGGGGAGATTGGGGAAGTGAAATTCGAGGCTGGAGACTTTTTTGAAATTTCTTTTATTTAAGCCGAAAATTGGCAGTTTGGCAAAAATCACATGAAAAAAATGCTTTAAATAAGCCAAAAATAGATATATACGCTTGACCGGAGGGTCGGAAAGTGCTAATATTGATTGTCGACAATTGAAAGGTTTTATGTCGACCCTGTTATTTGTAAAAATGTCTCGAATTAGTTCTATAGCTTGATTCAAGCCTTAATTGGCTTATCAAAGGACTAATGAAATGCAAATAAGCAAATACTGGATAATCATTTTTCCGTTACTCATGCGTATTATCAGCGCCATTGTCGCCGCTGCCATTATTTTTTTGGCGATTCTTATACCTAATGCTAAGGCAAGCGACACAATCGACACTGACACAAAAACAAAAGAAACAATATCACTTATAAATAGTTTTCTTAAGCGCAATATTGCATTGGCAGCTGAAAGTGATACTTCTCAAGAACAAGAGGCAGTTGAAGAACAGCCTGTTATTCAAGAGGAGGCTCCTAAAGATGAGCGTCTGGAAGGAGTTTTGGCTAAATGGAAAGAAAAACAGAATGTTTTGTGGGAAAATCTTCCCAAGGAAAAATTTACCATCAATGCTAGTGCCTATACGGCCGCAGCTGATGAATGTGGAAAAAGCGATGGAATCACCGCTTCCGGAGTTAAAGTTCAGGAGAAAAGAACTATCGCTTGTCCAAAAAACTTTCCTTTTGGAACAAAACTGGAGATTGAAAACATGGGTACATATGTATGTGAAGATCGTGGGGGTGCCATTAAGGGCAACAAGATCGACATATATGTGGAAACCAAGGCCGAAGCGTTTCAATTTGGACGCCGCAACCTTATTGCCCAGATTATAGATTAAAAACAGAATTCAATAGAAAGCAAAACACCTTCTTTTTGAGGGTGTTTTTGCTCTTCGATTGACTGGAAGGGCATATTTTGATAGGCTGGATAGTGTTAGGAAAAGGTCCGATGGCCGAGCGGTTAGGCAGAGGTCTGCAAAACCTCGTACAGCGGTTCAACTCCGCTTCGGACCTCAAACGACAAATGGGCGGATGGTGAAATTGGTATACACTCGACACTTAAAATGTCGCGCCATTTATGGCATGCGGGTTCGAGTCCCGCTCCGCCCACTAGTTGAATCAAAAAAGGACATTACTGCCCTTTTTTGATTTGCTTGATCACTTTCAGAATTTGCGAAAAATCTTTAAGAAGTGTTTCGCGCATGCCACCATTATATAGTGCTGCTGCGGGATGATAGAGGACATAAAAAACACGTTTTCCGATATTCGGAAAATCGCGACGGAATGCTTTGCCGTGCACTTCGGAAATTTTTACGTCTGGAAAAAATCTTCCCAAGGAGTGTCTGCCAAGTGTCACGATCAGTTTTGGATCGATTATCTCGATTTGCTTTTCCAGCCATGGCCAACAAGTAGCAACTTCTTCCGGAAGCGGGTCGCGGTTTTCAGGAGGGCGACATTTGCAAACGTTTGCGATATACACATCTTCACGTTTGAGTTTTATGGAGGCTAGCATTTCATCGAGAAATTTTCCGGCAGCGCCAACAAATGGTCTGCCAAGTTCATCCTCCTTTTTTCCGGGAGCCTCGCCGATAAAAAGTATTTCGGCCTCCGGATTACCTTCACCTGGAACTACGCGCGTGCAACCGCTACGTAGAGCGCAGTTGGAGCAGAGGGACATGAGTGCATTAAGTTGGTCAAGTTTTTCTTTCTTGGTCATTGTTTTGTGGAGATAGTATTTCGCGAGAAAAATGTTTTTTGCTTGCCTTTCCCTCTCGGGTCGGCCGGACTGCGCAAAAAACATTTTTCTCGCTCAACCCTAGACTAGTCCATTTATGCGGACGAGGGAAAACTTATCAGTCAGCGTGTCCCATATGGCGAAAGTTGGAGGATAATATTGGTTGGCGACATTGCCGGGATTGAGCATTTCACATTCTTTTCCGCCAGCTGGCGGATTACCGTATTTATTTTCACCTTGGATTTTTTCGGTCCAAGGTTTATGAGTGTGTCCATAGAAAATGAAATCAAAACGTCCTTCTTCCGCAAGCCTTCTGGCATATTCGGGAAAGTGTACGAAAGCCATTTTTTTGTTGGCGATTTCGACTTCGCCGTGTTTGGAAAATATGTTAATTGATTTGTATTTTCCGTCAGCGAACGGATAATCCGCGCTATGTCCGCGATCCATGTTACCGAATGTCCAAAAAATATCGCCGGCAAAATTTTCACGGATAAGATCCAGCGTTTCGATTTCTGCCAAGTCGCCGCAGTGGATCAGTTTTTCAATTTTGTGTTCACGGCAATAGTCCAAAACTTTGGTGAGATTAGGAATGTTGTCGTGGGTGTCGGAGATGATGGCGATAAACATTGGTTTTGGGAAGATTAGGGTAATTGGGGAAATTTGGGAGACATTATTTAACCACGAAGTTTCTTGAGAAGGGCAATGTCCTCTTTGACGAAGTCATGTTCGGTTTCCAAAATCATGTCGATATTTTTTTCTTTGGCAAAGCATAGGATATTTTCTAGTGTCTTAATGCCTATCAGTCCCTTGCCTATGTGTTCGTGTCTATCTTTGTGCGAACCAAATTCCGTTTGCGAATCGTTGGTGTGGATCAATTTTATTTTTTCCAAGCCTATTTCGCTGTCGATTTTTTGTAATGTGTTTTTAAAGTTTTTCCAATCATATCCAGAAGCGAAGGAATGCTGGGTGTCTAGGCAAATACCGGTGAGTTTGTGATGATTCACTCTTTCTAATATTTCGGCAATTTCCGAAAAAGTGTCGCCGATTATTTTTCCTGCTCCCGCACTGTTTTCGATCAATAATTCCGCGCTGTTGTTATATCCCTCAAGTGATTTGGAAATCATTTCGATTGTTTTTTGTATCGCTTCTTCTTCTGGAAGTTCGCCTGCCGAGCCAAGGTGGGTCATGACATATTTTGCACCAAGAATTGAAGCGCGTTCAAGTTCGTCGCGGACGACACTTACGCTGCCGTAACGGATGCGATTATTTGTGGAAGCGAAATTTATATAATAAGGCGTATGCACAACAGTTAGGGCTATTTTATTTTTTTCACATTCGTTTTTAAATTCGGCTATAATTTGCTCAGTCAATTCGGGGGCTTTGCCTCCTTGTGGCGAGCGGGTAAAAATTTGCATTGCCTCACAGCCTAAATCAGCTGCTCTTTTGGGCGCATTTTGAACACCTCCAGCAATGGAAACATGACAACCGATAAGCATAATTTCTTGTTATATATGTTTTAGTTTAACAAAACTAATGCTGGAGGTGAAGAGGGAAATGGGAGAAAAGGAATGAATGGGCTAGAGAATGAAAGAATATTTGGGCAATTAGGGAGATTGGGGGGAATTAGGGTTTTGTTATAGTTCCTATATTATTTCCCATCCCTCCTTCGTCTCGATTATTGTGCCGGTAATTTCGAAACCGCTAGCAAGTTTGTGACCACCACCACCGAAAAGGTGCGCAATTTCAGATACGTCAACACCTTTGTAAGCTTCACTGCGTAGACTGCCCTTTATTTTTTGTCCACTACGCTCGGAAAGGACAAGCGCGAATTTGGTGCCTGGTACGGTGTTGAGTATGGATGCTACAGCAGAGATGTCTTCTGTAGAAGCGTTACATTCATCGATATCTTTCTTTGTAAGCGCTGTGGAAATCATACCATTTCTCGGATTTATTTTTGCCTTGTCAAAAGCGCGTCCCCAAAGTTTCAAAGTGGAAAGCTTTTTGTCTTCAATTGCAGTTTTTATAATTTTGGAAAGAGACGCGCCGTGACTGAGAAGTATTGAAGCGATTTGGATTACACGTGGAGTGGTGTTTGAGTGTTGAAAATTTCCCGTATCTGATAATATTCCAACCAAAAGAAAAGTAGAGATATCCTTAGAGATAATAACTCCCGCGTGTTCAAAATAATCATATATCAATTGACAAGTGGATGAGTAGGAAGCATCTATCATGGTAATATCGCCCTCCAGAGCAATATCGGGATGATGATCGAAAATTATTGTGACGGTTCGTTCGCTAAGCTTTGGCATAATGGAATCAAAACCTCTCTCCACGCTGTCGCAACCTATGGCAGCATCAAATTTTGAAAAGTCGATGTGCGATGGATGGATGAATTTTTCAAAAGTAAGTTTTTGCAGGAAATCAGGCAAGGGGTCATTGCATGCAATTACTACTTCTTTTCCAATGGAGTTCAAATATGATTTCAGGGCAAGCACTGCGCCCGAAGTGTCTCCGTCAGGACTGGAATGTGCAAAAAGCAGCACCGAGTCTGCTTTTTTTATTACATAATCGAGAGTTTTAAATTTATCTTCGAAGGAATTCATAGGGAAGTATAAGAAATTCAGAAATAAACTTTGTGTTTGTCGGTCAGATATTCCTATGAAACTTTATTCATTGTGAATGTCTATTAATATTTTCTCAATTTCATCCGCTTCAGCTTCTGTGGTGTCCTCATAAAAAGTGATGCGTGGCAGAGGTTTCATATGCAAGAGCTTATGCAGTTCTTTTTGCAATGTATATTTTTCTTTCTTCAAAGTTTCCATTGCATAATGAGATTCTTTGCTAGGATATATACTTACCGATATGCGAGTATAGCGTAGGTCGGCAGAAGTGTCAACCTTCGGGATAGTTACAAAAACTCCAGGCTTAAAATCCACATGTCTGGAAATTAACAGGGAGATGTGTTGTCGAATAAGAGAATTGATTTTACGGATACGTTCCATGGAAAAGTTCGGGACGTTAGGGGATTTAGGGACTTTACATTCTATAAAGTGCGCTTTTTTTCTTCTTCTGTATATGAAATCAGAACATCGCCCTCCTTTATTTTTATTGAACCCTCAAAAGTTACGCCACACTCGTTGCCCTTGTTTACATCGTTTGTCGGTTGTTTATTTTGTTGAAGATTGGCAAGTCTTCCAATGCCTATCGATTCGCCGTCGCGCATTATTTCGATGAGTGATCCTTTGGAAATTTTGCCATCAATAACGCGTCCACCGACAATCATATCTCTTTTGCCTGTTTTAAAAATAGCTAGAACGGATAATCTTCCAAGATCGGTGCGGATTATTTCTGGTGGGAGAAGTGCGGCCATATCGCGCTTAACAGCATCTACTAATTCATAAATAACTTTATATTTTTTGATTTCTACGCCATTGGTTTCGGCCAATCTTTTGGCAACCGGAGTTGTTTCTACGCTGAATGCAAAAACAGAGGCATTGGCAGAGGCGGCAAGTTTAACGTCTGATTCGGTGACGCTTCCTATACCAGTGCCGATATAGTTGAGCATGACTTCATCAGAGGTAATGGTTGAAAGAATCTGTTCAATAGCTTCAAGGGATCCTTGTACGTCAGACTTGAGTACTATGTTGAATTTTAGCAGCTTGTCATCTTCGATTTTTTTCAGAATTTTCTGCTGGGTAAGTTTTCCTTTAGAATCAGATCCTCCGGCTGCAATCTCTTTTGATTTCAATCTAGCTAAAGCTTTTCCATTCACTACTTGCAATACGTCATTGGTTTGTGGTGCGTCTCCCAAGCCCATGATGGTTACCGGTGTGGAAGGTCCTGTGGCTGTCAAATTCTTTCCTGCGAAATCTTCAATCTTTCTTATCCTTCCCCAAGTTGCACCAGCAACGATGTCTTGTCCAACTTTGATAGTTCCAGTGCGTACCAAAACAGTAGCAATCGGTCCTTTGTGTGGATCCAAATGGGCTTCCAGAACAACAGCGAGTCCGTCCCTTTTTTCATCTGCGCGAAAATCTTCCACTTCAGCCACGAGCAAGACATTTTCCAAAAGGTTATCTATGCCAATATTTTGCTTGGCGCTTACCTCAACACTTAGCACATCTCCGCCCCACTGTTCAATCAAAATACCATTGTCGGCAAGCTCTTGCTTTACTCTTTGCAGATTCGCTTCCGGTTTATCAATTTTATTTATTGCCACAACTGTCGGAATTTTCTTTTCCTTAAGATATTCAATGACTTCCTTGGTTTGTGGACGAACTCCGTCATCAGCAGCGACTACCAAAACAGCGATATCAGCTATGCTTACTCCGCGCTCGCGCATGGCGCTAAAGGCCTCATGGCCCGGGGTGTCAATAAAAGTTATCAGTTGGCCTTTTTTCTTAACTTGGTATGCACTTATATGCTGAGTGATGCCACCAGCTTCTTTAGCGGCAACGCTGGTTTTACGAATTGTATCTAAAAGGGTGGTCTTTCCATGATCCACATGTCCCAGAATGGTTACTACTGGTGGACGTTGACGAAGATTTTTGCCGGACTCTTTTTCTTTTTTACAGATCTCAATCAGCTTCTCGATAGTCATTTCATCACCGGAAACTTCCAAGTCTTCTTCAGTCTCAAATCCCAACTCTGAAGCGATAATACTTGCGGTATCAAAGTCTATTTCTTCATTTATGGTCGCCAAAATCTTGTTTTTGAGGAGTTCCGTGATTATTTTAGCCACAGGTAACTCAAGCAGCTCGCTGAGCTTCTTAACAGTTATCGTGGATGGGATTTTGACGATTTTTTCCATGAATTTTTTGAATATGATGAAATAATGTGGTTACATTTTTATTGGGCGCACACGACTTGCTTCTTCAATGGCTTTTGTTTCCTCATCTGTTAGAGTATAACCGTCCCCCAAGCCCTTTTTGACTGGTTTGGAATAGACGCGAGTGCCTTCGCGGGTATGCAAGGAAGATATGACTATACCATCATTTTTGCCATCAAGCAAGGCTACGGCAAAACTTTGGTCACTCCCAATATCTTTGAAAGGGTTAAAGCGAATAATTCCTACTTTGTGAACACTTCTTGAAGCTAAATTGTGAATTTTGTTTGATATCTCAAAAAGATTTTGAATTTCTCCATCTAACAACTTCAACTCTTCCGTTTGGCCTAAGATTATTTCTTCCAGATCGGCGCCATTTTTTCCAGCGAAAAGAATTTCGCATTTATTTTTTAGCGAGCCAAGTTTCTTTAGTGCGATTATGGCTAAAGAAAAGGAAAAAAGGGCAAAAAAAACAGCAATAATCGAAATTATCAATTCCATTGTCATGCTGGTTGCAATTAAAAGTTTTGCTTATTGCAGCATATCAGTAATATTGCTTTGTGTAAAGGACAAAGGAAGTTTTTCTTGGCGGAAGGAGTGGGATTCGAACCCACGGTCCCGTTGCCGAGACAACTGATTTCGAGTCAGTCCCATTCGACCTCTCTGGCACCCTTCCTGAATAAATTTCTGTAATTTTGTTAAAAACAAAATTATGTTGTACAATATATCTATAGCACGTCATACGCTAATAGCACAAGTATGCAAACAAAAAAACAAAATGTTGAAGTGGCTAAATTTCTTGATCCTAAGGCAATAATTGAACAACTGCGTATTTTGCCAGGTAGCAATGTGGCTGATTTTGGTTGTGGCAGTGGGTATTTTTCTTTGCCATTGGCTCAAGCTGTAGGCAGTGAAGGACTTGTTTATTCTCTTGATGTTCTTCCTGCAGCACTGGAAGCGGTTGCCAGCAAGGCAAAAATAGAGGGAATTTCCAATATACTTACTAAAAGAGTGAATTTGGAAAACGAAAAAGGTTCAAAATTAGAAGGTGAATCGCTTGATTTGGTTGTGGTTAAAGATATGTTATTTCAAAACAAAGATAAAGATAGTATTATAGGAGAAGGCTATCGAGTATTAAGAAAAGGAGGAAGGATCCTTTTGATAGAATGGAATGATCATAAAGAATCAATAGGGCCGGAAATGTCGTTAAGAGTTCCGGAAAACGAAGCTTCAAAAATCCTGCAAGAGAAAGGATTTTCAGCGTTGGGACGTATTGCTGCTGGAGAGTTCCATTATGCTTTTATTGCGCAAAAATAAAGATAAAAAAGGAATGTCTTATCTTAAGATTAAAAAAAAATTAACTTCAATTTTGGCGATTATGCTTTTGTTGCCAATGACTTTGTTGTTTTCAGGTTGCACACAAGAAGATCCTCTTCAGGGGTATAAGGTTGATCTTGAAATATGGGGTTTTAGCGAAGAATCCGATATCTTTGATAAGATAATAAGCGAATATAAGAAAAATAATCCCCATATAAGTGAAATAAAATACAGAAAGTTGTCGATCAGTAATTATAGGCAGGATATTTTGGATGCCATGGCTTCAGGAAACGGACCGGATATCTTTTTAATAAGTAACAACTGGTTGCCTTCTTTTGCGGATAAACTTGAGCCGGCTAAGGAGTCTTTGCTCAATATAACTGATTTGCAGTCTCAATTTGTGGATGTCGTTTCCAATGATTTTACGAGGGACAATAAGGTATATGCTGTTCCTCTTACGGTTGGTTCTTTGGCTCTCTATTATAATAAAGACCTATTCAACGCTGCTGCGGTATCGGCGCCCCCTAAGACATGGAGCGAATTTATAGAGGATGCTATGAGAATGACTAAAATAGATGAAAACGGGGAAATAATACAAAGCGGAGCGGCATTCGGTACTGCTTATAACATCAATCGTTCAACAGACATTATTTCCATGCTGATGATGCAAAATGGAGTTAGCATGATTGATGAAAGTAAATCATACGCGCGTTTCGATCAAAATAGCGTGAAGGCGGATGGCAGCGTTTCCAGTTCCGGTGAGGCGGCTTTGCAGTTCTATACTCAATTTTCCAAGGTTGGCATGCCTGCATATTCTTGGAATTCTCGCATGCATTATTCAATCGATGCTTTTCACGAGGGAAATTTGGCAATGATGATAAATTATCCTTGGCACATCCAAACAATCAAGAGTAAAAATGCCAAGCTTAATTTCGGGATTGCTTCTTTACCTCAAATTAATGCTGATAATCCTTCGAACTACGCCAATTATTGGGGATATGCTGTTTCCAAAAACAAGATTTCCTATGATATGTCCGATGCCAACAACGATTTGCAGCAAAAGAGACAACTTCAAAACAATGTGCGGACTCACGAGGCTTGGGAATTTATCAGATTTTTAACCATGAAGAATAGTGGATCCATTGCGCTAAGCAATGCGGTAACCGGTGCCTCAGGGCAGTTTCCTGTATCAATGGATCCAGCCATTGAATATATAAAAAATACAGGACAAGTGGCGGCGAGAAGGGATATTTTGGAAACACAAAAAAGTGATCCACTACTTGGACCTTTCGCATATGGGAATTTCATCGCCAAAAATTGGTATCAAGCAAATCCGGAACAGGTGGAGGGATATTTTGCAGAGATGATAGACTCCGTTAATAAGGGATCTTCGAGTATTCATGATGCGATCGTTTTGGCTGCAAGTAGGGTTAGTCAATCAATGCGAGGACAAAAATAGGGAAAAATAAAAAATATTTATAGTTTGATTCATGAAATACATCAAAAGAACATTTTTTTCTTTGTCTGCAGTTGCTTTTTTTGCAGCGCCTCTTTTTGCTTATGCCGCGTTGGTACCATGCGGCAAGACTGGAGAAAGCATGTGCACTTTGTGTGATATAATTTTGGGCATATATGTATTGGTTGATTGGGCGATGAAAATAATGGTTTTTGCGGCGATAGTCTCGATAACTATTGGTGGAATTTTGTATATAGTTTCAATGGGTAATCCAGGGCTGATGGGCATGGCTAAAAATGCAATTAAGTATGCTGTTATTGGTGTAGTGGTAATACTTTGCGCAGTATTGATAGTTAATACAGTTATGAGGGTTTTGGCAACGAGAGAAGGCTTGGGAATAAGCCCCACCACAAGTTGGCGTACATTCGAGTGTCAAGTAAAATAAAAATTTGTTTCAGGTTAAACAATAAAAAAATGAAAAAAACATTAATAAAAATATTTGTAATTGGCGCAGTTCTATTTTCTTCAGCGCAATTCACTGATGCTGCTGATTTAAAGGCCAATGGTGTTCAATGTAATGATTGTGTTAATGAATGTGCGAGCAAGAATTATGTCACCAACACCGGGGTAAGGACTTGTGCTGCCGCTAATGGGCAAAACTCAGCTAGCGCAACTGGCAGCGTTGGCAGTACTTCGGCAAATGCAACTGGAGGTACTGTGAATAGTGCCAATGACAAAAAATATTTTACTACAAAGGATGAGTGTCAAAAAAACTGCACAGGTGGAAGTTGTTCCGGTCCGATATTGTCTCAATATAGGTGTGACATATCAAGCGCTTCAACAACATCTGGCGCTGCTCAAACTGCTTCAGGAGGACTTAATTCCGCTGGTTCTGTCACTATTTTGAATCCTTTGCAATATGATTCTGTAGAAGGTTTTCTGGGCGCGGTATTAAGCGGGGCGAGACAAATAATTGTAGTGTTGGCTTTGGTGTTCATTGTTATTGGTGCGATTATGTATGTGATTTCTGCCGGACAATCCGGCATGATGGAAACGGCAAAAAAAACAATAACCATGGCGATGGTCGGTTTGGCGATTGGCATAGCGGCGCCTTCTTTTCTCAAAGAAATATCCAAAATTTTGGGCTGGAATTCGACAGATTCATCAATGTCGGGAGCATTGACGTTGTCTCAGATAGCTATGAATGTGCTTAATTTCCTCTTGGGAATTTTTGGAACACTGGCTATCATCATGCTGCTTATTGGTGGTATTATGTATATGACTTCGGCAGGGGATGACAATCGCATAGAGGCCGGCAAGAAAATTTTCAAATATTCGGTTATCGGTATAGTTTTGGCACTGGCTTCTTTAGTTATTGTTCAACAGATTGCAAAACTTTTGGCCTAGAAAAATATTTTTATGATTACCAATGTTCCACAATATATTGACGTAGAAGATAAGGTGGCTGGACCTCTTACTGCTAAACAGCTTTTTTGGATGTTGGGACTAGGAGCAGTATTGTTTCTCATGTGGGCGATAATTCCAGTAAAATTGTGGTTTTTCATTCTGGCATTTCCGGTTTTGTTGTTGTTCATCGCCCTGGCTTTTTATAAGCCTTTCGGGCAACCGCTAGGGGGCTTTATCGGGCACGGCTTTCTTTTTCTTTTTGCTCCGAAAGTTTATGTCTGGCGTAGAATTTCTAACCCCATGCAAAAATCCGCTAAAAAAGAGATTAAAGAAGCGCCACAATATAGGAGCAAAGAACATACTCTTTCGCGTGAACAAATAAGTGGTTTAGCTGTGATTCTTGATACGGAAGGTTCCTCCAGAGATGAAAAAGCTCTTGATTTGATAAGTGAAACGGAAAAGAGAAGGCAAATGAGACAAGGTCCTGGTGTTAAAAGAAATATGGGAGATTTTTTAAATATGTGATTTTTGTTTGAATAATTAGGCTAAAATAAATAAGAAGAAAAAGATGGAGTTATTGCATTCCAATTCGCTTTCTGGTGCATCCTCAGGCGCGAGTACACAAAAATTTGTTGATGTGGAAGAGGTTCGTGATGGAGTGATCGTGCTTAAAAACGGGGCATTAAGGGCTGTTCTTTTGGTTTCTTCCATAAATTTTGATCTCAAATCTACAGAAGAGCAAGATGTTATCATAAGCCAGTATCAGAATTTCATAAATTCCATAGATTTTCCGGTGCAGATTGAGATAGTGTCGAGGAAATTGAATATCAAACCGTATCTTGAATATTTAAAACGACAAGAAGCTTATTCTTCAAACGAACTCATGCGCTTCCAGCTCTCGGAGTATTCATCATTCATAAAAAACTTGGCGGAAGTTTCCAATATAATGACCAAATCTTTCTATATCGTAATTCCATTTTCGCCCATTGAGAATCTAAAACAAAGTTTTTTTGATCGTTTTTTTGGTGGCAGTAATCCGAAACAAAACATTGTATATAAAAGAGAGCTTTTTGAAACATATAAAAATCAGCTCTGGCAAAGAGTCGATCATGTGATAAATGGGATAGCGGGAACAGGAGTAGAAGCGGTACCCTTAAAAACTGAAGAGTTGATTGAGTTATTGTATAACGCATATAATCCTACGACACACCAAACAACTATTTTGAAAAATATTGAAAATATTGAATTACACTAAAATATGCTGGATATATTATCAAACAAAAAAAATAATTCCCAAAGCGAAGAACTTTTGGAGAATGAACGACTTTATCAAAGCGGAGTTGCGACAGTGCGTGATCTTATTGCGCCATCAGCGATAAGAATGAGTCCAAACATAATGCAGATAGGCGATACATTCGCCAGAACGCTCTTTGTTGTCGCTTACCCGCGTTATTTGCAGGCCAATTGGTTCTCACCGATAATAAACATTGATTTTCCTATGGATATTTCGATGTTTGTACATCCTGTTGATACTGCTGAAGTTCTCAAAACTTTGCGCAAAGCTACTACGCAAGTGCAATCGCAAATACATATTGAAGAAGTTGGTGGAAAAGTAAGAGATCCAATGTTGGAAACTGCGCTTAATGATATTGAAGACTTGCGCGACAGTCTCATGCAGGGAACGGAGAAGTTTTTCCGTTTCGGACTGTATATAACCATCTATGGTGATAACCAAGAAGAAATAGACAAACGCAATCAGGAAATCCAATCAATTCTGGAAGCCCAACTGGTTTATATAAAACCAGCCGTAATGAAGGTTGAACAAGGATATTCTTCAACATTGCCTCTGGCCAATGATGAATTGGATGTTGCCAACAATCTCAATACATCACCGCTATCAACAACTTTCCCCTTTGTTTCAGCAGATCTATCTTCCGATGAGGGAATTCTTTATGGAATTAACAGACATAATAACAGCTTGATTCTTTTTGACAGATTTAAATTGGAAAATGCCAATATGGTTGTTTTTGCCAAGTCTGGAAGCGGAAAGAGCTATGCTGTGAAACTCGAAATCTTTCGTTCGATGATGGTAGGCACAAATGTTATTGTCATTGACCCGGAAAATGAATACAAATATTTATGCGAAACCGTTGGTGGTACGTTTATAAAAATGTCGCTTAATTCCGATTATCATATTAATCCCTTTGATCTGCCTCAAATAGGTCCCGATGAAGATCCGGAAGATGTGATTCGCAATAATATCGCCAGCTTGATTGGACTTTTGCATATCATGTTGGGAAGCGTAACACCGGAGGAAGATTCTATTTTGGATGTGGCGATACGCGAAACATATGCGATGCGTGATATCACACCTCAGTCAAATTTCAAAGCCTTTACACCAAATTCCTTTCCGACGATGTCCGATCTATATGCGGTGATTCGCAACACCCAAGGAGGAGAATCGCTGGCTATGCGCATGGAGAAATATACGGAGGGTATTTTTGCGGGCATTTTGAATCGTCCTACGAATGTGCAGATAAAGAATCAATTGGTGGTGTTTAATATAAGAGATCTTGAGGAACAATTGCGTCCGATGGCTATGTATTTGGTTTTGCAATATATTTGGAACCAAATGCGCACAGAACTCAGAAAAAGAATGGTTGTTGTCGATGAGGCTTGGGTAATGATGCAAAATGAAGATGCGGCATCGTTTCTGTTTGGAATTGCCAAGCGTTGCCGCAAATATTACACAGGACTCACAACTATCACTCAGGATATAGCTGATTTCATGTCTTCCAAATATGGAAAACCGATCGTTACCAACTCCTCTTTGCAGCTTCTGCTGAGGCAATCTCCTGCCGCTATCGATGTGATAAAAGAGACCTTCTATTTGACCGATCAGGAGAAATTTATTTTGTTGGAAAGCAATGTTGGAGAGGGAATATTGTTTGCCGGTGCCAAACACGTGGCGATAAAAGTTATTGCTTCATATAGTGAGGATCAAATTATCACTTCTGATCCTCGCCAACTGTTGGAAATCGAACAAGCAAAAAAAGAATTGGAGGATGAAATAGTGTGATGCGATTTGAATCTTTTTGATTTTTAGTTTATGGAACAGCGCGCTTATGCTCAGCGTGATCAGCAGGAGGAATTGCGCAGGCGCATGCTGGGTGAAAAAAGAAGGGAAGCGAGAAAAAAGACGGACCAGAAGCCAAGGTCCGGCTTTGATGTTGGCGTTGGTAATCGAAAATCCTTTATGACACCCCAAAATATTGATGAACATGGAAATAAATATGACTTAAAAAATCAGAAAAATCAAGGTCAAATGCGAGAGAAAATACCAGAAAATTGGAGTGCCGGCGGTATGAGACCAAGAATAAAAGAAACAAAAAAACTGGAATCAGAAATAAATCGTGGATCGGAATCGCAAAGGAGAGAGCGGCTTAATAGCAGAAGAAGAAGTTTAGCCAATGTTTATGGGCAGAAAAATAAAATCAAAATAAATTCAAAAATCAATGCGGCCAAAAGGAAAGTTTCGGCAGTTTCGGATATTGCTGCGGATTCCAAAGTCTTAATGAGTGTTTTTATAAATCCCTTGGTTTTTTTTCAGCTTTTGGGAGAGATTGATTTGTTGAAAGACGGGCCATTCATTGCTGCGCTTATAGCATCAGGTGGTGATGATTTCATAATTGATTGGTCTGGGATTACGGATGTGGCTCCAGGGACCGGTTCTGTTATCTCCATTTGCATCAATCTCTTCAATGGCTTTATGATTTTCTTTGCTTCTCAGGCCGAAGGTGGTGATATGGATAGAATGAAAAGACAAATGTTGCGCAGAGCTGGTTTGATGATAGCTTCGACTGCAATAGAAATATTTCCCTTACTGGATATTTTGCCTACGGAAGTGGCTGCTGTAGCATTGATCTATGTTTTTGTCTTGGCGGAACGCAGGAGAAAGAAGGATCGGCAGGAAAGAATTGCGCGCGGTGATGCTACCGAGGAAGATGAAGCTGAAGCGCAGCAGGAAATGACCGAGTCTGGAAATTGAGGAGAAAATGTTCAAATATCGCAGAAGGCGGCTTAATTGAAAAATATAGGAAAATTTTTTATTTTCAAATTTAACATATTATGGCTTCCAAAATATTTTCAGCAGCTACAATAGGTCTTGATGGGGAAGTTGTCGAAGTGGAAGTCGATGTACTTGGTGCGGGACTGCATGCTTTTACCATTGTTGGTTTGCCGGACATGGCAGTCAAAGAATCGCGCGATCGGGTTTCGAGTGCGATCAAAAACAGTGGTTTTCGTCCGCCACATCAGTGTGGTCGTATTACCGTCAATCTCGCGCCGGCTAATCTTCCCAAAATGAGCGCGATATATGATTTGCCAATCGCGCTTGGTTTTTTATCGGCAACAAAACAATTGAACATCGATCCACGCGAGAAGATTTTTGCCGGGGAATTATCTTTGGACGGCTCGATTCGTTCAATTCAAGGCGTTCTGCCGATAGCACTGCTTGCTAAAGAAAAAGGATTCAAAGAATTGTTCGTGCCTTTGGAAAATGCAGCTGAAGCCGCAATAGTTGAAGGAATAGATGTGATTGGAGTGAAGTCGCTTTTAGAAATTGCCGAACATTTTGCGGGGGAACGAAAAATTATGTCGCACGGAGCTGTTGATTTTGCGAAGATGTTCTCTTTGTCGGAATATGATGTGGATATGGCTCATGTTAAAGGGCAAGAACATGCCAAGCGTGCGTTGGAAATTGCGGCTGCCGGTGGTCACAATGTGATTATGAATGGTCCGCCGGGATCAGGAAAAACACTTTTGGCAAAAGCGGTACCTACGATTTTGCCGAGACTTACATTAAACGAATCTTTGGAAGTGACCAAAATATTTTCCGTAGCTGGGAAGTTGGGCAAAAACGAAGCGCTTATCTCTGTTAGACCATATCGCAGTCCACACCATAGTGCGAGTGCGATTTCTTTGGTGGGAGGAGGTGCTTATCCAAGACCTGGGGAAATAAGCTTGGCGCATCGAGGCGTATTATTTTTGGATGAGTTTGCTGAGTTTCCCAAGAGCGTTTTGGAGAATTTGCGTCAGCCGCTTGAGGATGGTACAATAACCATCTCGCGCGTGCGTGGCTCGCTGCATTATCCGGCCAGATTCATTCTGATTGCGGCAATGAACCCGTGTCCTTGTGGTAATGCTACTGATCCAGAGAAAATGTGTAGTTGCACCAGTGCGCAAAGGGTTCGCTATCAGCAAAAAATTTCCGGGCCGATCATGGATCGCATTGATTTGCACATTGAAGTGCCGCGACTGAAATTTGAAAAATTGGAAGATAGTTCTGTTGGAGAATCAAGTAAAGATATTCGAGAAAGGGTGGAAAAAGCAAGAGAGATCCAAAGAAAGAGATTCGATTCCATCGGAGCAAAAATTTTGACTAACAGTGAGATGCGGCCGAATCATATCAAAGAAATGTGTGTGTTTGGTGATGATTGTCGTGCTCTTTTGCAACAAGCTGTGTCAACATATCGCTTGAGTGCGCGTGGTTATCATCGCATTATCAAAGTGGCGCGTACGATTGCTGATCTTGCGGGAGAAGAAAATATTACGTCAAAACATATTGCGGAAGCAGTGCAGTACAGGTTTAGAAATGAATAATTTGTTTATGGGTAAATCCAGATTGGAGAATAAAAATATTATTTATAAAATACTGCGGAAATTTTCCGTGATTTTTATTATTTTGGCGAGTTTATTTTTTGCAAGGGAAGAAGTGTCAGCGCAGGATGAAAAAAAAATTTTTGTGTGTGATGAGGGGCTTTGTTTCCAGGCAAATATTGAAGCTGACAATGTCGGCAACACTTTGAATGAATTAAGAATAAAAATTACCGATAAGGATGTCGTAATTCCTGCGCGAGACAGCAAAATATATTCTGGCAGCAAGATAATTATCATGCGTGCCAAAAAAATTACAATTACGGAAAATGGAAAAACTTTTGAAACATACACAACCAGTCGCAGCGTGGAACAAGTTGTGTGGGAGCAGAAAAGTATAAAGTTAGAAGATGATGATATAACCAAGCCGGCGCGCAATATGACAGTTGCTGACGGCATGAAAATTACGGTGATCCATGTGTTGTTGAAAGAAGAAACTGTGGAAAAGCCAATTAATTATAAAACCGTCACCAACGAGGATGATTCTTTGAGTTGGCGAATAAAAAAAGTGACGCAAAAAGGGGAGAAAGGGATCAATGAAATAAAATACAAAGTCGTATATTATGATGGCAAAGAAATTTCGCGCAAGATGCTTTCGCAAGATGTGACCAAAAAACCAGTAGAAGAAGTGGTGACCCAAGGCACGTATGTGAAAGTTGGCAAAGCGCATACGGGGCAAGCCAGTTGGTATGCATATACCGGTACTATGAGCGCGGCTAATCCGTGGTTGCCCATGGGAAGTTATGTGAAAGTCACCAACAAAGACAATGGCAAATCAGTGATCGTAAAGATAAACGATCGTGGCCCGTTTGGTCCTGGTCGCATAATTGATTTGGACAAAGTGGCATTTGCCAAAATCGCGGATTTGGGACAAGGCGTGGCCAATATAAAAATGGAGGAAATTGTTAACTAGCTTGTGTTGAAATTATCAATTTATATTTTGGTGTGCTTTTGGTCCAAAGCAATGGCCAAAAGCTCATGATTGCTGTCGCAATTAGCGGTCAAAAAATAAAAGCATCTTTCCAATAAAAATCTTATGCTTAAGGCGAAAAAATCATTAGGGCAGAATTTTTTGAAAGACAAATCGATTTTGAATCGAATTGTTGAAAGTGCAAATCTTGCGTATGAGGACACGGTTATTGAAATTGGTCCTGGAATGGGAGTACTAACGGAAAAACTTGCGCAGCATTGCAAGAAAACAATTGCGATTGAACTAGATGATCGTTTGATTGATTTGTTACGCAATAAGTTAAGTAATTTTGAAAATGTGGAAATCGTGCATGGGGATGTCTTAAAAATAAATTTACCCAAATTGGTTGAAGGTGAAAAATTGCAGGCGAAGGGATATAAAGTTGTGGCGAATATTCCTTATTACATTACCGCGCCGATCATTAAACTTTTTTTGGAAACCAAGTATCCTCCGAGCGAAATGATTTTGATGGTGCAAAAAGAAGTGGCCGAGAGGATTTGTGCCAAGGCTGGAGAAATGAGTATCCTGGCGGTGGCGGTGCAATATTATGCCGACCCCGAATATTTATTTACTGTGCCGAAAGAAAGTTTTGATCCGGCACCAAAAGTGGAAAGCGCAGTTATAAAAATAACTTACAACATGCAGCCAATAACTAACAACAAAGAAGAAACGAAGAAATTCTTCAGGATCGTAAGGGCAGGTTTTTCGGCGAAAAGAAAAACATTGGCCAATAATTTATCTGCTAGTTTGCAACTTGATAAAAAAGAAACTGAGTCAAAACTGGAATCGCTTGGTTTTTCCAAAAACGTTCGGGCACAGGAACTAGGATTGGAGGATTGGAAATGGTTGGTTACAATTTTGGGAGATTAGGGAAATTGGGGAAATTAGGGTAACAAGAAAAACAATAAGGGAAATGTGAATAAAATAATATGCAAAATATTTTAGAGGGTTTGAATAAGGAACAAAGAGATGCGGTGGAAACTGTGAAAGGACCACTGTTGATTATTGCCGGGGCGGGAAGTGGTAAAACCAAAACTTTGACACATCGCGTGGCGTACCTCATTAAAAACTCCGGAGTGCGGCCGCAAAATATTTTGGCGGTTACTTTCACCAACAAGGCAGCTCAGGAAATGCGGGAGAGGATTGGGAAAATTCTTGGGGTATTTGGGGATATTAGGGGGATGAGAGGAATGTATAACTCAAAGCTTCCGCTTATTGGGACGTTTCATTCGATATGCGTGCGTATTTTGCGGAGTGAAATTGAGATGCTTGGCTATGCCAAATCGTTTCACATTCTGGATGACCAGGACCAGCAGGCGTTGATGAAGCGTGTAATGAAAGAACTTTCTATTGATGTGACTCAATTTCATCCCAAAGCTTTTTTAGGTGCGATCAGTAATGCGAAAAATGATCTGATTGAAGCTGAACAATTTTCTCAAGAAGCAAGCGGCTATTATGAGGAACTTGTTGCCAAAGCTTTTGTGAAATATCAGCAGGAATTGAAAACAACCAATGGCTTGGATTTTGACGATATCATTTTGCTTGTCGTAAAATTATTCAAAAAATTTCCCTTGGTTTTGGAAAAATATCAACGCATTTTCCAATATGTCATGGTGGATGAATATCAGGATACCAACAAGGCCCAATATGTTTTAGTGAACTTGTTGGCAGGTGAACACCGCAATTTGTGCGTTGTGGGTGACGACTGGCAGTCTATTTATAAATTTCGCGGAGCGGATATCAAAAACATTTTGGATTTTGAAAAAGATTATCCGGAGGCTAAAGTGATTCATTTGGAACAAAATTACAGAAGTTCACAAATTATTTTGGATGCGGCCTATGGTGTGATTTCCAAGAATATCAATCGCAAAGACAAAAAACTTTGGACTGAAAAAAAGGAAGGGCATTTGATCACTTCATATGAAGCGGAAGATGAGAAAGAAGAAGCGGAATTTATTGTGCGCGAAATACAAAACTCCAAAGGTGCAAAACGCTTTGCTGACTATGTTGTGCTGTATCGTACCAATGCGCAGTCGCGCATGATAGAAGAAGTCTTTCTGCGCCGCTCGATACCCTACCGCATCATTGGTGGCATCAAATTTTATCAACGCAAAGAAATCAAGGACATGGTTGCATATTTGCGCTTGATATTTAACAACAGCGATGTTATTTCTTTGGAGCGCATCGTCAATGAACCGAAGCGCAATCTGGGGAAGGCCACGCTTGATAAATGGATCGCTGCAGCAAGAGCAAGAGAAATGGATCCGATTCAGTTGGGATATAGGGGTGATTGGGGAGATTCAGGATTGGGGAAAATAAAAATAGATGCTATCAAAAAATTTTGCGAGTTTGTGGTGCGCATGAATGAAATCAGAAATAGAATCTCGCTTTCAGATTTTGTGCAAAAAGTTTTTGCGGAAAGTAGTTATGAAGCGATGCTACTCAAGGAAGGAACGGAGGGCGAGATGCGCTGGGAAAATGTAAGGGAGTTGATATCAGTTGCTCAAAAGTACGACGAAGAGGAGATTGGAGGTAAAGGAGGAATAGGTTCTGGGGATGCATTGGCGAGTTTTTTGGAAGAAGTTGCCTTGGCTTCGGATGTCGACAATGTGGATCAAAATCAAGATGCGGTACATTTAATGACTATGCATAGCGCTAAAGGATTGGAATTTCCAATCGTGTTCATTATCGGCTTGGAAGAAGGAATCATGCCGCATTCCCGCAGCCAACTTTCCTATGAGGACATGGAAGAAGAAAGAAGATTGATGTATGTAGGATTGACGCGCGCCAAGGAAAAAATATATCTTTTGTTCACGAGGCAAAGAACAATTTTTGGTTCGACTCAGGTAAATCCGCCTTCAAGGTTTTTGGATGATATCCCACAAGAGCTTATGGAAGAGACAAAAAACCCGATTCGACGAGTCGAAGATGAGGCGAGCAAGAGGCAAGAGACAAGCAAATCTGAGTGGTTGAGCAAAAGCAATTTTGGAGATTGGGGGGAGAAGGGGAATAAGGCGAGAGGGAAAAGAATCGGGGGGATGGAAGAGAAAAATGCCAAGGTTAAATTTCGTGATGGGGAGAGGGTGGCGCATGGGGAGTTTGGTGAAGGGATTGTGGTTTCTTCGGACGAGGATATTGTAACGGTGGTGTTCAGGAAAGCAGGAATCAAGAGGTTAAGCAAAGAGTATGCGAAGCTGAGGAAAATGTAGGATAGGACGGATAGGGCCGATAAAACAGATGACACAGATCAAAATAGAAAAGATAGTAGAAACAAGACTAATAAAAAATGACACTGGCGTGTCATTTTTTCTTGCCGTGAAATTTTTTGTGGATGTCCTTGAGTTGTTGGTTGGTGACGTGGGTGTAAACTTGGGTGGTGGTGATGGAAGAATGTCCAAGCATGGCTTGCACGCTGCGGATATCGGCGCCATTAGTCAAAAGATCGGTCGCAAAACTATGCCTCAGGGTATGAGGGTGAACGTCTTTGATTAGACCAGCTTTGGCGGCGTATTTCTTTACAATCCTTTGAATTGAGCGTGGCGTCAGACTTGCGTTACTTCCGGCATAGAGGATCGCATTTTTAGAAAAGCGGACAAATAAAGCTTCTTCAATGTCAGTGCGCTTGTCTAGATATTTTATCAAAGCCTTCTTGGCGCTTTCAGAAATGAATACAATGCGAATTTTGTCTCCCTTGCCTCTAATGCTGAATTCTTGGCGATCAAGGTTGATCTGGTTGCGTCTAAGAGAAGAAATTTCGGATACACGAAGGCCGGCAGAGAACAATAGTTCCAAAATGGCTCGGTCGCGCAACGATTTAATATCGGAACCATTGGCGCTTTCCAAAAGGCGGGATATTTCATCTGGCTGCAAAAATTCCACTTCATTGGAAGGATTTTTGCCTACGTCTATTTTTTCTGCAGATAATGAGTGTACATCACGTTTGGCTAGATACTTGAGGAAATTGCGTAAGGCTATGATGTGGTAATTTTGGGTCGCTCTTTTGAGATTTTCTCCTTTGTCATCAAGCATTCTATTAAGATGCAGACGATAATTGCGAACAACGTCGGCACTTATCTTGGAAGGATCAGACAAGTGAGACCAATTCAAAAAACGCTTGAGATAGTGTTTGTAGTTTTCAATCGTTTTTGGAGAACGATTTAGTTCAATTTCCAGATATTCAAGGTAGTCGGACAGAAGATTGGAGAGCTTCATTAGATTTTGAGTTTTTGGAAAGTTAGAGTTTTTGGCTTGGATATCAAACGTCCAACACGGGAACGTTTTAATTATAGCGCAAACCGGTTTTTGCGTAAAAGCGATTTGGATAAATTTGCTTTAAATAAGGTAAAAAATGCAAAATTTGTGCATAACTCAATTGACAAAAGAGTCTTTATGAGTATACTGGTAAGCAGTTAAAAATTAGGACTGCAGATGATGAGCCGGGGTAGGCTGTTTTATTTTCCCGATTAGTTCTAAGTCTCCAGTCTCGGAAGGATTGCGTACTATTAGTACCAAACAACGTTTTCAAAAAATCATACGGCTTTTTTCAGTCGCTAATGCAAGCAAACTGCATACAAAACTTTATATATACCAACGAGCGATTGCCGATTTTGTTAAAAGGCATCGTAGCGTGAAACTTCTACATCTTTTGCGCCATTATAGCGCTTTCGCGGTTGTAATCTCGAGCGCTCTTTTGGTTTCCGCCACCAATGCGGCTTCGGGCAGAGGCAGTCAAGATGTGCTAAGTGGCTATTGGGAAAATAATGTCAGCGAGGCTCAAGCTTCAAAAACTAAGGGACAGGAAAGCAAGAAAAACGACCTGGCACTGGTTCCTTTGGCTAAGGCGCCATCGCCGATAGATCCAGAGTTCAAAGAAGAAGTAATTGCTCAGTCTCCCAATCAAAGACAAGGAATATATGCCTCTTCCCTGGCAGCCAATCCTGCGAAAGATCCGGAAGAAGATGGAGGGGTTAAGCTTTATACTGTCCAACAAGGTGACACAATAAGCTCCATTGCAGCAAAAAACAAGATTTCCATCAATACGATTCTCTGGGCTAATGATATTGATAATGTAGACTCCATAATGCCGGGAGATACCATATTCATTCTGCCTATTTCAGGAATTTCGCATACGGTAAAGCAAGGAGACACAATTGATTCCATAGCATCTAAATATAAGGCTGATCGCGATAAAATCATTGCCTTTAACGAGCTTCCGGCAAATGGCGATTTGAAAGTGGGTGAGGATATTGTTATTCCTGATGGCCAAGGTGCAACCTCGCAGCAAACAACCACTCCTTCAAGCCAAGGAACAGGAATTGAAAGGAGACAATATGCCACATCTACCGGTGGTACGCCGGAAGTTTCCAGTGGCAGAGTACCTAGTGGAAAGGCCGGAACAGGACATAGGTTTCCTTATGGTTATTGTACCTGGTATGTGGCTCAAAAGCGTTATGTGCCTTGGGGTGGAAACGCGGGAACTTGGCTATATCATGCCAAATCCATGGGATATGCCACTGGAAGATCGCCACGACCAGGAGCGATTATGGTGACAACGGAAAGTCGCTATTATGGCCACGTCGCTTTAGTGGAAAAAGTTAGCGGAGATACGATCACAGTTTCGGAGATGAATTATGTGGGATGGGGTAAGACTAGTCGTCGTACGCTTTCCGCTTCCAGCAGGGTGATCAAGGGATTCATATACTAAAGAATTGCAATCAAAATATGTAAGATATACAAAAGGCAGCCTTTGTGGGTTGCCTTGTTTTTGTTTTGACATTTATGTGATATAATTATTCCGTGAAGAGCTACAAACAAATAGACGAAAATAAAAATCACCCATCTTTTCCGTTTATGGATTTTTTCCGCAGAAATAGAAAAAAAATTCCCAAAGTCGCGAGTTTTTTGCTTGTCGCCTTCTTTTTCGTTTTACTTTTAGTTGTTCCAAATTGTGCGCACGCTGAAGTTAATCCGGTGCTGTGGGCCATAAAAAAGCTTCTTGGAGCATTGCTTAGTTTAGTTGGGTGGTTATTGATAATACCGGGAATAATGCTGGATGTTCTTTTGAAAGTAGAAAACAATGTCTTGTATCTGGATAGTACGGCGGTGCGTGAAGTGTGGGTGATGGTGCGTGATTTTCTAAATCTTTTCTTCATTTTAACCCTTCTTTTTTCGGCTTTTGCGACCATCTTTCAAATAGAAAAATATCACATCAAAAAAATCATCTTCAAAATAATCATCATGGCGCTTTTGGTTAATTTCAGTTTTCCTATAGCCAGATTTTTCATTGATGTTTCCAATGTGGCGATGTATTGGATGCTTAACAACATGTTTGGGGGTTCCGGTGGAGGAAGTATTACCGTAACGTTGGCAGCAAGCTCAGGCTTGAAAGATCTCCTGACTCCTGCAAATGCAACTGATTATGATATTGCTTATCTTATTGCAGCAATAATTTTCACATTCATTTTCGGTATCACTTTGATGATGATCGCGATATTGTTTTTGGTCAGACTGATTGCCCTTTCAGTGGTCGTCATGTTTTCGCCGATCGGATTTGTGGGATATGTATTTCCGGACACGGCAAAGTACGCAAGTCAATGGTGGGATACGCTTTTGAAATATTCCTTTTTTGCGCCGGTAATGACGTTTGGTTTGGCGGTTACGCTCAAAATGATGCAAAGTCTTGGCGCTAACAGTGCTTCCATGAGCAGCTTCAGAACAGCGGCGGAAAACAATAGTGCAAACGTTGGAGCTGACGCAAACTGGATAGCGGCGGCAGCCTTTTTTGTTGTTCCAATAGTTATCCTGTGGCTTTTTATGGGTGTGGCGCAGAAATTCAGTATCGCAGGCGCTTCAGCGGTGCAGAAAAAGGGACAGGATCTTGCAAAATGGGCCGGCAGACAGCCGTGGAGGGGCACCAAAGGCCTTGCAAATGCCACAGGCATTCCTGGAGGTGTTAAGGCTGGTGTTTCTAAATTCAAGAAGAATGGAAAATTGTTCGGGGTCAAAGTCCCTATGTATGGTGGTTCGGATGCGCGTGAAGCAAGGGAGGCAAAATATGCAGGCTTTGTGGCCGGTGGAAATACTGGTTGGAAATCTGCGGCAGAAAGACATAAGAGTAAACAGATTTCTGACAAGGTTGATGAGTACAAAAAACTCAATCTTGGTGAAAATCAAATGGAAAAAGATCTTAAGGAAGGGGATGAAATTACAAAAGCTGCTGCCGCAATTCATATGAGCGAGAAAGGACAGCTAAATAATAAAGAAAGAATTTCAGCTGCATTTAAAGCAACAGGGGATAATGTTGAAGCTCGTAAGAAAGTTCTTGATAAGATTGATGATATCGGAAAAAACATTCAAAACGGAGATGAATATAAAGAAGTTTTAGAAAGCCTTACGAACGGCTTGTCTGCTACAGATCAAACAAAACTTACAAAGATGCTTGAAGGAAAAATTAAAAAAGATGGAAAGATTGAACACCTCATTCAATATGATGTTGACCATAATAACCCAACTGGAAAGACCAGACTCGAACTTATTCAAGATAGGCTAGGCAGCCTTTCCGCGGAAGATCTTGGCAAGCAAGACATTCACAATAATATTGATACAGACATAGATTTGAGAACTTATATGGAGGACATGAGAACAGATGACCCTAAAGCATATCAAGAAGCATGGGGTAAAATGAGGGGCGGACACAGAGCGAAGTATATTGGCAGGGGAATGGCGCCCTAATATAAGAAGTAGTTGTCTACTAGTTTTGATTGTAAAAAATGATGCAAAAAGATTCAGAAAAAAAAATAACAAATAGGGCGTTCTATCCTATGCTTGTCAGCGAGCTTCCTGGCAAGGAAGATCCTGGACAAATAATTTTGGATCGTTGGGATGCTTTTGATTTACTTTCAGAAACTGAGCAAAAAAGACTGTTAGCTTCGGATGTGTCTTTCGTGATAAAGTCGATTTCAGATCAATATGGGATTTCTAACAACGGGGCAGAAACAATTTCCAGGATGGTTAGAAACATTTTTTTGAAAAAGATGTCTGTTGAAAAGGCAATAGATTATTTGCTGACTCAGATAGCAGGCATGACAGACGAAAATTCGAGAAATATTGTTAATGCTATATTTTCGAAAATTGTAAATGCGGAAATGTTAAAGGAAGGATTTTATGAACAGCTTCAAGCAAAAAATACTCACATCACAATTGAGACTGCCCTTAATAAATATCCAAATATCGAGGAGCAGCTAATATCATCAGCGCCTTTGAAACTGCGGATTTCGCCGGAGCCGATGCGGCCGACCGTGAAGAATTGGATCAGTGACTATCATGAGCAAATGGGGCCTGGAAAACATGGCACTTTTGATCGCGGAAATTATTTGTTTCATAGCGAGAATACCAAAGCCCTTTCATCTGTTGAAAGACAGAAAGTATCGACAATATTGAAATCTTTGGATGAAAATACATTACTAACCATTGATCCTGAAAAACAAGAGGTGGTGTTTGAAGCTGATAGCGACTCTAATTTGCGAATAGATACTCGAATTGATAAGGGGTTCGAACAAAAATCAACGAACAGTGGACAAGGGATGGTAAATTATGAACAGAAAAGAACTGAGAACTTACAGCGATCAGCAGATAATAGGCAACAGATAGCAAGCAACTTACAACAGGCAGCAAACAGCAGACAACAATCAACAAGCAATAGGCAACAGTCGAGCGTCGCAGTGGATGGGATGAGGATTGTAAAGGAAGCTGAAAAAACATTGCCTGCTGCGGGAGTGGCAAAACCTGCGCAGACGCAATATCAAAAACCCGAAAATACTCAACCATTCAAATCACAATTGGTGCAAGGATTTGGCAGAACAACAGCTATTCCCATGGACGCTAGAAGAAAAATGATTAATCCCAGCGAGAGTTTTGGAAATTATGCCATTCCGGAAGGCGATTTGGTGAGAAAAAAACCGGATGTGGTGAAAAAAGAGGACAATTTTCCACTGCGCGCTTCATATGAAGCTCCAAGATCTCCGCAAGTTGTTGAAAAGAAAATTTCAACCGCGCCTCAGAATTTCGGAAATGATATCTCTGGTTTTCAGAAACAACAACCGCAACCAGCGAAAAAAATATTTTCCGAAAGCAGCCAAGGCGGACAACAGCAGGGCAAAGTTAGTTTTTCATCACCGCAGCAACTTCCGGTGGAAAAAAAACAGACTCCTGCAAAAAGAACGCCTTTTCGCATCGTGCCGCACAGTGATTTGTAGATGCGAATTGTCGCAAATAATATGCATGCTAATTGTTGCTAATAGGTATGATTATTGAATTTATCAATGTGGCTTATGCGGGAGTAATTTCCAGCGCGCCAACTTTTTCACAAATAGGTCTGAGAATATTAAATTTCCTGTTGTCCATATTTTCGGTTATTGCTATAATAATGACATTGGTATCCGGAATAATGTATTTTGTTGCTGCAGGTGATGAAGGCATGATGAAAAAAGCGAAGAAATCTTTTCAATGGGGGATTGTCGGTGCCGCGGTTGGTGTTTGCGGTATTATCATATTAAGATTTGTTTCCGGAATGTTGACCGGTAATGGAAATTAAAATAACCAACTAGCGAAAATATTCGTGAATTTAGAAAAAGGAGAGATTTAATAAACAAAAAATAAAAATGAAAGGAGGTGTGTTATGAATATAGTTAAGAAAGTGTCATATTCCGTAGCTTCGGCAGCTCTCATTGCTCCCGTTGCCGTTTTTGCCCAGATCACAACACCGTCCGGAACCGGTTTACCGGAAGCTTCCGTTACGGATATTGTCACCAACATAATGAAATGGTTGTTGATGTTGGTGGGAATTTTGGGCGTTATCGGTTTTGTTATCGCTGGCATCCTTTACCTCACTTCAGCGGGAGATCAAAACCAAATCGATCGTGCCAAAAAGGCCATGATTTATTCGATCGTCGGCGTTTTGGTTGCATTGCTTGGGTTGATCATTCTTGCCGCAATGCGAAAACTGCTTGGTGCGCAAACGGGAATCTGATCAAATTCTCCGGAAAATATTTTTCACGAAAGCAGGCTTCTCTGGGAGCTTGTTTTTGTTGTGTTTATGGCGTATAATTTACTCAGAAATAAAAAACAAAATTATGAAATCGTTTTCGAAAAAATTTGTTCCATTTTTCTTCTTGTTTTCTTTTGCATTGGCTTTGCAAACGAAGGCAGCCGAACTTCCTTATATATACAAAGATAAGGCCGAATGCACTGCTAGCGGTTGCAAAAATTGCCAAGAGGTTGTAACTGCCGGATATAAGACCATACAATGCGTAGCAGGATCGACAACTGCAACTTCCCCTACGGCTGCAAGCACATCTCAGCCCAGCAATACTTCCTCCACTTCATATACACCTTCAGCCAGCAGCACCTATAACAGCGGTTATGCGAATAGTTCAGGAGGGACTTCTTGCGAGGCAGGATTTACTTCTCAAAGCGGTGTTTGCATTCCTTCAAACACGGGGCTGCCAAACAAAACGGTACAAGAAATAGTGACCAATCTTATGAACTGGCTTCTGAGTATTTTTGCAGTGATTGGCGTGATTGCTTTTGTGATTTCTGGGATTCAATATCTTATTTCCGCAGGCGACACTAAAATGATAGAAACAGCCAAGCGAAATATGATTTATTCGGGAATCGGGATCTTGGTCGGTCTTTCCGGATTGATTATCTTAAAAGCAGTTCAAGCGCTTTTCAGAGCCAGCACCAGTATTTGACATTTTATCGCTTTAGAGCTATAATGGAATCGTAATGGAGATCGGGCAAGTTCGCTGAGAAGCGGACTTTTTTGATAGATATGATGCTAATTCTCGCGAATAAATGCTAGTTGCGAATTAATGCGAATGTGATTAACGTAAATAATAATAAGATAACAATTTAATAAAAATATTATGGCGAGGAAAAAAGTACAAAGCGAGTCGGAAAGTCAAAGTGGAAGACTCGGTGAATTCGGTAGTGCAATCATGCAAATCGCCGAAGAAAAAGGAATTTCCAAAGATAAGGTTGTTGAGACTATCGAAGCTGCATTGGCAGCTGCTTACAAAAAAGATTACGGAAAAAGAGGGCAGAGGATTCGCGCTGAATTCAGCCCGGTTTCCGGAGATATGAAATTCTTTTTGGTGAAAGACGTTGTTGATGAAACTACGCGTGATTTTGCCGAACCAGAAGAAGGGGAAGAAGAAAAAAATGTGCGCGAAACGGTGGTGGAAGAATTTTTGGAAGGAGAAGAAAAGCTTCCCAGATATAATCAGGAAAGAGACATGCTTCTTGAAGAAGCCAAAAAAATCAAAAAGGATGCTCAGATAGGTGACGTGATTGAAATTGAATTGGAATCCCATAGTGATTATGGTCGCGTGGCTGCACAAACCGCCAAGCAAGTTATCATTCAGAGAATTCGTGAAGCTGAACGTGACGCGATGTTTTCAGAATATAAGGAAAAGGAAGGGGAAGTACTTAGTGGAACCGTGCAAAGAATCGAAGGTCGCAACGTATATATTGATTTAGGTAAATCTGTTGGCGTTCTTTTTCCGAATGAGCAGGTGCGCGAAGAACGTTATCGCATCGGACAGCGTCTCAAGGTCTATATGCATAAAGTGGAATCAGATCCAAAGGGTCCTGGAATTACTTTGAGTCGAACTCATCCTGAAATGGTGCGCAGACTTTTTGAGCTGGAAGTGCCGGAAATATTTGCCGGTACCGTAGTTATAAAATCTATTGCGCGTGAAGCCGGTTCCAGAACTAAAATTGCGGTGACTTCAACAGAAGAAGGAATAGATCCTATCGGTTCATGTGTCGGGCAAAAAGGAACACGTGTTCAGGCTGTTATTGATGAACTTGGTGGCGAAAAAATAGATATTATCGAATGGAGCGAGGATATCTCCAAGTTTGTTGCGGCCGCTTTGAGTCCAGCTAAGGTATTGAACGTGGAAGCTAACGAAGAAAAGAGAGAAGCCATGGTTACCGTTCCGGAAGATCAACTTTCTTTGGCAATCGGCAAGAAAGGCCAAAATGTGCGTTTGGCCGCCAAACTTACTGGTTGGAAGATTGATGTGCTTGGAGGGCCTTCACAGAATGTCGCAGAAGAAGGGGATAATGACACGGAAGGTGAACAAAGCATAGAAACTGTAGAAACTGTAGAAGCTGCAGAATAAGATGATATAAATCGCTAATCAACTCTAATTTATCTCAAATTGTCTCGAATAAAATCAAATATAGTTATAAATATATGGGAAAAATAGTTACTATAGGACATAAAAATCCCGATACTGATTCTATCGTTTCGGCTATTGCGATGGAAGAGTATTTTGCGAAGATCGCAGAAAAAGAGGCAATCGCTTTGCGCGCCGGAGAAATCAATAATGAAACGAAATTCGTTTTGGAATTTGTCGGCAAGGATAAGCCGCAAATGATTGGCGAATTGGAATCGGATGACGCAGTTGTTTTAGTTGACCATAATGAGGCGAGTCAAATTGCCGAAGGAATTGATTTTGGCAAAGTGGAATATGTTTTCGATCATCACAAGATGCTGATTTCCACAGAGAGACCGATATTTTGCAGATGCGAACCTCTGGGCAGTACGTCGTCTTTGGTGGCAAAACTTTTTGAAGAAAAAGCAATTAATCCTTCTGAAAAAGTTGCGAAGCTGTTGCTTGCAGGGATACTTTCCGATACGCTTAATTTTACTTCACCAACCACAACTGAAGAAGATAGGCTTATCGCAGTAAGGCTGAATGACATTGCTAAATTGGATACTGATTCTTTCGTCAGAGATATGTTCAAGGCCAAATCGAGCTTGGAAGGAATCAGTATTGCGGACATAGTATCTTTGGATTATAAAGTGTTTGAGATGGGCCGTGAACAAGTGGGCATCGGTACCTGGGAGACAACCGATCCCGACACTGTCAATGCGAAAAGTGCCGAAATAAAAGAGCAGCTTAAGGCGAAGAAAGAAGAAGACGGTCTCTCGATGATCTTTTTTATGGTTGTGGACATCATCAAACAGAATTGCTTTTTGTATGCTGTGGATCAAAAGGAACATGAGGTGGCGGGGAAAGTTTTTGCCGCAGAAGTGAAAGATGGTGTATTGGAACTTTCTGGTGTTGTTTCCCGCAAAAAGCAAATAGTGCCTCCGCTCACGGAGTATTTGACTGGTAAGGTGCAATAGGACAGTTAAGACATATAAGAAGGATAATTATATCAGGCGTTATGCGTTTGTATAAATTTCGAGCAAATGTATATTTATTCGAAATTTTAGGGATTAAAACGCGTAAGTCCTATATAAAAAAATATGGCTAAATCAGAAGTGAAAAAATTGTCGAAATCGCAAGTAGAAATAACAGTTTCCGTTTCTTGGGAAGAGTGGCAAAAATATCTGGAAATGGCAATCGCTGATATTTCCAAAGAAATAAAGATAGAAGGATTTCGCAACGGTAAAGCCCCGCGCAATTTGGTCGAACAGAAAGTGGGAATGGCGATGATTTTAGATGAAGCTGCCAATAAAACAGTGCAGAAAACATATCCTGCGGTATTGGCTGAACAAAAAATTGAAGCTATCGGGCAACCAAAGGCCCAGATTAACAAGCTTGCTGAAGGCAATGAGTTGGAATATGTTGTTGTCACGTCGGTGATGCCAGCGGTAAAAATCAAGCCGTGGCGTGATGTGGCCAAAAAGATCAATAAAGAATTTGCCAAACAGGAAATTAAAATAACCGATGCTGAAATTGAAGAAGAGCTCAATGCCTTGGCCAATAGCCGTGTGCAGTTGGTTGACGTCGATCGCTCGGCGCAAGACGGAGACAGCGTGGTCATTGATTTTAAAGTGTTGCAGGGCGGTGTGCCGATTGAAAATGGAACTGCGCATAATCACCAGTTGATTTTGGGAAAAAAAGTTTTTATTCCTGGTTTTGAAGAACAGGTTATTGGAATGAACAAGGGCGAAGAAAAAGAATTTGAATTGAAATTTCCCGATGAATACCACGAAAAAAATCTCGCAGGAAAGCCTGCAACTTTCCAAGTTAAGTTGAATGAAGTTCAAGAGCGCAAGACCCCTGAAATAAGCGATGCATTTGCCAAATCTCTTGGTAAGTTCGAAGATCTTGAGGCTCTTAGGAAAAATATCCGCGAAGGTGTTCTGGAAGAAAAAGAACAACGTTCCAAGGAAGAAAGGAGGACTAAGCTTTTGGAAGCAATTGCAGAATGTGCGGAAGTTGAAATCCCGGAAATTCTTATTGACGGGGAGGTGAAAAAAATGTTCGGTGAGTTCGAAATGCAACTCTATGGCATGGGAATGGACATGAAAAAATATCTGGAGCATACCAAGAAGAAGCGTGAAGATATGGAAACCGAATGGCGTCCGCAGGCGCAAAAAAGAATAGTCATCGCTTTGGCTTTGGAGCAACTGGCTAAAGATGAAGAAATAAACGTGCCAAACGAGCTTATTGAAGAGGAAATGAACAAGACCATGGCTCGCTATAAGGATATTAAGGATGTGGAGAAGAATATTGATATCCAGAAGGTATATACTTATGTCAAAGGAACTTTGACAAATGAAAAAGTTTTTGAGTTGTTAGAATCAGTAAAATAAGCGATACTAATAATGCAAATTACATAAGAATTATATGAAGTTAATTTCGTAGTATTCGTATAAATTCGTATGTTAGTATCGGTTTATAGTATGAACAATCAATATTTAATCCCCACCGTTATCGAAAAAACCAATTATGGTGAGAGGGCTTATGATATATATTCACGTCTGCTTAAGGATCGCATAATCTTCTTGGGAACGCCTATTGATGATGGTGTGGCGAATGCTATTATTGCACAATTGCTTTTTTTGGAGCAGCAAAACCCCAAAGAGGATGTAAAATTGTACATCAATTCCCCTGGTGGCGTCGTCAGCAGTGCCTTGGCAGTGTATGATACCATGCAATATATACGTCCAGATGTGCAGACTATCTGTGTGGGACTCGCAGCTTCTGGCGCGGCAATGCTTCTGGCTGCTGGCGCTAAGGGAAAGCGTATGGCGCTTCCAAACAGTGAAGTTATGATCCACCAAGTATTAGGGGGCGCGCAAGGACAAGCATCAGACGTAGATATTCATGCAAAACATATTTTAAAAACCAAAGATCTGCTCAACAAACTTTTGGCAAAACATACCGGACAAAAAATAGCTAAAGTTGAGAAGGATACGGATCGTGACTATTTTATGAGTGCTGAAGAGGCATTGAAATATGGCATTATTGATAAGATTATTAGCAAATA
>CAZAFB010000007.1:32995-78009 GCA_964484505.1 uncultured Bdellovibrionales bacterium
TGAGTGCTGAAGAGGCATTGAAATATGGCATTATTGATAAGATTATTAGCAAATAGCAAAACTTTATTGGTTTTCAACTCTTGTATTCAAAAAAATCAGCCGATGAGCTGATTTTTTGTGGCTATTTTCGTAAACGAAAAACCTAAATCTATTTTAGTATGGGAAGAATACTTTCGCCGTTCATTTCCAAAGGTTTTTGAATTCCCAAGAGATCCAAGATGGTTGGAGCCAGGTCATTAAGCAGGCCGCCTATTTCTCCTTGTTGTTTGGCTATTTCCTCGGGAGATTTCTGATGGTGATTTTCAGGAGTAACAAACCAGAGCGGTACAGGGTTTGATGAGTGTTCAGTATCCACTTGCCCCGTGTACATATTTTTCAGCTCTTCCACATTACCATGGTCGGCAGTTATGAGCAGACAACCGCCTTGGGACAACACTGCCGGGATGATCAGAGAAAGACTCTTGTCTACGGTCTGTACAGCTATCTGGCAGGCATCATAGTCGCCGGTATGTCCGACCATGTCCGCATTTGCATAATTTACGACGATAACATCATATTTTTTCGATTCTATAGCGGCTAGTAATTTTTCGGTAATTAGGGGCGCGCTCATTTCGGGTGACTCGTCAAATTTGGATACCGCCGGAGAAGGAATCAGGATGCGATCTTCTCCCGGCCAAGGCTCTTCCTTGCCACCGTTAAAGAAATATGTAACATGGGCATATTTTTCTGTTTCCGATATGCGCAATTGTTTAAGTTTGTTTGCGCTTAGAATTTCTCCAAGTCCGTTTTTGACTTCCTCCGGACCATAAGCTACCGATACCGGGAGATCTTTCTCATATTCGGTCATGGTTACAAACTCAATATCTAAGCGTTCTCTCTTGAAGCCATCAAAAGAAGGTAGCACAAAAGCCTTGGTCAATTCGCGCGCACGGTCTTCGCGAAAATTGAAGAAAATTACAGAGTCTCCGTTTTGTATGGTTGTTATTGGTTTATCATTTTCGACGACTATGCTTGGTTCTATATATTCATCCGTTATGTCTTTGGCGTAGGAATCTTGTAGACATTGCATAGGATCATTGCAGAAAATTCCCTTACCTTCAGTGAGCATGCGATAGGCTTTTTCCACCCGGTCCCAATTATTATTGCGATCCATGGCCCAATTGCGTCCACAAAGGGTTGCTATCTTTCCTATTTCCAACATTTGCATGCGTGATTGGAGTTCTTTTATTGTTTTTGTTCCGGAAGTCGGAGCACTATCGCGACCATCGGTGAAAGCATGAACAAAAAGCTTCTCAATGCCATTTTGCTTTGCCATTTCTAGAAGAGCATAGAGGTGTTCCATGTATGAATGTACACTGCCTTCCCCAACAAGACCCATGATGTGTAAGGAAGATCCCTTTTCTTTAGCATTATTAATCGCTTTGAGTAGTGCTTCATTTGCAAAAAACGTGCGGTCTTGTACGGATAGGGTTATTCTTGGAAGATGTTGATAGATGATTTTTCCTGCACCAAGCGCCATATGGCCAACTTCGCTATTGCCACTTTCGCCCCAAAACAAACCAACTGAAATTCCGGAAGCCTGAAGGGTTGTCATGGGGTAGAATTGATCAAGTTTCTTTATGGTGGGAAGATTTGTTTCTTTGAGGACGTTTCCTTGGCAATTTGTGCTTAATCCCCAGCCATCCAAAATTGCTAAAACAATAGGTCTATACATATTTTTTCTCAATTTTACGCTTACTTTCCTGTTAATTATAGCATGTAAATCTCTTTGACAAAAGGTGCCCGATGATATATTATGCTAAACGGAGAATAAAAAGCATATTATTGATGTTTAGTAGACCGAAATGCCGCAAAGGAAAGCGATATGACCCATATTTGGAAACAAAACACTTTCTTGGAAAAACATATAAGCAAGACGCCTATTTTTAGGCGTGAGCTTTGCTTGCAAGCTTTTTGTGTTTGCTGAACACCTCATAAAAACATGGAAATAGGCATTATTGCCACACTGGGAGCCCTTTTTACGTTGGCAGCAGGGGCTTTTGGAGGCTATCTTATCCGCCAATCAGTAGCTAAAAAACAACTTACGACGGCGGAGGGCAAGGTTGAAAAAATGTTGGAAGAGGCTGAAAAAAAGGCGCAAGAAACCCTTATTTCAGCTAAAAATAAGGCAGTAGAAATACTCGAAGAAGCTAAAAAGAAGGAAAAAACAAGAGAAGATCAGATTTTGCGTCTGGAACAGCGCTTGGTTAAGCGTGAGGAGAATCTGGATCAAAAAATGGATGAACTGGATCGAGGTAAAAAAACTTTGGAACAAAAGGTTGAAGAAGTAAGGGCTATTCAGAGGGAAACAGAGCAAGCTCGTAAAAAAGAAATGGAACGTTTGGAAAAAATCGCCGGACTTTCCAAGGAGCAAGCTAAAAACATCTTGTTGCAGCTTACAGAAGAAGAATACAGAGAGCTTATCGCTCAACGTATAACTAAGTTGGAAAAAGAAAGCAAAGAAGAGATTGAGAAGAAAGCCCGCAATATTATGACCGGTGTAATTCAAAAATATGCCGGTTCGCATGCGGCCGAGATCGTAACTACAACAGTATCGATTCCTTCCGATGAAGTCAAAGGAAGAATCATCGGTCGCGAGGGGCGTAATATTAAGGCGCTGGAAAGATTGACAGGTATTGAAATAATTGTGGATGATACTCCGGAAGCGGTTGTGCTTTCAGGATTCGATCCAGTGCGCCGTGAAATTGCCCGTATCGCCTTGGAGAAACTGATAAATGATGGACGCATTCATCCAACTCGCATTGAGGAGGCGGTGGAATTTGCCAAGAAAGAAATTGAAAATAAAGTGCGTGAAGCCGGAGAAGCTGCCGCATATGATTTGGGAATTGCCGGACTTGATCCCAAATTGGTCAGCGTGCTTGGAAGATTGCGTTATCGTACCAGTTTCGGCCAAAATGCGCTGCTGCATTCTTTGGAGGTGGCGCATCTTTCCGGAGCATTGGCGGCGGAGCTGGGGGCTGATGTGAATGTCGCTAAAAAGGCAGGTCTTTTGCATGATATCGGTAAAGCGGTTGATCATGAAATTCAAGGAACGCATGTGGAAATTGGCATTAAGATATTGGAGAAATTCGGCATGCCCAAGGAAGTCGTTAACGCTGTTAAGGCACATCATGAGGATTATCCATTCGAGTCAGCGGAGGCTTTTATTGTGGCTGCGGCAGATGCAATTTCAGCAAGTCGTCCTGGTGCGCGTAAAGATACTTTGGAAAACTATCTCAAGCGTTTGGAAGAATTGGAAACAACTGCAAATTCTTTTGTCGGAGTGGAAAAGACTTATGCAATTCAAGCAGGTCGTGAAATTCGTGTATTTGTAAAACCTGAAGAAGTTGATGATCTCGGTGCGCTGCGCATGGCTCGTGAAATTGCCGATAAAATAGAGCAAGAATTGAAATATCCTGGAGAAATAAAGGTAAATGTTATACGTGAGACGAGAAGTGTTGAATTCGCGAGGTAACTCTCTGCGAAGTGCGAACACGTATGAAAGTACGAACGTGAAATTTGTTTGTCACGTTTTGAAATTAAAAATTTGTAGTTCGTAGAAGTGTGGATAAGATGATTTGCTTTATTTTCGGGAAAAAACTAGAATAGATGCAGGTAAACAAAATATAAAAACTAGAAGGAGGTGGCAATATGGCAAATGTAAACAAAGATGCATTGATCGATGTCATTTCATCAAAGAATGATCTTTCCAAGAAAGATGTTGAGCGTGTGATCGAGACCCTTCTCGACACAGTTACTGAAGAGATCCGTAAGGGTAACAAGGTTACTTTGACTGGTTTCGGAACATTCCGCGTTTCTGCTCGCGCAGCTCGCGAAGGAATTAATCCTCAAACCAAGGAGAAGATCCAAATTCCTGCCATGACTGTACCGAAATTTACAGCTGGTAAGGCACTCAAGGAAGCTGTAAAATAGTTGTTGGAAATCCGCAAGGATTAAATAACGAAGACACATACAAAAAGATAGCGGCAAAATCCCTCGCAAGAGGGATTTTGCCTGTCCTCGGCCAATATTATTGACTAAAGGTTATTACTGAGATATTATTGGTGGGTGCTTGGGAAATATAAAGTCGCTTTCGCGAACCACAGCGGTTTTATCACGCCAAAGGTTCGCTTCAGCGGACCGAAGGCGGGGCGTAGTGTCAACGGCTAGCACGAGTGTTTTGGGAACATTTAGACCGGGTTCGAATCCCGGCGCCCCGACAAAAATCTAAAAGAGGCTCTTTATTGGGCCTCTTTTAGATTTGTATCAAATTGTCAAAGGGATTCAAGCCATCTTGTTGCATTTATACTTCGCAAGCGCTAAAGTTAAAGCATAATAATAAAGCAAAAAATATGCAGGAAACCATAATTGGAAATTATAAGCTTATGTTTGAAGATGAGGCGAAGGAGGGCATAGCATACTTAGAAAATTATTTGGATCGCAGTGAAGCGGAGGTTTTTTTCCATTATGCCTATGAAAAAGGCAAAGCGCCTTTCCAGGATTATAATCGTCGCAAATATATACTTGCCTATAATAATAATGGGATGTATGTATTGGATCGTAAATAGCGCGACTCTAATACGCAAATTTTCACTCTAATGACTCGAATTAATGAAAATAAGGAACAAGTTGAATTAAGAATTCGCAGGAAAAGGGTGGGGGTTGTTGTGAAAGAGCTGAAAAAGCTTTTTCCTGATGCCAAAATTGCGCTCAATTTTTCTAATGATTGGGAGCTTTTGGCGGCGGTGATTCTTTCTGCGCAATGTACTGACAAGAAGGTCAATGAGGTGACGACGAAACTTTTCAAGAAATACAAGAAACTGGATGATTATGTGAAAGCGTATATAAAAACTTTTGAAAAGGATATTTATCAAACAGGATTTTATCGTGCCAAGGCAAAAAATATTCTGGCCTCGGCGAAGATTTTGAAAGAAAAATATAAGGGCAAGGTGCCTTGCACAATGGAAGAGATGCTGGAGCTTCCAGGTGTGGCGCGTAAGACCGCAAATATCGTGTTGTACAATGCTTGTGGCGTTGTGGTGGGCATTCCAGTGGATACGCATGTGAAAAGACTTTCCAAGCTGCTTGGTTTAACGAATAACACTGATCCGGTCAAAATTGAAAAAGATCTCATGGAAATTCTGCCCCAAAAAGAATGGGGTACAATATCATACCGCCTGATCGAATATGGCCGCCGATACTGCCCTGCCAAAAAACACGATCATGCCAACTGTCCGCTGACCAAAATTTTAGGAAAATAAACAATATGAAAAAGATACTGACCTTGTGTTTGGTTTATAATAAAACTCGCATACTGCTCGGGGAAATCAAGAAAGAGGGGCAGCTGAAGGGTAGGTATAACGGTTTTGGCGGGAAAGTGGAAGAGGGTGAGACGATTGAAGAAGCCGCCGTGCGTGAACTTAAGGAAGAGTGCGGCATTTCTCCTTTGGATATGGAAAAGCGAGGGGTAATAATTTTCAAATTCACCGAGGACAACCCCTTTGATGGAAATCCGGATATGGAAGTGCATATATATTCGGTTACCGAATTCGAGGGAGAGCTGATTGAAACCGAAGAAATGAAACCACAGTGGTTTACTCATAAGGAGATTCCATATGACTTGATGTGGCCGGACGACAAAATTTGGCTACCAATGCTTTTGGAAGGAAAAAATTTTGAAGGTGTTTTTCATCTTGCGGATAAAGACACGATTTCTTCATATGAACTCAAAGAAGTTGATTTTGTCGAATAAAGGCATATCATGGAATTATGCGGCCGTTTGTTAAGAGGGATATTTACAACACTTGAACATGATCAAATATTATCATCAATCAAAAGAGAATAAAGAACTGGAACAGCAAAAGGAGTTTGCTCCGGATTCTTGGATTTGTGCAACCGATCCGAATGGTAAGGAAATAGATTATTTGGTGCAGAGATTTTCCTTGGAGGAAGGACATCTGCGCGATGCCCTGGACCCATATGAAGTTCCTCGTATGGAAGTGGAAGATGCAGCGGTATATATGTTTACGCGCGTTCCCGTTCAAAAAGAGGTGCAGATTACAACCGTGCCACTGCTGATAGTTTTGGGAAAAGATTTTATACTTTCAGTATCAAGTGAAAAGTTGGATTTATATGAAATCATCACGCGTCGCAAGAGGGATATATCCGCACATTATCGAGTTAATTTTTTTCTTCACCTTATTCTTGCCGCTACGGATTCATATGGCAAGCACTTGACCGACATAGCTCGCACCGTGAGAATGGCGCTTCCGAGAATAGATCGTATCAAAAATAAAGACATTGTGAAATTTGTGGAATATGAGCAAATACTTAATGATTTTCTTTCGGCGCTTGTTCCGACTGCATCATCTTTGCGTACTTTGCTCAAAGGTAGGACGATTATGTTGGAAGAGCATGACGAAGACCTCACAGAAGATCTTTTCTTGGAGACCGAACAGTTGATTGAGACGAGCAGATCGACGCAAAAAAATATCGTGAATATTCGCGATGCATATTCCACAATCATGACTCATGAATTGAACCGCGTAATGAAAGTTCTGACTGCCCTTACGATTATTTTCACCGTTCCGACTATGATCTCCAGCTTCTATGGGATGAATGTTCATTTGCCTTTTGGCGAGCAGCCATGGGCATATTTGCTTATTGTTGGTGTCACCGTACTTTTTGTAGGAGCGCTTGTGGGTTTGTTTTTGAGAAATAAATGGCTTTGATTATTTAATGTAAGAATATGTTGTCATACGTAGAAATATCCAAAGAAAATTTGCTGCATAACTTCAAGGTCATTAAAGAATTTGTGCATCCGGATACAAAAACCGTGGCGGTCATCAAGGCCAATGCCTATGGTCATGGGCAAAATGAAATTGCCAAGCTTTTGGAAAACACAGTCGACTATTTCCAAATAGATGACTTGGAAGAGCTGAAGTTGCTGCGCCAGGTGTCGCAAAAGCCCGCACTAGTATTGGGTTATGTTGCCAAAGATGAGCTGGAAGAAGCGATTGATTTGGATGGCACGCTTTCCATCTATGATGAAGAGCGACTTGGTTTGGTTGATGATATTGCTCAAAAAAAGAATAAGCAAGTAGATGTGCATGTGAAGATAGATGCATATCTTGGGCGGCAAGGAATTTTAGTTGATCAAGCGGGCGCTTTTATCGAGTTAATTAAAAAATGTAAAAATATCAATGTCAAAGGACTGTATTGTCACTTTGCCAATATTGAAGACACTTCCGATTTTTCACATGCGCAAAAACAAATCGACGGTTTTTGTGAAGTTATGAAAAAATTTCGAGAATCAGGTTTTGAGAATTTTGAAACGCATGCTAGTGCGACTTCTGGAGTTTTGGTGTATGAACAAAAAAATAAGTTAAACACTTTGATCCGCCCTGGAATCGGAGCATATGGCATGTGGCCATCGGAAGAGTTACGGGGCCGTTTTGAAAATGATGATTTTAAGTTGAAGCCGGTAATGCGTTGGATAAGTCATGTGGCGCAAGTAAAGACAGTACCGGCAGGATATTCTATAGGGTATGGTCTTACATACATTACATCTAAGCCGACAAAGATCGCAATTGTACCGCAAGGATATAGCGACGGCTTTGATCGCGGGCTTTCCAATGTGGGCGAGGTCCTGATACGTGGAACTCGCTGTCGGGTACTTGGCAGAGTGGCGATGAACATGTTTGTGGTTGATGTTTCCAACCTTGATGAGGTGAAACAGGAAGACGAGATTGTGCTTTTGGGTAAACAGGGTGAAGAAGAAATAACTGCTGAAGAAATCGCAGCTCACTTGGGAACTATCAATTATGAGATTACGACCAGAATCAACCCATTGCTCAAAAGAATTATTGTTTAGAAATACTTTACCATTTTGTTGATTTGCTATATAGTATATGGACGCGGATATTTGATTCTTGTGGGATGCCACATTTAAAAAAAACAATGATGGCGTGCGTATAAAAATGTGCGTCGTCTCCCAAATAATGAAAGAAAAAAAGATACTGCATCCTAGTGATGCGCTTTCACATATGAAGGACGAGGAGCTGGTTGCCGAAGTATTGAAAAATCCTCAGGTTTACGGGGTGTTAATGGAAAGATATGAAGAAAAACTTACGCGTTATATTATGCGTATATCGGCAAGTTCTCGGGAGGACGCGGAGGATATTCTCCAGGACGTTTTTTTGAGCGCATATCGCAATCTCAATGAATTTGACCAGGATTTGAAGTTTTCATCCTGGATATATCGCATTACGCACAACAAAGTGATTAGTCACTATCGCAAGATCAGCGCACGTCCCAAGACGACGACCTATGAAGGGGATAATGAATTACTCAATATTTTGGCAAGTGATCATGACATGGAGGCTGATTTGCAGAGGAAATATGATGCTAATGAAATCCATGATGTTTTGGACAGGATGGATGAGCGCTATCGTGAAGTGTTGGTTTTGAAATTTATTGAAGACAAAGATTACAAGGAAATTTCCGATATTTTGCAAAGGCCCATGGGAACAGTGGCAACGTTGATCAATAGAGCAAAGAAACAATTCCGTGAGCGATTAATTTCCAATGGTGCTGTTAAATAATCCAAAGAATAGTATGACCAAATTGAGCGAAAAAGTGCTTAGCACGATAGAGCACGATCATCTTACCCCACAACCGCGTTGGAAATTCCAGGCGAAAAATTATGGTATGTGGGCGGCTTTCGGTCTTTCCGTTTTTTTTGGAAGCATCGCTTTTGCAGTTATGATGGAGCGTTTGGTTAAGGGGGATTGGGATATGTATATGTATTTGGATAGAAGTTTCCTTGGTTTTATGTTAACGCTTTTGCCATACGCATGGATTGTTTCCTTAGCTGCCTTCGGAGTTTTGGCTTATTATAACTGCCGTCATACTAAATGCGGTTATCGCTATGCTCCTTATCTGGTCGTGGTTGTAAGTGTCGGAACTAGTCTTATCATTGGAGAGATATTCTTCGTTTCCGGGACTGGGAGAAAAATTGATCACATGTTTGCACACTCTCTTCCTTTTTATCAAAAAATGAAAATGCAGGAACGGAGGGATATTTGGATGCATCCAGAAAGAGGTTTGCTGATGGGCGAAGTTTTGGAGATAGGTGAAAACGGCGCGGTGCTGATCAGGGATGTTAAGGGAAACGTATGGCGCATAAATAACGGAATAGAACATGTCGAAATACCGCATCCTTCCCAGCAGCGCTCAATTCTTAAGATAATCGGCGAAAATGTTCAAGGGGAAGAATTTAATGCCCGTGATATCAGACTTTGTGATTGTGATGAGGAGTTTGATAGGTAAGTTTAGATAAAGAAAGTAGATGGGGGTACACAAGAATATGAGTTGAGATGTGTTGATATGCGTTGGAATATGGTTTGGATAAAAAAATCCTAGACATTTGATGTCTAGGATTTTTCAATCATTGCTTATTTTTTGAATTTCATATATCGTATATTAGATACTAACTACCAAATACTAGATACTAAAATATATGTCACTACAAATCGGAATCGTGGGCTTGCCCAATGTAGGAAAATCGACACTTTTTAAGGCTCTCACAAGAAATCCAGTTGATATCAACAACTATCCTTTCTGCACAATAGAGCCTAATGTGGGAATCGTAAAAGTGCCGGATGAGCGGCTCACGAAGCTTTCGGAAATGTCGCAAACGGAAAAGATCGTGCCGGCTGTGGTGGAGTTTGTGGATATCGCCGGCATCGTCAAAGGCGCTTCGGAAGGTGAAGGGTTGGGTAATAAATTTCTCGCAAATATTAGAGAAGTTGATGCGATTGCCCAAGTGGTGCGTGTTTTTGATAATGACAACATAACTCACGTGCATAATAAAATCGATCCCCTTGGTGACATTGAAGTGATCAACACAGAACTCATTTTGGCGGACATGGAAACAATTTCCAAAACAGAGGCAAGAGTTGAGAAAGAGGTTAGGGGAAACAAGAAGGGAGCGGACAAACAACTGGAAACGGTGAAAAAAATAAAAGCGACTTTGGAAGAGGGAAAGCTTGCCAATGAAACAAGCGGTCTTGACGAATTGCTCAAGGAAGAAAATAGCAAAATAATCATTCGCGAGATGTCGCTTTTGACCATGAAACCTTTCTTGTATGTTTTCAACGTGGCTGATCCAGCTCAGAAACTGGAAGAGAATTTGGAGAAACTGCCGCATATCAAGTTGGATATTAAAATCGAGGAAGAACTGATTGATATGACTGAAGAAGAGGCGGCAGAAATGGGACTCAAATCGGAAATTGGCAAGCTTGTTATTGCAGCATATGACCTGCTCGGCTTGCAAACATTTCTCACGACTGGCAAACAAGAAACCCGCGCGTGGACGATCAAAAAAGGCGCGACCGCTCCCGAAGCCGGTGCGGCGATTCACACGGACTTCCAAGAAAAATTCATCCGTGCGGACGTGATTATGTGGGACAAACTTCTCGAAATCGGCTCCTGGGGCAAAGCCAAAGAACTCGGTGCAGTGAAGACGGTTGGCAAAGATTATGTGATGAATGACGGTGAAGTGGTGGAGTTTAAGGTATAGGGAATAGACATTAGGCTTTTAGGCTTTAGCTACTAAGAAAATTCAAATATATATACGAAACAGGGGGAGTTTCCTCACTGTTTTTTAGCCCTATTGACACTTCCTCCGGATTTTCTATAATGAATTAGCAGTCGAAGAGTTCGAGTGCTAATAATATATTAATCACTAATCGTTGCGAATGTTATCGCTAATAATCACGAATAATTATTTGAGATTATTCGAGATAAAATTAGGATAGATTCGTGACACAAATTATCATATGGCAAAGACAAACATCAAGCCGCTGGGGGAAAACGTGTTGATTGAGCCGATTGAGGCAAAAAAGAAAACCGAGCACGGAATTTATTTGCCGGAAACTTCCTCGAAAGAAATGCCGCAGGAAGGAAAGGTGATTGCGGTCGGCGATAGCAAGGATATTAAGGTCAAAAAAGGACAAGTGGTGATTTTTCGCAAATATAGCGGCACGGAAATCAAAGCGGATGAAAAAGAATTGATGATCATCAAAAGCGAAGATATTTTGGCTGTTATTGAATAAGCTAGATGATATTGGCGACTTGCGTATTTGTCTTCAAGTCGAAATGAGCCTCTATGCACTTTGACTTTTAATATTTATAAAGGAGGTGCAAATACTCATTTCTTTGTTTCAGACAAACACACAAGTCTTATAGAAAATAATTAATCAAGTATGATATAGAATAAGATCTACTTTGATAGTCGCTTATTCTTTGTCAGGCTTAATCTTAAATAATATGGCAAAGCAAATTGAATTTTCCACAGATGCCCGCAAGAAAATCAAAGCCGGCATCGACAAAGTTGCAGATACGGTAAAAACGACGCTTGGACCGCGTGGTCGCAATGTTATTTTAGACAAAGGTTTCGGCAGTCCGACCATAACCAATGACGGAGTTTCCATAGCCAAGGAAATTGAACTGGAAGACAAGTTTGAAAATATCGGTGCGGAACTCATCAAGGAGGTCGCCAACAAGACTAACGATGCGGCTGGCGATGGAACGACTACTTCGACTGTGATAACCCAAGCCTTGGTACGTGAGGGACTTAAGTTTGTGGAAACCGGCATCAATCCGGTGGGAATTCGTCATGGCCTGGAGGCTGCAAAGGAGGACATTATTGAAATTCTCAAGAAAAATTCCAAGAAGATTTCAAGCAAGGAAGAAATCGCGCAGGTGGCGACTATTTCCGCTGAGTCGCGCGAGATGGGTGAAATGATCGCGGATGTCATGGATATTGTAGGTAAAGACGGCGTGATAACGGTTGAGGAATCTCAAACTTTTGGTCTTTCCAAAGAGGTTGTGGAAGGGATGAACTTTGATAAGGGTTATATTTCTCCGTATATGATTACTGATGTGCAGTCGCAAACTGCGGAATTGAAAGATCCTTATATTTTGATTACGGACAAAAAGATTTCTGCGATTGCTGACATTTTGCCTACTTTGGAAAAAGTAGCCCAACTTGGCAAGAAAGAAATGGTTATTATTGCGGAGGATGTTGACGGAGAAGCCTTGGCTACTTTGGTGGTAAACAAGCTGCGCGGAGTGTTAAATGTGTTGGCAATCAAAGCGCCGGAATATGGCGATAGTCGCAAGGCAATGCTCGAAGATATCGCGATCTTGACAGGCGGTCAGGTAATTTCCGAAGAAAAGGGCATGAAATTGGAAAGTGTGGAACTTTCCATGCTTGGACAATCGCAAAAAATCATTGCTTCCAAGGACGATACGACTATCGTTGGCGGCAAAGGCAAGAAAAAAGATATTGATACAAGAGTTGCTTTGATAAAATCTCAAATAACTGGTGCTGACAATAAGTATGAGAAGGAGAAATTGGCTAAACGCCTGTCAAAGCTTTCTGGTGGTGTGGCGGTAATACGCGTTGGAGCGGCATCTGAAACCGAACTTACTTATATCAAGCACAAAATGGAGGATGCCTTGGCTGCAACAAAAGCGGCTGTGGAGGAAGGAATTGTGGCCGGTGGAGGAGTGGCGCTTGCTCGCGCGGCTCAACTACTTGGAACCAAGAAGGCGGAAGGTAAGTCTTTGGAAGTTAAGGCTGGCTATGAATCTTTGATTAATGCCATGAATGAGCCATTTTTGCAGATCGTGCGCAATGGTGGACAAGTTGACCCTGCTGTGGCTCTCAATGAGGTATTGAGAGATAAAAACGTCAATTCCGGTTATGATATCAACGAGAACAAGCTCGTTGCCGACATGATTAAGGCGGGAATAATCGATCCTTTGAAAGTTACGCGCAGCGCCTTGGAAAATGCAGTATCGGTGGTGGCGATGATTCTCACTACGGAAGCAGTCGTTACCGATCTTCCCAAAAAAGATGAGCCGATGATGCCAGGCGGCATGATGCCGGGAATGGGGGGAATGATGTAGAAAACGCGAATTTATACGAATATTAAAACGAATTTACACGAATCACGAATATTAGAAAAACAGCTTCGGACGCGGAGCTGTTTTTTGTTGCGATTAGGCAAATATGGTATACTGTTATAGAAAAGGATTAACCGAAAAAAGCATGAAGAAATTTTTAAGTTTCATTTTGGATGGCTTTAATATAAAAAGAGAGGCTGAAGATTTGGGAGTGCCTATTTGGCAGACGCCTAGTATCCTTTTTATTTTTATGGGGCTGATAACTGTTGCCGCAATGACCGGTGTGTATTATGTTTCTCGCAGCAATGATTATCCTGAAATAATAGTAATAAGCGAATCAATTGTTGTTATAGTTATTTTTACCATCGGTAATTTTATCATTAAAAATATAGAGGAGATAGCCAGAACCAATAAGATGAAGACGGAGTTCGTTTCGATTGCTTCTCACCAACTCAAAACTCCTTTGTCTGAGATAAATTGGGAGTTGGAGTTGTTAATGAAACGACATCAAGAAGGACTGAATGAGAAACAATTGGAAATACTAGATGGTATAGGCAGGTCGAATGCCAAAATGACCAGATTGGTGAATGATCTTCTGGATGTAGCGAGAATTGATCAAGGGAGGCTGGCTTTGGTAAAAGAATGGGTGGATATGGCTTCTTTGGTTAAGGATGTTATATCTAATAATTTGGTTATTGCCCAGGCTGCTGGCATCCAATTATCAGCAGATGCGGATTTGGAACTACCGCGTATTGCAGCCGATAAGAGAAGAATTTCTGTTGTTCTTGATAATTTGATATCCAACTCCATAAAATATGTGGAAAATGAAGGGGTGGTTAAAGTACGAGTAGGAAAAGAAGGTGATAATATAGTTGTAGAGGTTTCGGATAACGGAGTGGGAATACCCTTACATCAACAAGAAAAAGTTTTTCAGAAGTTTTTTCGTAGTGATAATGTGGTTAAAAATCAAACAGATGGTACTGGCCTCGGTCTATATATAGCAAAAAATATTGTGGAACAATCTGGTGGAAAAATGTGGTTTGAATCCAAGGAAGGCAAAGGAACATCTTTTTGGTTTAGTCTGCCATGTCTGCAATGTGAAGCGGTTTGATAATTTATTTAATAAAACGCGGAATTTTTTCGCGCAATAAGCATATGCATAAAACCATATTGATAGTAGAAGATGATGCTATTTTACAAAAAACTCTGAGTGAATATCTTCAAACTGATGGATTTGAAGTCAAGGTTGCTTCCGATGGCGAAGAGGCGACAAAATTGCTTTCCGATCTTATGCCTGATTTGATTCTTTTGGATATAATTCTTCCCAAGAAAGATGGTTATGAAATAGTCAAGGAAGTTAGAGCGGACGAAAAAAAGAAAGATATCCCAATAGTTCTGTTAACCAACTTGGGAAGTGTTAATGATGTTGAAAAAGCTTTGGAATTGGGAGCTACGACATATTTGGTGAAGGCCGACTATACTTTGGAGGAAGTAGTTGGAAAAATAAAAGCATTGCTGGAGCTAGAATAGTTACAATAAAGTTTTCTCAAACAAACAAAAATAAAAAATGAGAATTGAAAATAAACAACTGAAGGAGTTTTTATTGGACTCTAATCTTTTGGAAGGCGAACAGGTCAATGAAGCTTTCGCCGAAGCGGAATCTCAGAAAAAACAACTGGGCTCTTTGCTGTTGGAGAAAAAGTTGATTAACGAGACTGAATTGCGTAAATTGTATGCATATATATTAGGGATACCTTTTGTTAATTTGGAAAAAGAAACTATAACTCCGGATATCCTGCAAACAATACCTGAGCCGATAGCAAAGAAATATAATATTGTAGCTTTCGAAAAAGATGGCAGCAATCTCAAGGTTGCCATGGTAAATCCGGAAGATTTGCAAACCATAGATTTTATACGAAAAAAAACTGGTTTGAAGATAGTGCCCTGTCTTACTTCTGACGAAAGTATAAAAACGGTACTCAAGCAGTATGAGAAAAGTTTGAAAGCCGAGTTTGGTGACATAATTCAGAAAAGCTCCGATGAAGCGGGATCTGGCGAAGATGGAGACGATTTGGAAAAAATAGCCCAGGATTTACCCATTGTGCGTATCGTAGACACCTTGCTTAAGCATGCCATTCTACAATCGGCTAGCGATATACATATTGAACCTGATGAAAAGGAAGTAAGGGTGCGTTATCGCATCGATGGTGTTCTTCATGACGCAATGACCTTGCCGAAGCAAGTAATTGCTGGTTTGGTTGCTAGAATTAAAGTTTTGTCCAATTTAAAACTTGATGAACATCGCTTGCCGCAAGACGGTCGTTTTAAGATAGAAAAAGAGGGATATAAGATATCTTTTCGTGTTAGTATATTGCCGGTTTTTGAAGGCGAAAAAATAGTCATGCGTCTTTTGGATGAATCATCGAAAGGATTAACTTTGGAAAAAATGGGCCTCATGGGTGCTGGTCTGGAATCTGTACACAGACAGATAAAGCGTCCTAACGGCATGATTTTGGTGACTGGTCCTACCGGATCGGGTAAAACTACCACACTTTATACTATAATGGATATTATAAATGTTCCGGAAGTCAACATAAGTACTGTGGAAGATCCTGTTGAATATCGAATGCCTCGTGTCAATCAAACTCAAACCAACGCCAAAATAGGAATGACTTTTGCGGCTGCGCTCAGATCATTGCTTCGTCAAGATCCGGATATAATTATGGTGGGAGAAATTCGTGATGGTGAGACAATGCAGATAGCTATTGAAGCTGCAATGACTGGCCATTTGGTGCTTTCTACGCTGCACACAAACAGTGCTGCCGCTACTTTGCCTAGACTTTTAGATATGGGCGCAGAAGCCTTTTTGGTAGCATCTACAGTTAATGTTATTATTGCCCAGCGTTTGGTGCGTAAGCTTTGCCCGGAATGTCGCACGCAATACAATTTAACGGAACAGGAATTAAAATCACTAAAAGAAAGTTTTAATATGGATGAAATTCTCAAAGATATCAATAGCTCAGGAATTTTGAAGGGAACTGTTGATGCCAAATCGGAGTGGAAAAAAATTCCACTTTACCGTGCCAAGGGATGCGATCAATGTAAGAACGAGGGTTATCGAGGTCGTATGGGTATATACGAAGTATTGGAAATGGATGAAGAATTAGGGAAAATGATTACTGCCAGTGCAAGTAGTGACGAAATTGAACGTAGAGCTAAAGAAAAAGGAATGCTAACCATGAGCGAGGATGGTTTTATGAAAGCGATTCAGGGGTTTACATCAGTAGAAGAAATTTTGAGAGTAACCAAAGAATAAATTAGAACCACTGATTAACACTGATTTTCCTGAATACACGTGATTAGAAAATTAGTGGAATTATGTGGTTTCATGTGATAATTAGTGGTTTTGAATTAATTTATGCCTAAATATATCTATACAGCTAAAAGCTATTCCGGCGAAACTAAGGGAGGCGAAATGATGGCTAAAGATGAGAAAGCGCTAGCTTTGCAACTTCGGAGCGAGGATTTTATTTTGACGTCGGTAAAACTCATTGAAGAAAAGAATGATAACGTCCAGGTAAAATTTCTCGATAGGTTTCAAGGGGTTCCCCTCAAGGAAAAAATGATGTTTGCAAGAAATTTGGGTATTATGATCGCTTCCGGCTTGGCAGTACCTAAAGCAATAAATAATCTTTCTAAACAGACTAAAAATAAAAGATTTCAAAAAGTGCTGAACGATATATTTGAAGAATTGCAATCAGGCAAATCTCTTAGTGACGGCTTGGCGAAATATCCCGCAGTATTCGGCGAGCTTTTCATCAATATGGTCAGAGTTGGAGAAATCGGAGGAAATCTCGAAGAAGTTCTTGATATAGTGGCAACTCAATTGGAAAAAGAGCATGAAATAGTCAGCAAAGTAAAAGGGGCAATGACGTATCCTTGCGTAATTTTTGTTGCGATGATTTTGATTGCTATAGTTATGCTTACCTATGTGCTGCCAAAATTGATGTCGGTGTTTAAGGATATGCAAGTGGAGTTGCCGCCAATGACTAAATTCATAATCGTGATAAGTGATTATTTCAGCCAGCATAGCATTATAGTTTTAATTGCGTTTGTGTTTGCAGCCATAGGAATTCGTGTTTTAACTACCACAAAGTTAGGCAAGAAGGCCATAAGTCATTTTAATGTTACAGTACCTGTGATAAGTAACATTATCATAAAAATGAATTGTGCACGTTTTGCTCGTATATATAGCTCACTTCTTAAAAGCGGTATTAATGCTATCGATGCTTTGAAAATAATTTCTGACACTTTAACCAACCAGTGTTATAAGGAGGCTCTGAAAAATAGTATTGAAGAGATACAAAAAGGTACGCCTCTTAGCAAGATAATATCGCAATATCCCAGATTATTTCCAATATTGGTCCCTCAAATAATCGAAGTTGGCGAAGAAACCGGAAAAACAGAGACGGTATTGCTTAAGCTTGCGGAATTTTATGAAGAAGAGGTCTCAACAATAACAAAGAACATGTCGTCTATTATTGAACCTATACTGATGTTGTTTATTGGTGGGGCGGTCGGTTTTTTCGCTGTAGCTATGTTGCAGCCGATGTATAGCATGATGGATAATATCAAATAGCCAACGAATTACCCGCCTCGCGTCGATGCGAGTCGAGGCGGGCGAATCAATTACGAATATACAAATGTATGAATTGGTAAATTGTTTGTAGATTAAATTTTTTGCGTCAGCAAATAGAATGACAGATGTTTTAAACAAAAGTAAAAAGCGGGGGTTTACGATGATTGAGGCGCTTACGGTCTTGTTCATTTTTTCTTTGATTACGATATCTTTCTACTCTATGATTTCTATCGGTTCGCGACATATTATCAATGCTAAAAACAGGTTGGGCGCTCTCTCTTTGGCCAATGAGAAGATGGAGATTGCGAGAAATATTAAATATGACGATCTTGGTACCGATACAGGTGCGGTTTCCGGTGTTCTTAAAGAGAATGAAGATGTGGCGAAAAGTACCAGGTTATATCACGTTCATACGCTTGTGGAATATATAAGAGACACATTCGACGGTGATTTCCCAGCGGATGTTGCCTGGAATGATTATAAAAAAGTTACAGTGGAAGTTTCTTGGAATAATGGTAATGGGGGAATAGATGAGACGACGCTGGTTTCCAGGTTTGTGCCTCCCGGACTCGAGGTTCCTGATCCGAATGCCGGAATTTTGGTAATAAATGTGTTTAGCGATCAACCAGGAGGAGTAGGGATACCTTACGCCAATGTACATGTTGTAAACTCCGATACGGGACTGAATACAAATTTCACTACAGATGATTCAGGGAGTTATGCCCTGATGGGAGATAAAGTGACCAATTCCATACAGAAATATCAAATAACCGTAACAAAAGACGGCTATGAGACGGCTCAGACTTATCCACCCTATCCGGACACTGCCTATAATCCTATAGATGTGCATGCTTCAGTGGTTGTTGGTTCGATGAATGTTGCTAATATCGTACAAAATGAATTGGCGGATATGACTGTCGAAACAGTTGATTATCTCGATCAAGGAATTGCTGGTATACAATTCGAAATTATCGGAGGGCGTAAATTAGGTACTGATGTTGTTGATCCGCTTAAAGATTATTTCAGTCTTGAGTCTACGGAAACGACAAATTCAAGTGGAGAAAAAGAGTTTAATAACATAAGCCCTGGAAAGTATACCATTGAACCGCAACTTGCATCCACAAGCTATGAACTTATCGGGATTCAGCCGTTAATTCCTTTGCAACTACTTTCTTCATCTCCACAAACCGTGAAAATAAGACTTGCTGATAAAACCAAAACAGGCATGATTATCAAAGTTGTTAAAGATGGAACAAATCCGATAGAACCTTTGGAAAACGCTACGGTTACGATTACGAAAGGAGTGTTCACGGATAATCTGACGACTTCAGTTGACGGAGCGGTATATTTTCCCAAAGATTCTACGCCATTGGAAGCGGGAACCTATGATGTACATGTTACAGCAAGCGGTTATGTTGACAATGTTTTTCAAATAAATGTTTCAGATGGTGCATTGAGTGCGCAAACTGTAAGTATGGTATCTTCGTGATTTATGGGTATTTATCTAGAAAAAAGAAAATCTGGTATGACTTTAGTTGAAGTCATGGTGGCTATTGCTATTTTTACCATAGGCATAGAGGGCTTTGCTTTACTTTTCGTCAGGACATGGCAACACAATAAGTATACTTTGGAGATGGGGCAATCTTCCATGTCTGTATCGCAAGGAGTTACCAAGATGGCTAATTATTTGCGAGGCATAAGGCAAGGAGACAATGGCGCCTATCCGGTTGTTTCGGCAAACGATAACGATTTGGTTGTTTATTGCGACTATGATAAAGATGGAAAAACCGAACGCCTTCATTTTTATAAAAGTGGAACGAATGTCATGATGGGCATAAGGGAGCCCAATAGTGGATTTCCTGTGACCTATAATTCCGGTGATGGGACTGTACAGACAATCGCTGGCAGTATTATGAATACAGGATCAGATCCTATTTTTCAATATTATGACCAATCTTATACTGGCAGCGAAGGTTCGCTGTCTACGCCTGCAGTGATTGCGCAAGTACGCATGGTGCGTATATTTCTTATGATAAATATCGATCCGAACAATGCGCCTGATAATATACAAACAGAAACTTTTGTAGGACTTCGCAATCTTAATGATTATGATCGTATTGAATAAAGAAATATGACAAAAAACAAAAAACTAAATCTTCGCGGAACCGCTCTTGTTTATGCGCTGGTGATTATGAGCGCAACATCTATTATTTTGCTTTCTTTGATGCAATATATAGTTTCACAGATAAAATTCGGCTATAATCGCGTTGAAAAAGAGGAGGCAATGCAGATTGCCGAAGCTGGCATATATTATTACCGCTGGTATCTGGCGCATCAAACGGCGGGGAAAACTGCGCAGCAAGTAGATGATTTTTGGCAAAATGGTAGTCCTTTGGGGGTGGCAAGTACATATACTGCAGCTTATGAGGGGTTGGGAGAATATGAAATAGATGTTACGCCTCCAGAGGAGGGCTCAACCATCGTGCAAGTTATAGCAGCAGGGCATACATATAGAGAGCCTAATATTAAAAGAACGGTCAAAGTAAGATTTCGTAGGCCTTCTTGGAGTGAATACGCTGTGTTGGCAAATGATTTCATGCGTTTTGGCGAGGGAACGGACATATATGGAAAAGTGCATTCAAACAAGGGAATACGCATGGATGGAACTGCTCACAATGTGGTTACAAGTCTGGTGCCGACTTTTGACGATCCTGATCATGGCGGCGCAAGTGAATTTGGTGTACACACGCATCGTAATGCTCCGCCATCCTCAGGCATAAACGACTCTTTCCGTTCCCTTGAAGCTCCACCTAACTCAGTTCAGCCCAGAACGGATGTTTTCGAAGCTGGTCGCCAATTTCCGGTTTCTGAAGTAAGTTTTAATGGCGTTTTGACAGACTTGGCGCTAATGAAAAATAAAGCCAGTAATAATGGGACAATGACTAATAATTGTGATGCGGATGGTTGTTATTTCAGAGATAACAATAACTATGGCAGAAGGATAACTTTGAACAGCGATGGGACAATGAGTGTTTGCAGAGTTTCCCAATATGATTCTGACTCTTATGGCATTATTCGCTATAGGCGTAATAATAATTCCGGAAATTGTGCCACGTGCAGCGGACAATGCGCTCCGACCACGTATACCATTCCCGATGACGGTATAATATTCGTGGAAGACAATGTGTGGATTGAGGGAACCGTGAATGGTAAAAAAATTACCGTTGCAGCAGCAGATGTTTCGGGCGGACCACAAACGGATATTTATATAGGGTATAATAATTTGCGATACACTAATTATGATGGTAGTGACATTATAGGCTTGGTTGCTCAGCGCAATATTACAGCCATATATGATAGTTTAAATGTGTTAACTATAGACGCTGCTCTGTTGGCGCAATCCGGTCGTGTAGGCATGGACCATTATTCTGGATTGCATAAAAATACGATAACCTTAAATGGCTCCATGGCAACATATGTAAGATACGGTTTTGCTTATACGGACAATACTGGATATACAAATCGTATCTTGAATTTTGACAACAATCTCCTTTATTATCCCCCGCCGTATTTTCCAACTGGTACCGAATATTCCATTGATCTTTGGGAGGAACTGTGATTTTGGCAATGGTAATTTATAAATTATGAATTATTTTAAAAATATTGTAATATTAGAAAGTAAAATATTTTTTTATTACCAATGAGTTTTTTAAATAAAAAAATTTTTAACTCTGCCGATGATATTTGTGGCTTAGATCTGAGTGATTTATCCGTAAAAGTCGTAGCATTGAAGAATGACGGGAAACACACATATGTTTCCGGTTTTGGATTTGCCGGTATTCCTGGAGGAAGCATTGTTGATGGTGAAATAGTAGACAGGGAAAAGGTTGTAGGTGCAATCAAGAAAGCTTTCGAAATTTCCGGGCCGAAAAAAATAAAGACCAAAAAGGTCATTTGTTCCTTGCCTGAGACAAAAGCTTTTCTCCGAATTATTACAATACCAAAAATGGAACAAGAGGAGATGAAGGAAGCAGTGAAATGGGAAATGGAAGCGAATATACCTTTGCCGCTGGATCAGGTGTATTATGATTGGCAAATTTTGGAAGAACCTTCTTTAAATGAAAAGGGCAAACAGAGTTTGTTGGTTGTTGCTATTGCAAAAAATGTTGTAGATAATGTTGTAAATGTTCTTGAGGAAGCAGGCGTTATTCCTTATGGACTAGAGATTGAATCTATAGCACAGGCAAGAAGCTTGGTCGGGGGTATTTATGACGAAAAAACAGTACTTATTGCAGATATTGGAGATAGAAGGACCAGTTTTACCATACTTGATAAAGGAGTTCCTTGCTTTACCTCCAGTATCCCTCTTTGTGGACAATCAATGAGCGATGCTATCGCCAAATCTCTGGGCGTTTCTTTTGAAGAAGCTGAAAAAAAGAAATTTCAATATGGTGTAGGCAGCGATTTTAAAGATGATGCTATTTTCTCTGCAGTAAAACCAGTATTGGAAAATCTTGCGGCAGAAATGGAACGCTCCATAGATTTTTATCTTTCCGGATTGCAGTATTCATCCCAAATAGATACCATAATAATTTGTGGCGGAGGCGCTAATACAAAAGGCATTATTCCGTTTTTTTCCAAAAGATTGCAAAAGGAAGTAATGCTTGGTGACCCTTGGGTTTCTATGGATATTGGCAAAAATATTCCTGTTATCAGCAGGGAAAGTTCGGTCCAATATTCAACAGCCATAGGGCTGGCCTTAAAGGGAATAAACTATGAAAATTTATCTTAATCTGCTTCCGGAAGAGCGGAAGAAACAAATACATCGCGCAAAAAGATTTAAACTTTTAATAGGGCAAGAGATCCTTTTTCTGTTGCCTCTGATGATTTTTGGTGTGATGTTGGTTTTTGTATTATTTCTTTTAGATATGCAACTCGACATCATTGTTCTTAATAATGCCAAACAGAGCGAGCAAGGCGCTTATAGGGAATTGGATGAATATGAAAAAACAATCAAGGAATTCAACGGAGAAGTTGCGGCAATTAAGGATATTTCAGACAAACATTTGCAATGGAGCGGATATCTCTCGACTGTGGCCGCTCTAATGCCCGAGGGAGTTTCAATAAGTGATATGTCAACCAAAGAATATCAAGTTTTTTTAGTTGGCGAAGCTAAAAGCAGAGAATCCATGATGAAATTTAAGGAAGCTCTGGAGGGGAGCGCATGTTTTGAAAGTGTGAATGTACCCCTGTCCAATCTCGTTGCCAAGGAAGATATAGAATTTCAAGTTGATGTTACGTTAAAAAGAGATTGTTTATTAACAGCACGGAAATAAAATTATGAAATCTTTCTGGCAAAAATATAAAGAAGGCATAGCAATTTTCATCTACTTAGTAATGATTGCTGCTTTAATATATTTCGGTATTTTGTTTTTTATGCGTAAAATAGATGAAAAAAGAAATAAGATAGAAGAAGAAAAATTATTACAAGAAGTTAGAAGTAAAAAGTTAAAAAGCATTCCGCAATTGAAAGAACAAGTTGAAAAAATAAGCATGGAGAAGGAAGTCTTTGATGTTTTGCTTGATAAAAATAACGCGGTTGGTCTTATAGAGATGCTTGAAAATATTGCACAGCAGGAAGGTGTTGAAATAGATATTTCGGTTAATCAGGTTCAGCAGCCTCAAAAGGCTAAAAAAAATAACAATAGTTCTACTGATGATGTTAATAGTAGTGATGATTCTAAAAAAGATAGCGGAACAAAAAAGCAAAAAATTTTGGTAGATGATTTACCGCAAATGGAATATTTGTCGCTTAGCATAGATTGCCATGGTAAATTTGGAAACACGTTTGCTTTTATCAGAAGATTGGAAAGTTTAAGATATAGCAATGATATTGTTTCTTTTCAGATGAAACAAGCGGAAAAGGAAGAAGTTAGTCTAACACAAAGCAGGGACCTTTTCAGTACAAAACAAGAATCGCCCGTTGGACAAGCAAATAATGCAGAAGACGGAATGTTGGATGCTGTCATAACAACGTTCTTCTATTACAAAAAATAAAATTTATGGAAATAATTCCTAAAAATTGGAAAAAAATAAATGCTCACTTACTTGGAAAAAAGATAGCCTTATTGTGGAATCGTTGGCGCAATGTTTTTTTCATTGTGTGCATGTTTGTAAGTGCATCATTTAGTATTTATATTTGGTATATCAGTACTTATGAATCTGCGTGGAGCGAAGAAAAAAAACAACAGTATCTGAAATCTCAAGACGAGGGAATACGACTAAAAACTAAAGAATTTGAAAATACTAAAAAAATGCTCGAAGATCGAGTTTCCACAAATAAGATGCCAGTAGATCCAATAAAGGATATATTTGCGCAATAAGCAATGCTTTTAAAATAAAAAACACCACTGGGGTGTTTTTTATGTGCTCAGTAGGATTTTTAGGCAGGTATGATTTAAACCCGTGACTTATTGTTCTTAATGCCACACTAGTTTTAAAAATCGTGCGCCTTGAGGGATTCGAACCCCCGACCCCTTGTTCCGAAGACAAGTGCTCTAATCCACTGAGCTAAAGACGCAAAAATTATTGGTGTGACTGTTAATCTATTTGAGTTTAAATAAGATGGGCGATTAGAGGGAATCGAACCCTCGTACCCGGTGCCACAAACCGGTGTTCTACCATTGAACTATAACCGCCATGTATATATCTTGTACCCTCGCTAGGAATCGAACCTAGATTAAGAGCTTAGAAGGCTCCCGTTCTATCCATTGAACTACGAGGGCATATTTGTGGCCCTTAAAATAGGTTAAAGGAGGATATACGGTGGGTCATGCAGGGCTCGAACCTGCGACCGTTTGCTTAAGAGGCAACTGCTCTACCAACTGAGCTAATGACCCAAAACTATCGTATATGATATCAAATGCTGCTCAATGCGTCAAGATTGACTAATTGGTTGGCAAAAGACCGGTTTTTTTGAAATATTCCCATTGTTTTTGAGACCAATCCTTCGGTTTAGTAGTTATTTTGGAAGGGTCAACAGGATGAGGGAATTTATCTGGCGACTCATAGTTGCTGTTGAAAGTGTCATTTATGATAACATTGCCGTTTGCATCGGTTACCTTTTGAGTGAAAGTTGTCTTCAGCGATCCATCCGAGCCCCTTTCTAAAATTTTTGGCCCATCTACTTCAATCTTGCGACCATCATCAGTGCCATAAAAGTCGAAAATCAACTCAGTGCCGATTATTTTTACTTGTATCAGGATATTTTTTGGCGTGTTATTAATGAATTTGAGGTCAGGTTTTGGAACATAGATGGTGGAGTCCATGCCCTGGGGATTATAGTAGGAGACGGGGTAAGCATGGTTTCTTCTAGCGGTTATCTTCAATCCACTATAGATAGCGGCACGAAAAGCGGTTGTAGATACTTGGCAAATGCCACCACCAAATTCAGGTTCCGTGCGGTCGTTTTTTATAACAAGCTCCGGCAAGTAGCCATGTTCTCCGTCAACTTCACCAAGAGTTGAAACGAAAGAAAATTCCTCCCCAGGTTTTATGAGGACGCCATTAAATCTTTCAATGGCAACCTTGATATTGTAAATGCGATTTTTGGTTGATCCTCTAAAGTTTGATTTTCCTTGCCCGATTAGTGTTGATATGCCAAGGTTGTTTATTTGGGAAGCAGTTACTGACGGTTCAATGGAATTTATGGAGAGCTCTAACTTCGGAATTTTGTCAGCCTGGTTGTAATTTGAAAATAATTCCGATATTTTTTTTACGCTTTCGCTCACATTAAGCTTCAAGCCGCTTTTTTCTTGGGTAAAAGTTGTGACCTTCCCATCATCCACGTTAAACTTGGCATCTATAGGGTCCTCATCTATTTTTTGTGCTAATTCAGAAACAAAAGAAGTGGCGGCCTGTTCGTCAAAAGAGAATCTTGAGGCCAATCTAATTCTGTAACGGTTCTTCTGGGTTAAAAGAAGATCGCAAGCTAGGAACTCCGAATTAGGACAGGAATAAATGTTTTCCGTTTCTGCAAAGCCATTTTTATCAGGGAGAAGTATTGAAGATCTTGTCATCCATCGCGAAAGCGTTGTGTAGGGGATATTTTCCGATTGTCCGTTCCAAGTTAATTCAATGGATTCGAAAGGGAGTTGTTTATTGCCAAAAACAGCGCTTGTTTGGGCAAGGGCATTTTTTGACATCAAAAACATCGACATCACGAATATTATGGAAAAAAGAAACAAATTATTCATAAATATAGAATAGCCTATTTTATGATTGGGAACAAGATGCGGGCAAAAATAAAAGGGGCCTTGCGGCCCCGGCGTAGCGTATTTATATGTCTAGAAACCGCGGACTTGAATTTTCTTGATTTTGGTGGTGTCTGCCTTGGGAAGACGAATGGTAAGAATTCCATTCTTAAGAGAAGCTTCCGCTTTTTCTGCAATAATATCTACAGGCAATACTACTGATCTGGAAAAATATCCCCAATAGCATTCTTGATAATAATAATTTTCACCATTAACATTCTCTTCATTCTTACGTTCGCCTTTAATGGTGACCATATCATTGTTGATGGATACATCCAAATCTTCCGGCTTTACTCCGGCGATTGTCGACTTGATCACAATCTCCATGTCTGTTTGATACACGTCAATCGTTAGTTGACCTTCAGCATCGGAAGAAAAATGTTCTTCTTCCATGGCATAGGAGGATTGGGAAGGCATATTGCTGGGCATTACCATTTCCGATTCTGTTTCTTCAGTGTAGATTGGCATGGAAGCTTCGCGCATATCTTCTTCGAATTTTTGTGATCCGGAAAGGCGCTCAAAGAAAGATTTTTTTGTTTTAACCATATTTTTGAATATTTTGTGCAGAAGAAATATCTCCTACCACGTCAAAAAGTTTAATGCTTACAACTTAATTATAGGCAATATCTTTCTATTGCGCAAGTTTTGCCTTAACTCTGATCAGAAAAATTATCCCTAAAAAAGCCAAAAAATAAGCATAGATAGTTGAGATAATGGAACTTAATTCATGATTGGTCCAGATGATGCCATTATAAAAAGTATGCATGAGAGCAGCAATCGCAAGCGTGGATACATAAAACCAAGCTGTTTTTTTGGCTTTAACGGCAACGCGGTAGCCGATATATGCTGAAGTGGAAACATGGACAAGCGCTATCATAGTCAGTGAATGAAGGTCCTGTGCTCCCGGGAGGAAAAATTCTTTAATGAAAAATATTTCAGTTGCAGCAAAGCCTAGTCCTACACATATTGAGTTAAATACAAAGGAACGATAAAGAGAATATGTTTCAATGCGATTGTTGATGACGATCAGCTTCATGAGCTCTTCCAGGGCGGCGGCGAGAATAAGCATGGCAGGGAACGCCATGAAATCAGCAGCTGAATAATTTGGCGCTGTTTGATACATGGAAACAATCAAAAAAGCGATAAATTCAAAAAGTAGTGCACCTAATGCAGCAAGTATGCCCCAAAAGAATGATTCTAACTGTTTCATAACTGATCTGAATATATGAATACATCCGAATTCACGAATGAATCCGAATCTACTTTATTTTAATGAAGCGAGGTGTTTTCTGAGTTCAGTAAGTTCTGCCCGAGCTTTCGTCAAGGATTCTTTTTGCATGTTTATAACATTTTCAGGTGCTTTGGAAACAAACTCCTTATTATTCAGCCTACCTTCAAGCCCTGAGGTGAATTTTTCAAGCTCGGCGATGCGTTTTTTAGATTTTGCTTTCTCCTTTTCACTGTCGACCATTTCGCCAAGTGGTATATAGATATTGAATTTAGGAAGTGTGCGTTTCAGATATTCTTCTTTTGGTTCACCGAATTTTATCTCGGAAATGCCCGCCATTTTTTGGATAAACACAGTTTCTTCATCGGATAAAAGACTATTTGCTTGCTTGTCTAAGAACAGACTTATTTTGCTTTTCGCTTCTAAGCTGTATTCCGCTCTAGCGTTGTTCGCGGAAGAGATTATTTGCAACATTATTTCGAAATTATTTGCGGATCTAGCGTTTTGGATTTTCACCATTTGCGGCCAAGCTGAAATCATAAGCAGCTTCTTGCTTCTAGCCAATTCCCAAACATGTTCTGTTATAAAGGGCATATATGGATGCCACATGCGCAAAATCTTATCCAGAACATATCCGGCGATTCTTATATTTTTACCAACCTTATTCCATTCAATGTATGCGTCGGCAAAATTGCTCCATGTAAAATCCTTTAGCGTGTCTGCAGCTATGGATATTTGTTTTTTTTCTATCGAAGCAGTGACGGAGTTTATGGTCTCGTTTAATTTTTGAATTATCCAATGATCAGCAGAAGACCTAATGTCATCATCGGAAATATTTTCAACCAACTCAAAACCTTCTTGTGATAAGCAATAACGTGAAATATTCCAAAGTTTGTTGGCGAAGTTTCTGAAAGTCTCAATCTTTTCTTCATAGAGGCGCGAGTCTTGCCCCGGTGCGCTGTCCATGATGATGCTCATGCGCATTGCATCTGCGCCAAATCTATCGATCATTTCGACCGGGTCGATGCCGTTGCCCTTAGACTTCGACATTTTCTGTCCTTCTTTATCGCGAATCAAACCAGTGAAAAACAAGTTTTTAAAAGGCACTTTTCCTTCATTGCGATATCCTCCAATCATGATCATACGAGCTGCCCAAAAAAACAACAAATCTCGCCCCATAACCATCATGTCGGTAGGATAAAATTGGGCGTAATCATTGCTATATGATTGAAGTGTGGTATATGGCCATTGGCTTGAAGTGAACCATGTATCAAAGGTATTTTCATCTTGGTATAAGTCCTTACTATGGCAATGTGGGCATTCTTCTGGTTTTTCGATCGATACGATATATTTTTCTTCTCCGCAGCTTTTGCAATACCAAACAGGGAATCGAGGACCCCACCAAATCTGCCTTGATATGCACCAGTCGCGCAAAATAGTGAACCAGCTTACTAGATCTTTTTTTAAGCTTTCAGGAAACACGGTTATTTCTCCAGTTTCAATCGCTGCAATAGCATTCTTTTTGAGCGAATATTTTTCAGCTTCCACATTGATGAACCATTGGCTTGAAATCAATGGTTCTATCGTGGTTTTACAGCGTTCGCAAAGAGAAACTGAATGCAAAAGTTCTTCGGTTTTTTCAAGTAATCCCAAAGATTCCAAATCCTTCAAGATTTTTTCGCGCGCCTCGTGCACGGAAAGTCCAACGTATTTTCCACCAAGTTCAGTTACCTGGGCTTTTTCATTGATAACCTGTATTTCTTCCAACTTGTTATCCTTGCCTATTTCCCAATCTAGCGGATCGTGGGCTGGAGTAATCTTGACCGCACCAGTTCCGAAATTCATGTCGATGCGTTTGTCGGCAATTATCGGGATAACTTTGTTTTGCAAAGGCAAGATGATATTTTCCCCGACGAACTTGCTATAGCGTTCATCTTTCGGATTCACGGCGACCGCACTGTCTCCCAACATTGTTTCCGGTCTGGTGGTGGCGACCAAAATATGCTCGGTGGAATTTTCCAGGGGATATTTTATGAAAAATAATTTGCCGGTTTTCTCTTTGTGAATAACTTCTACGTCTGAAAGGGCGCTTTCGCAGCGCGGGCACCAATTAATGATCCTTTTGCCCTTGTAGATTAACCCATCACTGTGCATTTTTACGAATGTTTCAAGCGCATTTTTCAAAACATCGGGATCCATGGTGAATTTTTCGCGTGACCAATCAGCACTTATTCCCAAACGTTTTTCCTGAGAGCGCATATAGTTGGCGCGATCTATACAGAAATCATATATTTGTTTGTAAAATTCTTCACGTCCCAGGTCGTTTCTGGAAATGCCCTTTTCTTCTTGGAGTTTTTTTTCAAAAACAACCTGTGATTGTATCCCGGCATGATCTTTCCCGGGTAGCAGCAGTGTTTTTTTCCCGTTCATACGAGCCCATCTGCCGAAGATGTCCATGACTGTATATCCACTGGAATGTCCAAGATGAAGTTCACCGTTGGCATTTGGTGGTGGGAGCACGTTGCAATGAGTTCCTTGGGTATTCTCCAAATTATCCGGATTGAAAAACCCGCTTTCTTCCCAGCGCTTATAAATTTCATCTTCGAATTTTTTCGGTTCGTAAATTTTTGGTAATGTCTTTGACATGCGTGATGTTAATCTGCGAATAAACGCGAATCTGCTAATTGCGAATAAAGCTTCAAAAGTCTTTTATTACATACCCATCCTACCAGGTAAAGGGATATTTTTCAATGCTTATTAAAGTTTGAGATTTGCGTCTGGAACGAGCGTTTGCCAGCTGTTTTTGGCAGCTTCTTTTTCTGTATCATTCATGTGTTGCCAGCGGAAGGCGGCGGCTGCTCCGATCATAGTTGCATTATCGCCTGTCAGGGAAAGATCTGGCGTAATATAGGACGGATAGGACCGATTGGACAGATAATTTAAATCTTTTTTTATCGCGGTGCCGAGTTGGCTGCGCAGCTCCTTGTTGGCGCTGACGCCACCTGCGAGCAGGATTGTTTTTGCCTCGTATTTTTCGGCAGCATTGATTGTTTTTTGCACAAGCACATCAACAACCGCTTGTTGAAATTCGTGGCACACTTCGACAACATATTTTTCATCCCCAAGCAGCTCAGGATGTTTTTTGGTTTCATATAAAACTGCTGTTTTGAGTCCGGAAAAAGAAAAATCAAAGTTATCTTTATTTAGCATTGGACGGGGGAATTTTATCTTTCGACTTGCAGTTTCTTTAGTATAGGGGGTATACATCTCGGAATATTTTGATATTGCGGGACCACCTGGATATCCAATATTTAAAATTCTTGCAACCTTATCAAATGCTTCGCCGGCTGCGTCATCAAGCGTTTGGCCGATGATTTCATAATTAAAATGATCGCGCATAAGCACCAACTGCGTATGTCCACCACTTACTACCAGACAAAGAGCGGGAAATATGAAGGAGGGATTCTTAATTTCACCAGTGAAATTGGCATATATGTGTCCTTCCACATGATGAATTCCGATCAGGGGCTTTTCCCAAAGATAGGAAAGTGTTTTGGCGACACTAGTACCTATGAGCAGGGCAGGAATGAGTCCGGGACCTTGAGTAATCGCAATTAGATCGATATCTTCAGGCATAAAACCTGATTCATTCAGGACATATTTCAAAAGAGGAAAGATATTTTTTTGATGTTCGCGAGCAGCAAGGTTGGGTACGACTCCACCCCACTGGGCGTGCAAATCGGTTTGAGAAGAAACAATTTGCGCAAGACAAGAAACTCCTTCCGAGGAAGCCGAAATAATGGATAATGCTGTGTCGTCACAAGATGTTTCAATTGCTAAAATCTTTGTTGACATTTTACTAGGGATGTTTTATAATAAGTTACTTTCACTTAATCATACTATTTTAGTTTTTATAAAGCAAGAATAGCTTATTTATGAAAAAGGCTTCTAAAAAAAGAATTTCCCGGACCAACAGAATGACTGGAAATAGGCTGCTTTCAAAACTTCTGGAGAAGAAGAGTGTTTCAGTCAGTCCATTTGCAATGCTTGCAGGTTTGCGATGCTTGGAAAATTGGGAGGCTAGCCCAAGGTTTTTTCGTTCGAGTGATTTTCAGGATAAATGCCCCATGTTGGATGACAACCAGTTGATAAAATTGATAATTACCAAGAATCGTGAAGCTTATCGGGAGCTTTTCAGGCGTTATGAGAAAAAACTTTTTGCCTATATTTATCATATGGTCAAGAACAGGGAGGAAACAGAAGATATTCTTCAGAATGTTTTTGCCAAGACCTATCGTAGCATTGAACATTTCGATCTTGATCGCAAATTTTCTTCCTGGATATATCGCATTGCTCATAATGAAGCGATAAACTATCTAAAGCGCAAGAATAAGAAGCAATTCATTTCTTTTGAGGACGTTAGTACCAGCAAGGATAAGTTGGAAGCCAGTTTTTCGGAGGATTTTATTGAAGACGTTTGGATGCGTCGGGAGGAAAATGCTGAAATAGATGCGGCTTTGGAAAAGTTATCGCCCAAATATAGGGAGGTTTTGAAGATGCGTTATTTTTCTGAATATTCCTATGAAAAAATTTCAGAAATTTTACACAAGCCGGTAAATACGGTAGGAACATTGATTAATCGCGCAAAAAAGAAGCTTGTTGCTGCCGTAATGGAAGTACAAAAAATGCCGAAAAAGGGAGGGGAGAAGAAATAGTAGCAAGGGACTTGATTATTTTTTCCAATGTGCTATATTATCCGAGAAGCGCCTGGCGTTTTTTGTTTTGAAAACTTAAGAATTATGGCCGTATCGTCTAGTGGTTAGGACAGCAGGTTTTCATCCTGTAAACCGGGGTTCGATTCCCCGTACGGCTACAAATATTTAAAAACACCCGTTTATTGGGTGTTTTTAAAATTTATATAATTGTCATGGGGAATCGAACCGGCAGAAGCGAGCTTCGAGCGAAGGCGAGATAAGCAAGCGTAGATGAATGCGACCACAGGAGCATTCAGCTCTGCCGAGGGCAAGGAGTTTTCAGCAGAAAACGACGCGGAATTCCCCGTACGGCTACGAGCAAAAATTCCCGCTATGATAGCGGGAATTTTGTTTTTGGAGTAAGATTAAGTTATGGATCAGGCAGTGAAAATTCAAAAATATTTTACCAATAATTAATAGAATAAAAATTTCGGACTCGATATAATTTTTGTTTAATGTTACGTGATTCTTTTGGCCAAGGGCCATTTGAATTTCTACTGCCGGATGGAACAGACAGGACAACAAGTATTTGAATTTTTGCGAAATTATGGCTATTGGGCCATGTTGCCTTTGATGGTGCTTGAAGGGCCGATTGTTACTATAATCGCCGCAATGTTGGCGTCGCTAGGGGCTTTTGCTTGGCCTATCGTGCTCGTTTTTTCCATAGTGGGCGATATTTTAGGCGATGTTGTGCTATTTGGACTTGGACATCGCTACGGAATGGGATTTGTTAGGCACGTAGGGAAATATATTGGCATCACAGAGTCGTTGGTATTGCGCATGGAGAGCTATTTTTTGAGGCACGGTGGCAAAACTATATTCGCGGTTAAATCTACCACTGGACTTTGCTGGGCAGCTTTTACTGCTGCCGGAATCGTAAAAATGGATTTTAAAAAGTTTCTCAAATACTCCTTCTTGGGTGGAATTGTTTGGAGCAGTTTTTTGGTGGCGATGGGATATTTTTATGGCTATCTTTGGCGTGAAATTAAGGAATATATAAGTTGGGTTGGTTGGCTGATCGCAGGAGTGGCAATTATTTCTTTTGGTATCATCACTTTATACAAAAAACACCAGTCGAAGGAGTTGTTGGCGGGTGATCGCGATTTGTGATCACAATAGTCAGACAGCTTGCATCTTTGCTTGCTATTTTATGTAAAAATGAATAGAGTATAATGAGCATATGGTTAAGAGGCTGGTGAAAATTGCAGAGGAGGCGGCGGGAAAGGCGAAGAATATCAGGAGTATTCTTTTTGCCGACCCTGATTTGCTATATAAAGAAGAGCGGCACTTGATAAATAAGCCCTTTTTTTTCAATGGCGATAACAAAAAAGGCGTGCTGCTTGTGCATGGTTGGACAAGCACGCCCTATGAAGTTAGGCGCTTAGGAAAGTATCTAAACGAAAACGGCTATACTGTTTATGGCTTACAACTTTCCGGTCATGGCACAGTACCCAAGGATTTGGAGAATATAACTTGGCAGCAATGGGTGGAAGATGTACGCATTGGATATGATAAGCTCAAAGAGACTTGCGACAAAGTTTACATCGGCGGAACATCAATCGGTGCAAATCTTGCTTTAATTTTGGCCAAAGAAAATAAAGTTATTGCCGGCTTGGTGCTGATGGCGACGCCCTATCGATTGCGCATGGAAAGAGCAGCTTTGTTTTTTGCTAAGCTGCTGACGAAAATGAAAAAAAGATATCGCCACAAATTCTATCCGCCAACATTTGGCGTATCTACAACAATCACGCGGCTTATCTCCTATCAATCATATCCTGTAGCGAGTGTTTTGGAAGCTTTTGAATTGGTAAAAGAATCACGCGATAATTTGCATGATGTCAGGCAGCCATGCCTTTTGATGCAATCAACTCACGATCATGTAGTTTGTCGTCGCAGTATGGAAAAAATATATGAAAACATCGCTTCGGAAAAGAAAAGGATGATATATATCGAAAAAGCATACCATACATTCATTTCGGATATTAAGAACGAACATGTGTTTTGTGATATTTTAGAGTTTTTAAATAATAACTGACTCGCGAAAGTCGAGCTAATTGAAAGCGAATAAGAGCTAATAAATTCGCACTCATTGGCTGACATTCGCACTGCTTTAGCGAGTTATGAATATAGCAATCTTCACCAACAACTATTTACCCAATCCTTACGGTGTGTCGGGGTCTATTGAGAGTTTTCGCAAGCAGTTTGAAAAAATGGGGCACACCGTTTATGTTTTTGCGCCCAAAACCAAAGGATATGTCGATGAAAATCCCAATGTTTTTAGATATCCATCGGTTGATATCAAATACAAAATCAGTTTTCCTTTAGCAATCCCGTTTTCTCCGAGAGTTGATAGAATCTTGGAGAAATTGGATATAGATATCATTCACTCACAACACCCAAATCTTTTGGGATGGGCGGCGATGAAATGGGCAAAGAAAAAGAAAGTGCCTTTGGTTTTCACTTGGCACACGCTTTACGATCAATATGCGCATTTTGCACCGCCTTTTATCCCGAAAAAATTCGCCCAGTGGTGGACAATTCGCAATGCAGTTAGATATGCTAATGAAGTAGATCAGGTTGTGGTGCCGACGCAGTCGGTAAAAAAAATAATTCAACATTGGGGCGTAAAGAATGCGAATATCGCAGCAATTCAGACAGGGGTGGAGGAATATCAATATCAAAAGCCGGATCGCAAAATCTATCGTCAGAAGTTTTCAGTTGTGGATGATGAAATTGCGCTTGTCTCAGTGTCTCGTCTTACGGCGGAAAAAAATGTGCAGTTTCTTTTTGAGGCAGTTTGTCCGATTTTGAAAAAGCAAGCAAAAATGAAATTTTTGATGAATGGTAGTGGGCATGAACAAGAAGCAGTGGAAAAAATCGCGCAAAAACATGGCGTTGTTGAAAAAATATTTTTCGAGTCAACCGTTTCCAAACAAGATATCAAGGATTTCTATGCAGCTGGTGATATTTTCGTCTATGCTTCAAAATCCGAAACGCAAGGCATGGTTATTTCCGAAGCTCTTTATTCTGGTCTTCCTGTGGTTGCTGTTGCGGCGACAGGTGTGAAAGACATGGTGACCAATCAAGTCGATGGAATTTTGATCAAGGAAAACATCGACGCTTTCGAACGCGCGGTGATGCGTTTGGTTAATGATAAAGTACTGCGCGAAAGATATTCTGCTAACGCCAAAAAAATCGCCCGCGAAAAATACACCTCCACCGCCTGCGCAGGGAAGATGATGAAGTTGTATAAAGAAGTGATAATGAGGGGCTAGGAAATAAGTGATAATTATGAGCTGTTCCCATTTGAATGTGCGAAGGCAAAAATATATTTTCGACTATCTTTCGAGCATAGCATATATGGCAAGACCCAACTTTGATTCTGGCGTTGACCGACGGAATATTAGGTGGTAGGCTGTGCTAAAGTATTTTTGACAACAAAACTATGCCAAAAGGAGGGTTAATACAATGAGCGATGTGGATAAGAGATATGCCGATTTGTCTATTTTGTCTATTGATGATCTCGATGAAACAATGCGCCTGAGGCTTAATCGTTTCGATGCTGGCGGTCCACCGCTGGATTGCCGTGGCGACATTTTAGCGAGCCAATGGATGACTGATTGTTACAATAATGGTGATGAGGCGCTCAAGGAGAGAATGGATATTGTGATGGCGAAATTTCTTGATGAAGTATTGCACGGAAGCAGTTTTCCAGAAACTGCACGGGGAGAATTGTTTTTGTTAATTCAATCTGCCGGTGGGCAAAAAGTAAAAAATAAACTCCATGAGCTATTAAGCAATCATTCCATTGAGCTTGTAGACAAAGAATTGGCCGCCAGCATGCTTAAATGCCTGTTTGCACGAGGATATATTGAACCTGTGGAGTTCTGGTTTGACTGGTTTGCTAAGCTCGGTTTCGAATGTGGTGCGATGATATTTGCAGCTCTTGAAATGCAATATGGTATTGAAGTCGCCATGGAGCATTTGCCACAATTTACGGAGAGTGAAGAATCATTGCTTTGGATAGAGGTTTATCTACCGCAGCTGGAAACAAAATGGGGTCGTCAGAAAGTTGTAGCAGCTCTCCATAAACAGTGGGATAAACTTTCCGAAGAAGCTCAAGATGTCTTCTCTGAATATTGCATACCTCCGGTTGCAAAACAGTAGGTTATTTTTTCAAAAACACGAACGGACAAGCCGCTTCACCTTTAAAGAAGCGGCTTTTTTCTTTGTGTTTATTATTTTCCATTAAGCCTTTATTCATATTCTACAATTATACACATATTGTGCGGCCGTTAACTAAGTGTATAATTATATTATGTAAAGTTTTGATAATTAGGATTATCGTAATAACTCAGGGTGTATTTTTAATAGAGCAAGGGGGGCGAAAAAACAAAATGACGAAAAAACGCATTGAAAAAACCATAACAAATAACATACTCGAAAATGCTGGGACGGCTACCGCCTGGGTTTTTGTGGCTATTGCTGAACTTGGAATGCTTACCATCCAAGCATTTCTTTCTTCTTCAATGAATGCGGATTTGCCGTATGCGGGAGATTTATTTGATGATAAAAGTGTATATAAGAAAAAGAAATATAAAGAAGTGACCGTACGTCAAAGTCTTCGCAGACTTGAAAAACACGGATTTATTGAGAGAAAAAATTCCAAATATGCATTGACTGCAAAGGGCAGAAATCTTTTAAAGAACATAAGGCAAGCGAAAAAGGAAAAAGCGTATGTTTGGGATGGGAAATATCGGGTGGTTATTTTTGATATACCCGAAGAAAAAAGACAAGTTCGTAATTGGCTAAGAAGGGAGCTGGATTTGCTGAAATACAAAAAGTTGCAGGAAAGCGTCTTCGTCGGCAAACATCCATTGCCGCGCGATCTTATAAAAGATATTAAAAAAAATAAAATAGGAGGCTGTGTAAATTATTTATTGGCGGAAAAGGTGTATAAAAACATTGTATAGTGCGGATATGCATAGCTGACAGGGCTTAATGGATGATGCAGCCAAATATGATTATACACATACTATGCGGTCGTCAAATAAGTGTATAAAATTTGGTAAATGTGATAATTGAGTGTTGCAAAAGCGTGTAAGTTTGTAAGTTAATGAATTATAGGCGTCGTGGCTGATATTAAGAAAGGTGTAAATTTTCAATATGTTAACGATAAATTTGCATGAATATTATTGGGAAGAAATTTTTTGAAAGAGATACGCTTGAAGTGGCTAAGGATTTGTTGGGTTGTTTTTTGGTGCGCAAGATTGGCAATAAAACGATACGGGCGATGATTGTGGATGTGGAAGCTTATGTTGGCGAGGATGATTTGGCTTGCCATGCGTCGAAAGGAAGGACGCCTCGGAGCGAAGTGCTATATGGTGAAGCTGGGAGGGCTTATGTGTATCTCATCTACGGCATGTATTACATTATGAACGTAGTGACAGAAAAGAAAAATTTTCCATCCGCTGTTATGATCAGAGCCGTATTAATTGATGGAGTTGATTACAAAAAAACAAACGGTCCAGGAAAGGTTTGTAGGGAATTAAAAATTGATAAAAAATTTCATAACTTTGATTTAACGAAAGGTGATAAGTTTTGGCTTGAGAAAGGCGAGAAAATCAACGCTGAAAATATTGTTGCAGCAAAGCGTGTGGGTATTGATTATGCTAGGCATTGCAAGGATTATTTATGGAGATTCATGCTTGGGAAATAAAACAGAGAGTCTCTTTGTAGTATTTGGCGCTATAAAAAATAATCAATAAAAAAATATGGCGTATCTGGAATACATCGACGAGCTGGATAACATGCTCGAGCGTCCTTTTGTAGGGAAAGAAATTCCTGATTTTGAGCTTGATGCTTATCAGGACGGAAAGTTAAAAAAAATCAAACTGTCGAATTATCTGGGTAAATGGTTGGTGCTTCTTTTTTATCCAGCTGACTTCACATTTATTTGTCCAACAGAATTGGAAGCGGCTGCTGAAATGTATGCTGGGTTTAAAAAGGAGGGCGCGGAAATTTTGAGTGTAAGTACGGATACGGTTTTTGTGCACAAAGCTTGGCATGACAGTTCGCCTTCGATCAAAAAAATCAAATATCCAATGATTGCCGATCCGACGGGAAAACTGTGTCGTGCGTTGGGAACTTATATTACCGAGGAAGGGTTATCGCTGCGCGCTACTTTTATTGTAGATCCGCAAGGCGTGATTAAATCTTTGGAATTGCATGACAACAGTATAGGGAGAAATATGGAAGAGGTTTTGAGAAAACTGCAAGCGGCAAAATTTGTTGCTGAGCATAAAACACAAGTTTGTCCGGTCAACTGGCGTCCGGGAAAGAAAACCCTGAAACCGGGGATGGATTTGGTAGGAAAAATATAGATAGATTCTAGTTTATAGCCCCATTGGCTTTTAGGAAATACAAAAACTCCGGCATGAGCCGGAGTTTTTTGGTGGGATACTGGACAAAATAATTATTTTGAGTATAATGTGTTATGTGAATAGAAAATTTGAAGCGGGTATCGTATAATGGTTTCTTATGTCAGCCTTCCAAGCTGAAGATGGGGGTTCGATTCCCCCTACCCGCTCATTCAAGTAAAAAAAGTCCTATTAGTAGGGCTTTTTTGATTGAATTGAAATGGAGAAAGGCGTTAATCTTGTGAAACGGTTGTCTTTTTCCATCATATGATATAATGTACCAATATCTTAAGCATATAAATAAAAAGATAATATGAAATTATTTCTTGCAGTTTGTGTGATTGCGGCTGCCGGATTGGCAGGATATGTCTTGATGAAAGACACTCGTGGCAAAAATGCAATGCCTAATATTGAGATGAAGCAGGAGCTGAAAGTGCAACAACAATCAACACCAATAAATAGTGAGCAAAAACAAGTTGTAAATAATCAACCAAATAAAGAAACAAACAAAGCTATGGATTTAAAAATTGAAACAACAACACAAGGAACAGGGGATCGCGTGGTAAATGACGGAGATACAATTAGTGTGCTTTATACAGGAAAATTGGAAGATGGCACGGTTTTCGATGCGAGTGAGAAGCATGATAACAAGCCGTTTGAGTTTACGGTGGGACAAGGTATGGTTATTAAGGGCTGGGATCAGGGGCTGTTGGGAGCCAAAATCGGTGAAAAGCGCACACTGACCATTCCGTCTGACATGGGCTACGGCGCACAAGGCATTCCTGGGACGATTCCAGGCGGTGCAACGTTGATTTTTGATGTCGAGTTGGTGAGTATTAAATAAAGCGACTCTAATATACTAATAGGCACCCTAATGAAGCTAAGAAAGGTGCTAATATGAAAATTATGCTTATTGTAGACAAAAAATTTCTTCTCGGGCTTGTAAATGCTGAAGAAGATGACGAAGAAGATGACGAAGATAGTGATTTTGGTTGCTAGTTTAATTTAGTATAAGTATTCGCTTGATTTTAAAACAATTCAAAAGGTCCAAACTTTTGAGGTGTTTATGCTCAGCCGAGGGTTGAACCTTAGGCAAAGCTAAATTTGGTAAACTCAAGATTCAATTTACAAAGCCCTCTTCGGAGGGCTTTTTTGAACTAACAGTGTCGTATATTTGTACTAAATGTACGATTAATAATAAAAATAAGTCATGCTATGCTTCTGGATTCCGGCTCAAAAGCCCGAATGACATGCGAGGATGACGCTTAATTTTATGGAAGAACGGATCTTGCCTGCAAAAAGCGAATGGGGGCGACCAAAATACGTTATTGCGCTTCTGATTGTTTTGTCGCTGGCGGCTATTGTTATAGTTTCAATTCTGAGAGATAGGATCATGAACCCGATTAATAATCAGATAACTGTTGTTGGGCGTGCTTCTGTTCCATATAGCCCGGATACGGCACTTGTTACCATGGGTGTGCAGATAGACAAGGCGCCGACAGCTCAAGATGCGCTCAATCAGCTAAATGTTCGAGTTGCTAAAATTACGACAGCGTTGGAAATGGCAGGAGTAAAAAAAGAAAATGTAAGTACCCAGTCCTATTCAGTGGTGCCGCAATATGATTTTGCGAACAATATCACGACCCTTTCAGGCTATAGTGCTAATCAGCAATTGAATGTCAAAATTGAAGGTATCGTTGATAACACGGACCAAATCAGCAAAGTAATATCGGAGGCTAATAAAGCTGGCGCAAACCAGATATTGGGAGTAAACTTCACGGTTTCAAATGCCAGTGACTTGAAAGAAAGAGCGCGCATTATGGCAATTAAGGATGCGCGAGCTAAGGCGCCTGAGTTGGCTCGAGCAGCAGGGGTGAGTCTGGATAAAATTGTAGGATGGTATGAATCGATTATTCAAGAACCAGATAATCCTCAATCGAATCAAGTGTACGGAGGTGGTTCCGGTGGGACGGGCGGTAATGGAGTGCAAGGTTTAACCCAAGTACCTTCCGGAACGCAGGAAATAATTATGGAGGTGGGAATGAACTACGTTATTAAATAACTTACAACTGACAACATAAAGCGGGGCTACTCAGGAGAGTAGCTTTTCGGTATACTTAAAATACATGGGAGAATCTAATGACTCGAATTCCGCCAGCTGGCGGACACACTAATGACTCGAATGATATATAAAACTTTTTTTATAATTTTAATTATCGTGCTGCTTGGCGGGGTCGGGTGGTTTGGATATGTGAAAATAAAAAAATATCGGGATAATAATGCCAAGAAAGTTTCCATTACAGTTCTTTCGGAAAATAAGACAGAAAATACGGATGCCACCATAAATAATGGCGAGGAGAATGCGGAAAATATCGAACAAGCGGATAATGCGGTTGGTAACGATGCAAAAGAGAATTTGAAAAGTGAAACTGAAAAAGCAGATACGAAACAAACTAACGATGACGATAAAAGCGAAACGAAAACACAAAGCGTTGGTAAAACGAAAGTTAATTTGATTTCATGGGGCTTTGAAGGTGCAAGTAGCCGCAAAATTGATACAATTGTCGTGCACTCTTCATATGACGCGCTGGGCGGCGATGTTTATGATGTCGAAGGAATTCTCAAAGAATACAAACAATATGGCGTTGCGGCGCACTATTTGATCGATCGCGAAGGAACTGCTTGGCAGCTTGTCGCGGAGAAAAATATCGCCTATCATGCGGGACAAAGCAAAGTGCCGGACGGCAGAACGAGCGTCAACAATTTTTCCATCGGTATCGAACTGGCTAACACGGAGAAAGATAATTATACCGACGCGCAGTACACATCTCTAAATCGCCTCATCGGCGATCTGAAGAAAAAATATTCGATCAAGTATGTTCTTGGGCACAGCGAAATTGCGCCGGGGAGGAAAACTGATCCGTGGAATATTGAATGGGGTAAAGTTCAGAAATAATTTTTTAATGTTCAGTGATTAATTAAGAAAATTGTTTTGAAAATTTTATAAATTGAAAATCATAATTGGTAATTGATAATTTTATGGTGCTGCAAATATTTCTCAACAATAACGATATCAAGCTGACACTAAAAGCCGACGGTAAAATCATCGGTGAAGCGTCGTGGCATGGCGAACACTCACTTTCTGAGCAGCTGCTTCCTCAAATCGATGCGCTTTTGCAAAAAAGCGGAGTGAAAAAGGAAGAGGTGGAAAAAGTCGAAACAAAAATCAGTGAAACGACCGGCGTTACCTCTCGTCGCATCGTCGAAACCATCGCCGAGGCGTGGAATGTGGGGAGGGAAATTATAAAAAAATAAATTCCCTTGTTGTACAATAGAAGCATAATCAAACTTCAAAAACAAAAATATGAAAAATCAAAAAGTTGATACATTGCTTGGCGCAATTATTCTGATCATCATCGCCATCACGGTGGGGGTTTTTGTGTGGAAAATAAACAAAGAACAAAATCGAGATGAAACACAGGCATCTAGCGTGAGTTTACAAAAGGAAGAGGATGTGAAAAATGAAGGACAAGAAATAATAAGCGAAGCAAGGGATAAGTATGGGTGTCGAAATGCTGCTGGATTTTTTTGGTGCGAAGAAAAAAATGGTTGCGTGAAAAATTGGAATGAATCTTGTGGTGCTCCTGATATTCAAGATGTTTCCCAATGGGATGAATATAACAGCAAGAACCACGAGGTGAAATTTCGTTTTCAATTTAAATATCCAAGCCAATGGTTTAATCCGACCGATATAGCCGGAGATTCCACATTAGGATTGCCATTTTATTCAAAAAATGATTATACGAGAATTTGCCAGCAAGGAAATGCGAATGCCTTATATTGTCGTGAAGCCGGATGGATTGCAATAGTAAATTTGGTAACCCCGCCGTCGGTTTTAAACCAAGTATCATATATCGATGAAAAACAGAAAATTATAACCGCCGATGGATACAAGGGAACTATAATTGAAGGTGTAGTAAGTGGTGATGACAGGGGTTTCGTTGCAAAAAAGGGAGAAAAAGAAATAAGAGCTGTTTTTCCCGTTGTAAAAGGATCATCCCTTGAAATAATAATGAAAATTAGCAGTGATTCCGAAAGGGACATTTTCAATAAAATCATTTCAACGCTTAAATTTTCTTCTTAAGCCACATTGATTATGAAAAAAGCGGACATCTGTTGGATGTCCGCTTTCAGTTTGCAGTTTACTGCTGATTGGTTGACAGATAAGCTGCTCCAGTGCAATTGGAGCTATCAACCTTATAGTCGTCAAGTTTGCTACCATCAAGGACGACTGCCTTTACGGGTGTATTTTTCGAGCTGCTGTCGTAATTGTAGTATACCTGAAAGTGCAAATGTATACCCATGTTTCCAGGCGTATTTCCCATGATCCCGATCTGTTGTCCGCGGATAGGCGTGTCGTTAACGCTTACCAAAGGAGTTGTTTTCATGTGGGCATAGCGCGTAACAAACCCATCATTGTGGTCGATTACCACGGTACAACCCCATGAAGGACTTGAACATGAAGACTCGGTGACTATCCCGCCTGCTGCAGCAAGGATTGGTACATCTGTACCTTCAAGGTGTCCATCCTCGCTTGTGTTATCGGTAAAGTCGAGCGCATAGTAACCATTTCCAGTATGGTATGCATCAGTGCCTCCATTACACTGAACTTGACCTCCAGCCTCAACCGACAAAATCCAATGCTTGTTGGCAGGAGGCGGCATCTTCATCTCGTGATAAAATTTCGCTTCCAATGTTTTGTCTCCGCTCATGTTCAGATATAGCGGATTGTCGGCAGATTTCAGTGTGCCATCATCCCAAAAGCCAAACGACCAGTTACTTGATGATGTCGCAGTTAACGGAATGCTCCCCGAAAAACTCCCCGTGCACGTATTTCCCAGACACGTCAGACTCCCCGGCGAACTTGCCACCGTCCCACCAGCGACAGGATTCAGATTAACAGTGAGCAAAGAAGTAAAAGAATAGGGATTAGCTTGAAAAACAAGTACATTATTATTTGGAGGATATGCATAAATGTCTTGAGAATTGAAGTAGACACCCCCGAAACAATGACTGTTGGAATCGGTGTAGATATTAAAACTGCTACAAAAGCGCGAAGGGTGGTGGTCAAGGGAGGATGATTTTGTGGTACAATGAATACATAACTGAACTTCAAAAACAAAAATATGAAAAATCAAAAAGTTGATACATTGCTTGGCGCAATTATTCTGATCATCATCGCCATCACGGTGGGGGTTTTTGTGTGGAAGGTGGAGAAGGGGCAAGAGATGCAGCAATCTGCAAATATAGCGTTGCCACAAAAACAGATGCAGAAAGAAGATAAGACAATGAAAAATAAGGAAAGTGTAAATTCTTATGAAAACGCAAGCTACGGATATAAAATAGATATACCAGCAGGTTTTGATTTCGAGACCGCAGGACCAAAAAACAATCCAGATTCATCAATAAGAATAAGTTCAAAACAGGATGAAACAGAATTATTCTATGTCTATGTCGAAACTTCAAAATTTAAAAACATCAATGAGTGGCTGAATGATTATCAAAAAAAAATAGCACAAATAAACTCTTATGAAGGTGTTGAAATAAACACTCCTACTGTTTTATCAAAAGAAAAAACAACAATTGATGGCGCTGAGGCAATAAAAATAGTTGTACAAAGTATGCCTTATAGTGATTATTTTATAGTTTTCATCAAGGATGAATTTGCTTACAAGCTTTCTTATAATGGTCTATTCTTAGCGGATGAAAAAAGTCTCTTGGGTGGCCAACCTGCTGAAGAAAAAAAGCTACGTTCAGAATTTCAATTAAAGCATAGAGCGGAAATGGATGCGATAGTGAAATCATTTAAATTTACAAAATAAATAGTTATTTGTGACATTTGCGTGTTCTTGAAAAAAAATAGGGGAACTCTTTTGCGAGTTCCCCTATTAAAATGCCTACCTACTCGTATGTTAACGAGTCAGGATTCAGAAATTTCTCGGGATGTGCGAGATAACCATCGCAACCTGCAACTGGCAGTGCGCCGGCGTATGACTCCGGCTCACTGTATGGCAGGAAGCGAATGCCGAAATGAAAATGAGTGTTGCTTCCGAGGTCTGCAACTGTGGCTATCTGTTGCCCCTTCGTTACCTGGTCATTTTTGGATAAACTCCCATACTTTGTGACATGCCAATATACAGTTGTGAATCTACTATCATCGCTTTCAACCACAATTGCATCAGCCCATTGAGCGTGATTTCCGGCGAATATTTCCTTTACTACGCCAGCATGTGCCGCATATACCTCTTCTCCGGCGGTCGCATTCACATCTATGCCCGCATGTTTTTTGTATGTGCTAGAGGGACATTCTCCATGAGTCCAGGTGCCACCAAATATGAGGCTTTCATTCCTGCTGCTTTTTGACCCGGTCAACGGCCATTTGAGAACAGGCAGAAATTCTGCAGATATCGTCCTTGCTGCACTCATGGTCAGATTCAGCGTGGTCGCGGGGCAGTTGTTGGTGATGATTGATCCATTCTCGTACCAATCGAGGAACTGATACCCGCTGTTAACGCTTGCCGCAGCGGATATATTCCCCGAAAAACTCCCCGTGCACGTATTTCCCAGACACGTCAGACTCCCCGGCGA
>CAZAFB010000008.1:0-56708 GCA_964484505.1 uncultured Bdellovibrionales bacterium
GAATTGAAGTAGACACCCCCGAAACAATGACTGTTGGAATCGGTGTAGATATTAACAGTACTGCAGTTTTTGAAATCAGTGCATCCGTAATAATACAAAAGCGCGGGAGAAGCAACACCCCAACCATAATAGATATTATCCGGCAAACCATAGTTGGACCCATAAGCGTAGGAAAAAGAATAGGGAGGAGAACCGGACGAATTGTAATACATGATACTGCCACCATTGTCAGCTATGTAATCGGTAAATGTGTATCCGGCATATGCAAAAGGCAGTGATGTCGGTGCGTCATATGCCATTATCTTCGGGCAGATTCCGAACGAAAAACAAAAAAAGATAAACGATGCCATCAAATACAAACATATTCTTCTCATCTCGTAGCTCCTTTTGGATCTCGATATTTGTATGCGCAAAGTGCTGACCAATAAAGATTCACACAATTTCCATTTTCACCACCTCCTTTCGAATTTTTAAACAACAAGATCTCAGGGTACAACAAGAAAAAACGGTTGTAAAGGGTACTATCGGGTAATTGTTAACAACCTGTGGATAACTCCGGTGGTTATTTTGGGTTTGCCCTTGACAGCGCCCGGAAAAGCTGCTAAATTGTCTGTACATTCACGACTTAGGACTGAAATACTTCACTTTTGCAATTCTTATATAAACACTCTTTCCAGGGTGAAAATGTGTCAAGGGGAATGGCGAATCCACAATTCAATAAATAAATAAGCGCTAATAACTAAGCTCATTGCGATGCTTTCCTGCTTCCAAGAAATTTTCGAAGCATGGGAATTCCAATGAGAGGTGTTTTTATGTCTCAAGAAAAAAAGACCCTCAAAGTGAAGGAGTCCTATTCTCCTTCGTCGTCGCTATCGCGTCGAAAGTTTTTCAAGAAACAGCTTATGGTCTCGCTGCCGAATCTCATCGAGGCGCAGATCGACTCGTACAAATGGGTGCTCGACAAGGGCATCAAGGAACTTCTGGACGAGGTTAATCCGATCGGTGATTTCACTGGCAAGGACTTGGAACTCTCCATCGTTGATTACTATCTCGACGAACCCAAGTATGACGAATCTACAGCAAGGAATAAGAACATCTCATATGAAGCGCCGCTTCGCGCCAAAGCAAAACTGACAATCAAGAAAACCGGCGAAGTGAAAGAGCAGGAAATATATCTCGGTGACTTCCCGGTGATGACCGAACGCGGAACATTCGTGATCAACGGTGTGGAACGCGTGGTAGTAAGTCAGCTGATTCGCAGTTCTGGAGTTTTCTTCAACATGGAATACCAGCGCGGCAAGAAGCTGTTCGGAGCGAAAATTATTCCGAACCGCGGCGCATGGTTGGAAATCGATACTGCACTTGATGGTGTGGTTTCCGTGCGTATCGACAGAAAACGCAAAGTGCCTATAACGGCTCTCTTGCGTGCTTTTGGTATGCAAAAAGATGAAGAAATTTTGGCTGCTTTCTCCGATATTGATAATGGCGAGGTTAAATTCATTGAGACAACCCTTTCCAAAGATATCACCAAAAACCAAGGTGAAGGATATAAGGAAATATATAAGCGTATTCGCCCAGGAGATTTGGCAACTGAAGAAAATGCCAAACAATTGGTGGAGTCCATGTTCTTCAATTTTGAAAAATATGATTTCGGAAGCGTGGGGCGATATCGCTTGAACCAACGCTTGGATGTGGATCGTGCAGACACCGAAGAGAACCGTGTTTTGCGCATGGATGATTTGATTCTGATCATCAAAGAAATTATCCGCCTCAACAATGATCCGACCTCGATTGCTGACGATATTGATCACTTGGGCAATCGTCGTGTGCGTGGAGTTGGTGAGCTCATTCAGAACAAGCTGCGCATCGGTATGGCTCGCATGGCTCGTAATATCAAAGATCGTATGAGTACTTGCGATGTAGCGACTGTGGTTCCAGGACAATTGATCAACTCACGTCCAGTAGCTGCTGCAATCAAAGAATTTTTCTCAAGTTCTCAGTTATCTCAGTTCATGGACCAAGTTAATCCTTTGGCTGAATTGGAACATAAGCGCCGTCTGTCTGCAATGGGTCCAGGGGGTCTTACGCGTGAACGCGCAGGCTTTGAAGTGCGTGATGTTCACCATTCACATTATGGTCGCATTTGTCCAGTGGAAACCCCGGAAGGTCCGAACATAGGTTTGGTGGGACACATGTCCACATATGCTCGTGTCAATGAATTCGGCTTTTTGGAAACTCCATATATCAAAGTGTTGACTTTCATGCCGTGTGATAGCAAGGATTTGGAAAACCGTATTTTGGCGGAAGATATTTCTGGCGTGGGCAAAGCAGGTGAAAAAATCACCGCTGATATAGCCAAAAAACTTGCTAAGTCTGGTAACAAAGATGTTCGCATCAAACCATATGTGACTCGCGAAGTGGAATACATCAATGCGACCGTGGAAGATCGCAACATCATTGGTCATGCTTGCATCGACATGGACGAGCACTACAACATCACGGAAGATTTCGTGGAAGCTCGCGTGAAAGGACATCCGGAAATGATCGAAGCGCAAAACCTTACTTTCCTAGACGTTAGTGCCAAGCAATGTATCTCGGTAGCAACCTCGCTGATTCCATTTTTGGAACACGACGATGCCAACCGTGCTCTCATGGGTTCGAACATGCAACGTCAGGCAGTGCCTTGTATCGTGCCGCAATCGCCGATTGTGGGAACTGGTATTGAAGACAAAGCTGCCGGAGATTCCGGTCAAGTTGTGCTTGCCGCCAACGACGGAGAAGTGATTGAAGTGGACGCAGCACACATCGTGGTTAAAGAGCAAGCGCCTGCCGGAGTGAAAAAAGACCATATTAAGCGCGAATATGTTCTGCAAAGCTTTCAAAAATCCAACGCTTTCACCAGCATGAGCCAGGCGCCGCGTGTGACCAAAGGACAAATTGTCAAGAAAGGTGACCTGCTTGCCGACGGTGCAGCTACGGACAATGGAGAACTTGCGCTGGGGCAAAACATGGTTGTGGCTTTCATTCCTTGGGATGGATATAACTTCGAAGACGCGATTATCCTTTCGGAAAAATTGCTTCATGAAGATCGTTATAGCTCGATTCATATTGAAGATTTCTCGATCGACGTACGCGACACCAAATTGGGAAGCGAAGTTGTGACTCGTGATATTCCGAACATCGGCGAAGAAAGACTCAAAAACCTTGATGAAACCGGAATTATCCGCATCGGTGCGGAAGTTTCATCGGGCGATATTTTGGTAGGTAAAATTACCCCGAAAGGCGAAGGAGATCTGACACCGGAAGAAAGATTGCTTCGCGCGATCTTTGGTGAGAAATCAAAGGATGTCAAAGACTCTTCGCTCTATCTGCCGCATGGCGAACACGGAAAAATCGTGGACATCAAAATTCTTTCCCGCGAGCAAGGTGACAAATTACCGACAGGCGTGATCAAGCAAATCCAAGTTTCAATGGCGCAGCTTCGCAAAGTGTCAGTGGGTGACAAACTTGCCGGACGTCACGGAAACAAAGGTGTGATCTCACGCATCGCGCCAGTTGAGGATATGCCATATCTGCCGGACGGAACTCCAGTTGATGTGATTCTCAATCCATTGGGCGTGGCTAGCCGTATGAATATCGGTCAGATTTTGGAAACTCATCTCGGTTGGGCGGGATTGAAACTCGGATACAAAGCAGCAACGCCGGTACTCGATGGCGTTACGGAAGACCAGATCAAAGAAGAATTGCGCGCAGCAGGACTTCCTGAAAGCGGCAAGGTTCGTTTGATCGATGGAAAGACTGGTGAATATTTCGATAACGAGACGACGGTCGGTGTGATGTATGTGATGAAGCTGAACCACTTAGTGGAAGACAAGATCCACATGCGTTCAATCGGACCATACTCATTGATTACGCAGCAGCCGCTCGGTGGCAAGGCGCAGTTCGGAGGACAGCGCTTTGGAGAAATGGAAGTGTGGGCGCTGGAAGGTTATGGCGCCGCTTACACCTTGCAGGAAATGTTGACGATCAAATCTGACGACGTGCTTGGACGCTCAAAAGCATATGAATCAATAATCAAGGGCGAAAAAATCAAGAGTCCGAACATTCCAGCTTCTTTCCATGTGCTGGTGAATGAACTCAAAGGACTTTGCTTGGATGTGGAATTGGTCGGCTCCAAGCTCGCGGAATCTTCTGATGATGAGGAAGATGAAGAGAAAAAGCCCGAAGAGGATATTGATCAGATTTAAATAATAATTAATCTGACAAATATCATTCAATAAACAAACTTATGGAAAATATTACAAAGGTCAGTGATTTCAACAGTGTACGCCTCAAGCTGGCAAGTCCTGAAGACATCACCAATTGGTCGCATGGCGAGGTAACCAAGCCGGAGACCATCAACTATCGTACCCAACGCTATGAAAAGGACGGACTTTTCTGCGAGAAAATTTTCGGACCTTCCAAGGACTGGGAATGTTATTGCGGAAAATATAAGCGTATCCGTTATAAAGGTATCGTTTGTGACAAGTGTGGTGTGGAAGTAACCCGGTCAATTGTGCGTCGCGAGCGCATGGGGCACATCAGTTTGGCCGTGCCGGTTTCGCACATTTGGTTTTTACGTGGTGTTCCTTCCAAGATCGGTTTGGCTCTAGGCGTTTCTTTGCAGAGCTTGGAGAAAGTTGTATATTTCTCTTCCTATATTGTCAAAAATGTTGATGAAAAAATTCGCGAGAGTGTACTTAACCAATTGGAACAGGAATACAAAACGAAGCAGAAGGAAGTAAAAGGAGGAAATGTTGATCGTGCCGGCAGCGCTGACGAAGCATTGGAGGAACTCAAAGAACAGTATCGTGGTATCAAGGAAGAACTCAAAAACTTGAAGCCTCTGCAAATTCTTTCTGAACTCGAATACTTCAATCTTTCTACTCGTTTCGGACAGGTATTTTCGGCTGGTATCGGTTCGGAAGCAGTTCGTGAAATTTTGGAGAAGATGGATGTGGAAAAAGCTATCAAGCAAATCAAGACCGAATTGGACAATGATGAAGTCACTGATCGCAAGAAGGCGTTCAAGCGTTTGAAACTGTTGCAAGGATTCCAAAAAGCTGGTCTTAAACTGGAATGGATGCTGCTTAAGGCGATTCCTGTTATTCCACCAGATCTTCGTCCGATGGTTGCATTGGATGGAGGACGCTTTGCAACTTCCGATTTGAATGATCTTTATCGCCGTATTATCAACCGTAACAACCGCCTCAAGAAATTGATGGACTTGGGAGCGCCTGAAGTGATTACCCGCAACGAAAAACGCATGCTTCAGGAGGCTGTAGACGCACTTTTTGACAATAGTGCTCGCAAAGGTCAAGCCAGCGTTGCTGCTTCAACCGGACAAAGAAGGGCGCTCCGCTCCCTGGCTGATGCTCTCAAGGGAAAGCAAGGACGTTTTCGTCAGAACTTACTCGGAAAACGTGTGGATTATTCCGGTCGTAGCGTGATCGTGGTTGGTCCGCAACTCAAACTGCATCAGTGTGGTTTGCCGAAGAAGATGGCATTGGAATTATTCAAGCCGTTTATCATCAACAAACTTATTGAAAAAGAATTTGCGCATAATGTTCGCACTGCCGGTCGTATGGTTGATGCGGAAGCGGAAGAGGCATATGAAATTCTCGATGAAATCATCGAACATCACTATGTTCTTTTGAACCGCGCCCCAACCCTTCACCGCTTGTCGATTCAGGCATTCCAGCCTGTGCTTATAGAAGGAAAAGCTATTCAGGTTCATCCGATGGTGTGTGCCGCTTTTAATGCTGACTTCGATGGTGACCAGATGGCTGTGCATGTGCCGCTAACCGATCAAGCACGTGAAGAAAGCCGCAACGTGATGCTTTCGGCTAAAAACTTGCTCAAACCTGCTTCGGGAGATCCGATTGCAGTGCCGTCGCAGGATATCGTGCTTGGTGCATATTATATGACCCACATGAAGGATGGTCTGAGGGGTGAAGGCAAGGCGTTCTCTTCGATGGAAGAAGTTATTTTGGCATATCAATCAGGCGTGATCGCAATTAACGCGAAAATAAAGATGCTTTGGGATGGCCAGATGATTGAGACTTCCGCAGGACGCGTTTTGCTCAATGACATCGTGCCGGAAGAATTGCGCTTTGTGAATGAGGAAATGACCAAGAAGGATCTGAAAGTTTTGGTAGCGAAGGTCTTGAGTATGTATGGTCAGGAAAAGACTGCGCAATTTATCGATCGTATCAAACATTTGGGATTCCGCATGGCCGGACGCTCAGGTATCAGTTGGGGAATGGATGACCTCAAGGTACCGGAAGAAAAATATGACATCATGAAGAAAGCGGAAACAGATGTGGAAGCGATCAATCAGCAATATAATATGGGACTTCTCACCGAAGAGGAACGCAAGAGTCGCGCTGTGGAAGTGTGGAATCGCGCTAAGAATCAAATCGCGGATGTGGTCAGCGCTTCGCTCGACAAGGAAGGACCCGTGTATTCGATGGTTCACTCCAAAGCTCGTGGATCTGAATCAGTGGTGGTGCAGATGATGGGTATGAAGGGCTTGGTGGCAGGACCGACCGGAGAAACGATCGAACTGCCGGTGAAAAGTTCCTTCAAAGAAGGTTTCAACGTTCTGGAATATTTCATTTCGACTCACGGTGCACGTAAAGGTATGGCAGATACTGCACTTCGTACAGCTACTGCTGGTTACCTCACGCGTCGTTTGGTTGACGTGGCACAGGATATTATCGTACGCGAAGAAGATTGCGGCGACAAAGAAGGCGCTTATCTTTACAAAGCAGACTCCGACAAGATTGGACAAAGTTTTGCTGCTCGCGTGGAAGGACGCTTTGCTGTCGAGGATGTGAAAGATACCAAGGGCGAAGTGCTTGCCAAGAAAGGTAAGTGCGTGACCAAGGAAGAAGCGAAGGCGATCGAAAAGGCGAATGTGGAAAAGGTGAAGATTCGCAGCGTGGCGACTTGCAAAACTCGTCGTGGCGTTTGTCAGAAATGTTATGGTGTGGACCTCGGACGCAGCGATATTGTGGCTATAGGACAGGCTGTGGGAACTGTGGCTGCACAAGCTATCGGTGAACCGGGAACACAGCTAACGATGCGTACGTTCCATATCGGAGGTGTCGCGGGATCGGACATCACGCAAGGTCTTCCTCGTGTGGAAGAAATCTTTGAATGTCGTCCACCGAAAGGTGAAGCGGTAATTTCCGAAGTTGACGGCATCGTTACTGATATCATCAATGAAAACAAGAAGACCGTGACTGTGCGTATTCAAACTCAAGGCAAGAAGCAGGAAGACGTGGATTACCTTGTGCCAGCCGGTTCTACAATTCTTGTGGAGAAAGGACAGCTCGTGGGCAAGGGAACACAGATCAATGAAGGGCACATTGACCTCAAGAAACTATATCAGACTATGGGACAGGAAGAAGTCCATCGCTATATTATCCGCGAAATCCAGGAGATTTATGCTTCACAGGGTGAAGGAATTAACGACAAACACATCGAAGTGGTGATCCGCCAGATGTTCAGCCGTGTCAAGATTTTGAATCCTGGTGACACCGATCTTTTGCCTGGTGACATCGTGGAACGCGACCAGTTCGAAGAAGCGAACGAGGAAGCGGTGAATAATGGAGGTGAGAAAGCGGAGGGAGAAATAATGATCATGGGTATCACGAAAGTAGCGCTTTCGACCGAATCATTCCTCTCAGCTGCATCCTTCCAGGAAACCGCTCGTGTGCTTATCAATGCCGCAGTTACCGGCAAAGACGACAAGCTCCGCGGTCTCAAGGAAAACGTGATCATCGGCCGCCTGATTCCAGCGGGAACGGGATACCGAAAGTAGCTTTTAGCTTATAGGCTAGTGAAAACTTCAGATAGAAAAAAGAGAACCCTTGTGGTTCTCTTTTTCTTTTTTGAATAGAAAATAAGATATTTCATGTACCTAAGCAGTTCTATCAGGTTAGATTATGATGAAAACTAAAATGTACAACATTCTCACATTCTGCAGAATACCAGAATGTTGTTTTTCTGTGATGCAAAAGACAGAACATATAATTCTTGTGGTGTTAGCGTAATAATAACAAGGCGCGTGACCCGAGTGTGGGGAGCGCGCTTTTTTTGTGCTTGAATAAAGGAGGAAAAGGTGATAGTGTTTAGATATGGGGGAGTTGTTGATTTTACAACAAGGGGAGGGTTTACACATGAAATTCAGTTGGCATAAAGCGGCGATTACGGATCGGCGGAGAAATGAAATGATAATCGGGCGGAAAGTAAGGCCGCAAAAAGAAGCGGATTGTGTCGAAAACATCTTGAAGATTATCAAAAGAAGGGACCCGCACGGCGAAAAGGCGATGACACGGCTAAGAAAGGTGTATTCTCAATTCTGAAATCAAGAAGGAGGTATGCATATGTGTGAAATGGGACACAAATCACTCGGCGGCTATCGTGAAATCATGGTGTCTGATAAAAAAGAGCAAGTAGGCATAGTACACGAAAAGCTGAATGATGCAAATAACGAACTTGCATTGCAGAAAAAGGAAAAGAAAAGTGAGTAATGAACAAAAGATAGAAAATAGGTAATAAGGCTGGGAATTTCCCGGCCTTTTCTTATTTTTAAAAATATACTAACTGTTATTGACAAAATTGAATTTATGATATATAAAGTAATGTCACACAGATAAAATGAAAAATCTGCTGGACGAAGAACCTTTACATATATGCTAACCGGTTGATTTTTTGGCTCCATAACGCCCTTTTGGGCATAGACGGATCGCAAGATCCAAAACAGCAAAAAGGAGGAAGTCATGAAGAAAGTCAGAGATTTTTTCTATTGGTCACTTTTTCTGTTTGTCATCGTAGCTTTTGCCGGCTGTGGAAGCGGCGGAAGCGGAACAGAGGCGAAATCGGATGGCGGCAGCAGCATGCCGCAGGAAGTGGTGGTTGACACCACCCCCATCCCCTCTTCCGGGGACCGTGTTCTTGCAGTCGAGAGCATGGGCGGAGGAAAATGGCGCCTGACCCTCGATGGGACAGGCATAGAAGATCCCTTTTTCCGGGGGCAGTCTTCCCTGGAAGAGGGAGCCTGCTGGAAGGCTTATCCAGTAACGAAAGACCCGAATTTCCCGGGTAAGCTGTTTGTCGAAGTTTCATGGACAAACGGCTTTACTTTTGAGTTTGTTTTCGGGACCATCGGGCAGTGGGGACAGGAAAGAAATGTCGTCCCCGCGGGCAGCAAATACGCCTACCCGCTCGACAACCCTGATCGTTTCCGGGTGGCGCTGACGGGAAACGGAGCCGCGGCCGACACCGTCCTCGGGATTGAGGACAAGGGATCCGGGGAATACTGGATTACCCTGGACTTCACCCCGAACGATGATCTCATGGCATCGGCGTATGTCACAGGACTGCTTGGTCCCAACAGTGACATATGGACAACTTACTTTGTCGAAGACCTTGGAAATAAACAAGGTCGGATAAAAGTATATTGGAGTGCCCCCGGATTGTTCAAATGCAAGCTGGGGAAGATGATTCCCGGACCGGAAAATCGCGTTAAATTATTTACCCCGGTCGGGAAGTACGCAGTTGGTGACGAAATCGTCATTCAGCTGCCACTGACGAACTGATCGGATCTGGAGAGAATATGCGCCGAAGACAATGCAATGTAATATTATTGCAAAGTCTTCGGCGCTTTTTTAATTTTACAAATTTGCACCAAAAGAAGGAAAAAACAAAAAGTTTTTTTGGGTATTTTATGATAAGTATGCTTGGCAAAACGGTAGGGGAAATCCTTGCCGTTATTTTTGTTTATAAATGGCTAAAAAGGAAAAATAAGTTATCCACAGGGGTATACTATTGCAGTGATAATGCACTAGTGATAGAATAACAGCAGTTGAGTTTGTAACGTTAAAAAGTTTATAACGTTTATAACGAAAGTGCAGGGTAAAAATATGAAAAATAAAAAAGAAAAAAAATTAATTCCGCAAGTAATTATCGAACAGAAGATATTTTTGATTAGGGGGAAGAAGGTTATGTTGGATAATGATCTCGCGGTTTTATATGGAGTGGAAACTAAGGCTTTGAAAAGAGCGGTTAAGAGGAACATGGATAGATTCCCAGAAGACTTTATGTTTCAGTTGAGCAAAGAGGAGGGAGATGCTTTTTCAAGGTACCAATTTGGCACCTTGAAAAGAGGACAAAATATAAAATATATGCCTTATGTTTTTACTGAGCAAGGAGTCGCTATGTTATCGGGTATTCTTAATAGTAAAAGGGCGATTGAGGTTAATATTCAGATAATAAGGACATTTGTGAGATTAAGGGAAATGATAATCAGCAATAAAGAACTTAGGATTAGATTGGATAAGATAGAAGAAAAGTATGATAAAAGGTTCAAAGTTATATTTGATACTCTGAGGATGCTCCTGGAAGATGATAAAAAGAACAAAAAAGAAATAACAAATACGAGAAAAATAGGGTTTAAATGCAAGGGAAAAAGGTCCGAAAAGTCCATAAGGTCTAGAGCGTTAAAAAGTTTATAACGTTTGTAATGTTCATAACGTTTTTAACGAGAATGCATAAAAGAAAGATATAATTCTAAAGTTTGAAATATAATTTATTTTTTTAATTAAGTATTGCGATTTTGTACATTCGTATATTTGTACAGATTCGTCCGCCTGCTTCGAAATTTGGTTATGCATTTCTAATTTACTAAATTAATAATTATTTTTAATTACCTCTCGTTTAATAAATGCTTACGCATTTCGGGCAGGTAATTAGTAGGACTATGAAGCTGACATCTAAACAAAAAATGATTATCGATGCGGTTAGGGAATTGAGTAGCAGCACCAAAAAGCAACCAACCAGTTATCGGGTTCATAAATATTTGGAATCGAAAGGAATTCCGGATAGTATGAAATCCGTGATGCAGGTGATCGAGGCGCTGGAGAAAAAAGATTTGCTTACGCGCGACGAGCAGCGCAAGCTATACTTAGTGGAAAATGAAAATTATGGTAATGCGCAAAATGTATTTGCAATTCCACTCTATGGTTTGGCTTCTTGCGGCGAGGCATTGGCATATGCCGATGAGGGTGCGGATGATTTCTTGCAGATTTCCAAGAATCTCTTCTACCGCACCAAGCCGGAACAACTGTTTGCGGTCAAGGCTCTGGGGGATTCGATGAATAAAGAAAATATCAATGACGGTGACTATGCGATATTTGAAAAAGCGCAACCCGATCAGGAGTTTGAGGGTAAAATTGTGGTGGCGGTGATCAATGGCATGGCGACGATCAAGCGCTATAAAAAAGCAGGTGACGGAGTGATCGGGCTTTTTCCGCACTCAACCAATGAATCGCATCACCCGATATTCCTCTCAGAAACTGACAGCGTTTTTATTGCAGGTGTTTTCAAGCGTGTCTTGCCGGTATCATTCGTGAGTATATAAAAATTATAAACAAAATGTTTTTGGAAATAATTATCACCATAATAATTCTGGCGCTTTTGGCTTATTTGTTGAGTGCAGTTTCACTTGTGCTTTTTTATGAAGCAAAATTGCGTAGGATGTTTGCCATAAAGCAACTCATTGAGGCTCAAATCAGGGCATTGTCTTGTTCTGCAGCAGTGAAAAATGCCAAAGTGTTCAAGTTGGAACAAGATTATCTGGTGTTATCGAAAAGGATAGAAAAAAAGCGCTATTTTGTCGTTTCAAGAATGCTTAATATACGGCAAAAGGAGAATTTCAAAAAGCTGGATTGGCAGGGGAATATGTGATATAATCGAAACAGTATGGGACGCAAAAAAAAGCAACAAACTAGCGATCAAGGCTCAACTCTTTCAATACTTTCAGGCGATGTTAAACGTAGCGTCGTGGCGATTGCTCTTTTCACTTTGGCAATTCTTTTTGTCTTGGGATTTTTTGGAAATTCCGGTGTGTTGGGCAAGCTTTTTAACGAAGTGATCGGGATGCTTTTGGGTTGGGGTAAGTGGTTTACGCCGATTGTCCTCATTTGTGCCGGAGTGATTCTGCTTTTTCGTAAGGAGACCCTCTTCTATGTGTCAAAATTGATCGGTCTTTCGGTTGCCTTTGTGGGCTTGCTTGGTTTTCTGCATATTTTTTTTGAAAAAGCCGACATGATTGCCAAAGCAAAAGCCGGAGTCGGAGGTGGCTATGTGGGCTACATTTTCGATGTTGCTTTGATAAAACTATTTGGGACGATCGGGGCTGGTGTTATTTTATTTGCTCTTATAGCAATGGGTATTTTCGTGGCCTTCAATTTTTCGATAATCACTCTTTTGCGAAAATTATATCGAGAAAAAATTTCAGAAGGGGATTCTTGTGACGAGGAACAAGCGGAAGAAGATGAAGAAAAGATTGAAAAAGAAGAAATCCCGGAAAAAAAGATTGAATATGTTGGCGATTCCGATCAGGAGGATGAAGACGAATCTGAAAATAGAAAGAAGCAGAAAAGAGAGAGCGTGCTTCAAAAAGTATCCGATTGGATGCCTAAAAAGAGCAAGAAAGATGAGAGTAACGAAGAGGAGGAAGAAAGAGATGAATATGGACATGAATGGGAATTGCCACCAATCAGTCTTTTGGAAAAAACTTCCGGCAGGGCTGAAAGTGGCGATACGCAAAAAAATCAGAAAAAAATTCAGGACACTTTTCATCATTTCGGGATCGAGGTTGAAAATGATGAAATCAAAGTTGGCCCTACTGTGACCCAATACAGTTTTAAACCGGCTGTAGGAGTGAAATTAAGCAGGATTACGTCGCTCAATGATGACTTGGCTTTGGCGCTTGCTTCTCATCCGATCAGGATAGAAGCTCCGATTCCGGGGAAATCACTTATCGGTATTGAAGTTAAAAACAAATCAGTGGCGCAAGTTCGCTTGCCGGAACTGCTTAATAGTAGCGAATTTATCGATAATCAATCTAATCTCACGATAGCGCTCGGAAAAGATGTAAGCGGTAACTATATCGTGGGCGATCTCAAGAAGATGCCGCATCTGATGATCGCCGGTATGACAGGTAGCGGAAAAAGTGTTTGTGCAAACACCATCTTACTTTCCTTGTTGTATCAAAATTCGCCAGATGATTTGAAGCTTATTCTGGTAGATCCTAAACGAGTGGAGCTTTCCTTGTATAATGGTATTCCTCATCTTCTTGCGGATGTAATCGTAGAAAACGGCAAAGTTGTCAGTGCACTGAAGTGGGCTATCGGAGAGATGGAAAGAAGATACAAGTTGTTGCAATCCACTGGATCAAGAGATATTACTTCCTATAATCAAAAAGCACAAGCTGGAGAAACGCGTACTGTTGTTGATCAAGATACTGGTGAAGTTAACGAGGAAGAAATAGAAAAGATTCCATATATAGTTATAATGATCGATGAATTGGCAGATCTTATGGCTACGCATGGCAAGGAAGTGGAGGGTGCCATCATCCGTTTGGCTCAAATGGCGCGTGCTGTGGGAATTCACTTGATTGTTTCCACACAGCGCCCAAGCGTGGAGGTGATTACTGGTTTAATCAAGGCGAATATTGCAACGCGCATAGCTTTTAAGGTAGCGACACAGATAGATTCCAGAACAATTCTTGATGCTTCGGGAGCGGAAAAATTATTAGGTAATGGTGATATGCTCTATTCCTCCACGGCTGTAGGGGGAATGCGCAGATTGCAAGGCGTATATGTCAATGAATCGGAAGTTAAACGTGTTGTTGATTTCATTATTAAGCAGAAGAACAAAATACCCCAAGGGCTTGATGATCAAATAGTGGAAAGATCAAAAGGAAGTGATAGTTTGGAAAGGAATAATTTCGGTCATCTTAATTTAGATTCCAATGAAAGCGAGGAAGAAGACGATGATCCGCTATATGAAGAAGCAAAGAGGACCGTTTTGGAGACAAGGAAAGCTTCCACTTCGTTCTTGCAGAGAAAGTTCCGTATAGGTTATTCAAGAGCTGCCAGACTCATAGATTTGCTTGAAGAAAGGGGGATTGTTGGTCCGCAGGATGGCTCCAGACCGCGAGAAGTATATGCTAATGGTGAAGACGATCCTGATTATGAAGACGGAATTGAAGATCAACAGAAAAGAGATAAATGGCAAATGTAGTAAGTGCGACTCGAATGATACGAATATGCACCCGAATGACTCGAATGAAATTTGGTGTCGATATTCGTAACATTAGAGTGATTATTGGTAAATTAGAGTCGCTAATATGATGGTACGATTTACGACTAAAAAAATTGAATCACTTACTTTGGGCGAGCGTTTGAAAAAAATGCGCAACGATCGCCGTTTGGGGACCAATGATGTCGCCAAAATGATAAAGGTGCAAGTGAAATATCTGCAATATCTGGAAGAAGGTGAGTATGCCAAATTGCCGGCAGATGTATATGTGAAAGGTTTTTTGAGAAGCATTGCTATCTTTTTTGGGGTTTCGGAAAAAGCACTGATTAAGCAATATGAAAGAGAGAAGGGTATTCAGCTAAGTACAGGGAAGGTTTCATTAAAAGATGAATCTCCCAGGATTGTTAAATATTCTGGTTTTGCCATAACACCTAAAATATTAATCGCATCGCTTGTTGCGGTGGCAGTAATTTCCGGATTTTGTTATTTGTATTTGGAAGTGAATAGTTTTGTATCTGTGCCGCGCTTAGTTATTCTGAAGCCCAGTGACGGAACTACTGTGGATGGCAATGTCGCTCATGTAATTGGAGTTGCGGAAAAGGATGCAGTTGTTTCCTTAAATGGTCAATTTGTTTTGGTAAATGAGAATGGCGAGTTTAGCGAGGATGTGACTTTGCAAAATGGACTAAATACAATAACCGTTGTTGCTAAAAATAAGTTTGACAAGGAGTCGACGCAGTCGATAAATATAAATGCAAACATCGCTCAGCCTGAAATGCTGCAATCAGAAAACAGCGATAATAGAAGCGAAGAAGTTGATCAGCAACCGGAAGAACAGCAAGAGCAGTTTTCAGTAAGAGTGAATGTTGCTTCTAAAGGTATAAGTGTGAGAATTGAAGATGAAAAAGGAGTTTTGTTCGATGGTGGCATAGACCCGAAATTGCCGATATCTTTGGATGTCAGAGGCGATATAAAAATATCTTCGACAAAAGGAAGTAAAACAGATGTGAGAATAAATGGAAAAGATTTGGGAGTGCTCAGTACAAATACAGGAAAGGTCTCAGGAGTAATGTTCAATAAGGATGGCAGAAAATAGGGGGCATAAAAGGGAAATAATTTTCGAGATAACGGATCGCGCATAATTTTCGCGACGTAAATCTTGCATAAAAAAATGGCAAAAAAAACAGAAACAGCTGCGCCGGAGGGGAAGCACAGTTTGGATCAGGTTGTTGAAGAAATCAAAGAGAAATTTGGTGACGGCATGATCATGAAATTAGGCGATGTGCGCAAAGTTGATGTGGAGGCGATACCAACAGGCTCAATATCACTTGATATAGCGTTGGGAATCGGTGGAGTGCCACGAGGACGCATTATTGAAGTGTATGGACCTGAATCGTCCGGAAAAACAACATTGGCTTTGCATATTGTGGCTAATGCACAAAAAGCAGGAGGCACCGCAGCCTTTGTAGATGCTGAGCATGCGCTTGATCCCGAATATGCCAAGAAAATTGGCGTGAAAATAAATGAGATGCTTATTTCTCAACCTGACACGGGAGAGCAGGCGTTGGATATCGTAGAAACGCTGGTTCGTAGCGGTGCGGTTGATGTGATTGTTGTAGACTCTGTTGCAGCCCTGGTGCCGAAAGCGGAAATTGAAGGTGAGATGGGGGATCAACACGTTGGACGCCAGGCGCGTCTTATGAGTCAAGCATTGCGAAAATTGACTGCAATTGTTTCACGCTCAAATACGATTGTTATTTTTATCAATCAGATACGCATGAAGATCGGGGTGATGTTTGGCAATCCGGAAACTACTTCCGGAGGTCAGGCCTTGAAATTTTATTCTTCGGTGCGTGTTGAAGTGAGGCGGATAGCTCAAATAAAGAAAGGGGAGGATATTGTAGGTAATCGTACTAAAGTTAAGATAGTAAAGAACAAGGTTGCGCCACCTTTCAAGACTGCGGAATTCGATATTATGTATAACGAAGGAATTTCACTCGCAGGTGATCTTGTGGATATGGGTGTTAAATATGAGGTGGTTAAGAAATCGGGCAATTCGTATTCTTTTGAAGAAACAAAATTGGGAACCGGACGTGAAAATGCAAAAAACTTTCTAAAAGAAAATCCGAAGGTTGGTGACAAGATAGCTAAGGCAATTTCAGCGAAAGTTAAGGAGTAGCATTTGCTTGACTTTGGGATAAAAATGCTGTATAATGGTAATATAGCAATGGGAAACGGGTGATTTCACCCGTTTTTTCGTTGGTAAACAGTAAAAATCCGCAAATGCGTCAAAAAGACGCAAGGCGCGGCAAAAACAAAAATGGAAGAAGTAACTAAATGTCCTCATTGTGAGGCGAGAAAAGCAAAAGAAGCTGAAAATGAAGAATTCAGCTTTGCCCTTCTGGTCTCCTTGATTCCTCTCCTGGTCTTCACCTTGTTTGGCCAGATTGGTTTGTTCTAAAAAACTGAATATTGAATAAAAACAAAAAACCACCCGAAGGTGGTTTTTATGTTGGTTCACTCTGAATGAAGTAATAAATGTATAATTTAAAATACTTTTCTAAGCTCTGGAAACGTATTCTCCTTTTTCAGTATTGACGATTATTTTGTCACCTTGGTTCACGAAAAGGGGAGCAGATACTTTTAGGTCAGTTTCGAGTACGACAACTTTGCCGCCGGTTCCTGCGGTATCACCCTTGATTCCCGGTGGCGCCTCTACTACTTCGAGAGTTACTTTTATAGGTAGTTCAATATTAACCGGAGTTTCGTTGAAGTTAAGTACGGTAACTTCTGTTCCTTCCAAAAGATAGAATTTTCCATCCCCGATAACTTCTTCATCCAAGGAAAATTGTTCATAGGAGGTATTATCCATGAAATTGAAAGTTTCTCCTTCACGATAGAGAAATTGTGCTTTTGATTTGGACATATCCGCTTCGTCGACTTTGTCCGCACCTTGGAATGTTTTATCCAACACACTTCCGTTTAATAGGTTCTTTAATTTAGTTCGTAAAACTGCGCCAGCTCGACCAGTCTTGGAATGTTCATGAGTGAGAACAATATAGGGCTGTCCTTCCCAAAGGATATTTTTTCCTGATTTGATATCGCTTATTCCTAGCATGATTCGTTATAACGTTATAACGTTTTTAACGTTTATAACGTTTTCTATTCGAGTTCTTTTAACGTTATAAACTTTATAAACGTTATGAACGATTGGATTATTTAACTACAAAAGGCACTAGGGCCATGACGCGGGCACGCTTGATTGCCTGGGAAAGCATTCTTTGGTGGTGGGTACAGGTTCCGTGGCGCTTTGGCGGATAGATTTTTCCTTGTGAGTTGGTGAAACGGCGGATCAGATAAGCGTCTTTATAGTCTATCTTTTCCATCTTCTGCTGGCAGAAGAAACATGATTTTTTTTCCATGTGGAAATAAATCGCGAATCAATCTCTAATTTATCTCGAATTGTCTCGAATTAAGGCATTAGTGATTATTAGTGATAAGATTCGTGTCGATTAGTGATTTATGTCATTAAAATGGTACATCCTCGATTCTTACTTCATCCTGTTCTTCATCAAGGTTGATGGTTGGGATTTCTGGCTCAGCTGGAGCAGTTGTTTTGTTCGGGGTACTTGCTTGAGGTGCAGCTGTTGCCATTGCTGGACGCGGAGCCCCAGCCCCTCCTGGTTTACTGCCGAACTGAAAACTTTCAGCAACGACTTCCGTAATGCGTTTTTCAACACCATCTTTGCCCGTGTATGATCTGTTTTCTAAACGTCCTTCAAAGTATGCTTCTTGACCTTTAATCAAATATTGTCCGGCGATTTCAGCGCTGCGACCCCAGAGGATGATGTTATGAAAATCAGTTTTTTCTTGCTTTTGTCCGCTTTTATCAGTCCAGAAACGGTTGGTTGCCAGACCTATAGTAGCAACTGTTTGACCTGTCTGAGTGGTGCGAAGTTCGACATCGCGCGTCAGGCGCCCAACGAGGATCACTTTGTTCACGTTCATGAGGATTTTTGTCCCGAATCTTCGCGAATTATTTCTCGAATAATCACGAATGATTAGGGAATATTAGCGAATTTATTAGTGATGATTCGCGATTTATATCCTTAAATATTTAAGATCTCTTCGAGCTGTTTGTCGATGTCTTTCTCTTGTTCTTTTTCCTTCTTTTCAACTTCCTTCTGTGCTACTGCTGGTTCTTGAACAACTTCCTCTTTTACTTCTTTGATAACCACTTCTTCTTTTGCTGGCGCAGCTTCTTTCTTTTCGAAACGAGGTTTCTGAGGACCTCTTTTGTCGCGGCGATCGTCTCTGCGAGGCTCCTGTTTTCTTTGTTGTTGTTGGAGTTGCTGAGCTTCAATCAAGGATTCAATGGAAGGCAATTCGTCAGCTTTTGTGAAGATAAAACGAAGAATATCGTTGTTAAGGGTAAGTTTGCGGGAAAGAGTGGAAATCGGATCAGTTTGATCAGCTCCTTCTTCTTGCCCCCAGATGTCACGCTCGGGAAGTTCGAAACGGCGGGCTACATATGTTCCGCGCTTTTGGTGCTTGATTTCGTAGGCAAGCTTTCTTTTGGAAACATACTCCGGGTCAGCCAAAGTTGCGCCTGCTTCAGTGAGCATGGCTTCCACGTCGCTTTTGATTTTGTCGAGATTTGCTTCTTGGCGCTCTCCGACGAGGTAGAACAGTTCGTACTGCATTTGGTATAATCGCGAATTTGCACGAATTGTTCACGAATGATCGCTAATAGATCCTTGATTCGTGAATATTAGTGCTATATTCGTGAATATTAGTGATTTATAAAAAATACCACCAAACAAGAAGGCCCATCTTTGGTGGAGATTTCCGACCTATCCTTTATTTAAGCCATAAATCGGCTATAAAAGGCGGATCGAACAGGGTCTTTCTTGATTGTTTAATTAGTATAGCAGGTTTTTGTAATTTGGCAAGGGTCGTAGGATGGACATTTTGGGGTTAAGATTGTAATATGTTTTGATGAGAAAGATTTGTCTATGTCATGCTGAACTTGTTTCAGCATCTCGCTGGGCATCTCGAGATCCCGAAACAAGTTCGGGATGACAAGTAAGAGTTTATGAAATTTGAAATTAGTTCAAAATACAAACCCGCAGGCGATCAACCGAAAGCAATCGAGGCCTTGTCAAAAGGTTTGCTTTCGGGTGAGAAATTTCAGACTTTGCTTGGTGTGACGGGATCGGGAAAAACGTTCACAATTGCGAACGTGATTGAGCGTGTGCAAAAGCCTGCTTTGGTAATTGCACCAAACAAGACTTTGGCGGCACAGCTGGTGCAGGAGTTCCGCACCTTTTTTCCGAAAAACGCGGTGGAATATTTCGTTTCCTATTATGATTATTACCAACCGGAAGCATATATCGCTTCTTCCGACACATATATTGAAAAGGAAGTGCAGATCAATGAGGAGATAGACCGACTTCGCCATGCGGCGACCAGCGCACTCCTTTCAAGAAATGATGTGATAATCGTAGCTTCCGTTTCATGTATCTATGGCTTGGGTTCACCGGACTATTACAGGCAAGGTACCGTCTCAGTCATGGTTGGTGAAAAAATTTCTCGCAATGATTTGATGAAAGGCATGATTGATATGCAATATCACCGCTCTGACGTGCTTGAACGTGGCAAGTTTCGCGTGACCGGCGACACGATTGAAGTAATCACGCCGGGAAGGGAAATTGTGACTAGAATTGAGATAGAGAATGGAGAGGTGAGAAAAATTCAAGAATACGATTTACTAACTGGCGAGCAACTGGGTACGTTGGAACAAACACTGATTTATCCGGCTAAGCATTTTGTGGTGCCTGAGCCTATCATGAAAGAAGCTCTTTCGCAGATAGAAAAAGAGATTATAGATAGAGTTAAATATTTGAGAAATAATAATAAATTATTGGAGGCGGAGAGATTGTCACGCAGAACTAGGCAGGATTTGGAAATGATGCGTGAAATCGGTTATTGCAACGGTGTGGAAAATTATTCGCGCTTTTTGACCGGGCGCGAGCCAGGAGAAGCGCCGTATACGTTGGTTGATTATTTTCCCCAGGATTATCTTCTTGTGATTGATGAATCACACGTAACCGTTCCGCAGCTTAATGCTATGTATAACGGCGACAGAGCACGCAAGCAATCTTTGATCGAGAACGGTTTTCGCTTGCCAAGCGCTTTTGATAATCGCCCGCTAAAGTTTGATGAATTTGAAAAGCATATCAATCAGATTATTTTTACATCGGCCACTCCTGCTGAATACGAAAAGAAAAACTCCAACAATATTGTGGAGCAGATAATCAGACCTACGGGTCTTATTGATCCTGAACTTATAATCAAATCCGCAAAGGGACAAGTCAAAGACGTGTTTTTGGAAATAGAAAAAGTGGTAGTAAAAAATGAACGCGTGCTTATTACGACACTGACCAAAAAGATGGCGGAAGATTTATCTGAATTTTTGAAGGAAAACAAAATCAAGGCTGAATATCTGCATTCGAGTGTTGATACACTGGATCGCATCCGTATTCTCGAAGGGCTCCGGCGCGGAGATTTCGATGTGCTGGTCGGTGTAAACCTTTTACGCGAAGGCTTGGACTTGCCGGAAGTGTCGCTTGTGGCGATTTTGGACGCGGATAAGGAGGGATTCTTACGCAGTGAAACATCGCTCATCCAAACGATCGGACGCGCGGCGCGTAATGTAAACGGCAAAGTTATTCTGTATGCGGATAATATTACCGGTTCGATGAAAAGAGCAATCGCGGAAACAGAAAGGCGCAGAATCTTGCAGAAAGAATACAACAAAAAACATGGCATTACACCAACTACTGTAAAGAAAAACATCAAATCCATCGTTGATCACGAAATCAATCCAGCGGTGTCGCGTGATTTCACTGAAATGGAATCACTGGAGGATATTTTGGGATACATCAAACAGAAAGAAAAAGAAATGAAAGAAGCCGCCCGCGCGCTGGAATTTGAGAAAGCCGCATTGATACGGGACGAAATCTCACAGCTGCGAAAGTTGCAGCTAAAATAAAAAGGTGTCAAAATCTCGCATATGCCTAAAATTGACACCTTTTGTGTTAATTTTTGTGGGGTGTATAATTAAAGTAGTTCATACCACATCGTCAATATTCAGATATTTATGCCAAAATAAGAAAGGGGAAGCACATGGAAAGCGTGGATGTTGTCAGGAATTTTCATTCGGTCATCAATAGGCATAGAGTTGTGATTGCGGCTTTTTGCGCGGAAGACTTTGGAGTCTGCAGGAGTCTTGTTGAATCAGCGCTTCCTGTCCTTCAAAGAGAATATCCCGAGGAAAAAGGCTATTTTTTTACGAAGATCATAACGGAAGAGAAACACGGAAGGAAGATAAATGTTTCTCTGAGCAACGCCTATGAAATTGAGGACCACCTGGAGGTCGTTGTGTTCGTGAATGGCCAGAAAATGAGGAAGGAAAATCGCTGTTGGGGCGATGCACAAGACCAAATTAGGACAATTAGAAAACTAATTTCCGAGGCAATCGCAGAGGCTGGCATTTCTGCGGAGGGTGAGATTTCTCATCAAATGTCCCTTTTGGCAGTATGAAAAATATATCTGAATTCTGAAGAATTAAACAAAATCCTCGACGATACGCCGAGGATTTGTTTTTGTTGATTTATTGGCTGTTTTGGTATATGATGCTCGGAAGCCGTGAGAAAGACAAACTATGGCTGCAGGGTATAATATTTTAGAGATATTACATATAAAGTACCTCAAAAGGGGAAGTCTTTTGCGTTTAAATATATCACGAATCAGTACTAATTTTTCGCGAATATTCGCGAAAAGATTTGAGAATGATTAGTGATTTATATAATCATGGAGGAGAAAATTATTGTGCGTGGCGCGCGTGAGCATAACTTAAAGAACATAGACATCGAGCTTCCGCGCAACAAATTCATCGTTTTTACGGGGATTAGCGGCTCAGGCAAGAGTACGCTGGCTTTTGATACTATTTTTGCCGAAGGGCAGCGCCGATATCTGGAAAGTTTGTCGTCATATGCCAGGCAGTTTCTGGGGCAGATGGATAAGCCTGATGTTGATTATATCGAAGGACTTTCACCGGCAATTTCCATCGATCAAAAATCAACTTCGCACAACCCGCGTTCAACTGTGGGCACAGTAACGGAAATCCATGATTATCTGCGTCTTTTGTATGCCAAAATTGGTGTGCCGCATTGTCCGGTTTGTGGCAGGGAAATAACTAAATTGTCTACGGATGAAATTGTGGACAGGATATTGGAATTGGGCAATAAATCCGGTTCGCAAAAAATTGAGTTGTTGTCTCCAATAGTACGAGAAAGAAAAGGTGAATATTTGGCGCTTTTGGATGACATGTGGAAGCGAGGATTTTCGGAAGCGATTGTTGATGGAAAAACATATAAACTTGAAAACCATAATGAAATCAAACTTGAAAGATATAAAAAACACAGTATTGATCTTGTGGTTGATCGCTTGGAAATATCGGATGAAAATATTTCCCGCATATTTGAAGGAGTTGAAAAAACACTGAGAATGTCGCAAGGATTGGTTAAGATTCGCTGCAGCGAATCTAAATTACAAACTACAAAATCCAAATCCCAAATTTCAAATGACTCAAAAGCTAATAAGCCAGTGAAGCTAAAAGCCAGTGAAGCTTGTATTGAGCAGGTTTTTAATCAGAAATTGTCTTGTCCGGAGCATGATATTGAGTTTCCGGAGCTGGAGCCACGTTTGTTCTCGTTCAATTCGCCATTCGGGGCATGTGAGGCTTGTGAAGGTTTGGGACTGAAGAAGGAAATTGACCCGCAATTAGTTGCGCCGGACATGAACAAGACGATTGCAGAAGGCGGTTTGGCGCCGTGGAATTTCAAAAAGAATAATTATTACGGCGGTGTTATTTTGTCGGCGGCCAGATATTTCCATGTGCCGGACAATGTACGCCTCAGGGATCTCCCAGAAAAGAAATTGAATCTGATGTTATATGGAACAGATGAAGCCGGAATAATTGCCAGCGAAAAAGATGCGGAAGAAATTCCGATTTCCGTGAGGGCAAAAACAGGATCAAGCTGGAAATTCTATATGACTTGGCGCGGCGTTGTCGGTTTTATGCAAGAGAGATATTTCAAGACGGAATCTGATGCGGTTCGTGAAGGTATTGAAAAATACATGTCACAAAAACCCTGTTCAGTATGTAAGGGTGCAAGATACAAAAAAGAAGTGCTGTTGGTTACAGTGGGCGGGAAGAATATCCACGAAGCTTCCGTGCTTAGCATTGCTGATTGTTTGACGTTTTTTGATAAACTTAAGCTTTCCAAGCGCGAAGAAATGATCGCAGGCAGGATTTTGAAAGAAATTAAAAGTCGTTTGGAATTTTTGAATAATGTGGGTTTGGATTATCTTACTCTACATCGCAGCGCGTACACTCTTTCTGGCGGGGAATCGCAGCGCATTCGCTTAGCTTCGCAAGTTGGGTCTCAATTGGTCGGTGTTTTATATATTCTTGACGAACCGTCGATCGGCTTGCATGCGCGTGACAACACTAAATTGATCGAAACGCTAAGGCATTTGCAGGAAATCGGTAACACTTTGATCGTGATTGAGCATGATGAAGAGATGATGCGCTCTGCGGATTGGCTTGTGGATATCGGTCCTGGAGCAGGGAAACACGGTGGAGAAGTAGTCGCTGCAGGAACGCCGCAGCAAGTGATCGAGAACAAGAAATCTTTGACGGGCAAGTATTTGCGCGGAGAATTGGAAATAGAAACTCTCGTTTCGAGGCGTCCGATCAACAGAAAAAAGCATATTGTTCTGCGCAATGCTTCGCAGCACAATCTCAAAAATGTAACGGTGGAATTTCCGCTGAAAGTTTTTACGTGTGTGACTGGCGTGTCCGGCAGCGGCAAATCGACGTTGGTTGAAGATACTTTGTATAAAGCACTGGCACATAAATTGCACCGCGCCTTGGAGGTTCCGGGAAGACACCAAGAAATTTTGGGAATCGAGAACATCAATAAGGTGATCATGATAGACCAATCACCGATTGGCCGCACGCCGCGAAGCAATCCTGCGACATATACCGGTCTTTTCACGCATATCAGGGATTTATTCGCCCAAACTAAAGACGCAAAAATGCGTGGCTATGGTCCGGGGCGTTTCTCATTCAATGTTTCTGGCGGTCGCTGCGATCATTGTCAGGGAGAAGGATTTTTGAAAATCGAAATGCAGTTTATGCCGGACGTGTATTTGCCGTGCGATGTTTGCCATGGGAAAAGATATAACAGCGAGACGCTGCAAGTTAAATACAAAGAAAAAAGCATTGCTGATGTGTTGGCGATGACCGTTTCAGAAGCGCGGGAATTTTTTGCGAGCTACCCGAAAATACATGATATTCTGGCGGTAATTGAAGATGTCGGGCTGGGATATATCGAACTGGGACAAAGTGCAACGACTCTTTCCGGAGGTGAAGCGCAGCGCATCAAATTGGCATCCGAGCTTGCGCGAAAAGCTACTGGGGACACTTTGTATATTTTAGACGAGCCGACGACCGGACTTCATTTTGATGATATTAAAAAACTTTTGAATGTTTTAAATCGTTTGGTTGATGCGGGCAACACGGTGGTTGTAATCGAGCACAATATGGATGTGATCAAAACCGCTGACTGGATCATCGACATGGGACCTGAAGGCGGAGACGGTGGTGGCAGCGTGGTTGTAACCGGCACGCCGGAAGAGGTGGTGAAGTATCATAAAGAAAGTTATACGGCGAAATATTTAAAAGAGGTTCTTAACGTTCGTAACGCGAAACGTTCGTAACGTCGCAATACAAAATATGAATATTTTGAACTTTTGTAGTGAGCAAATAAAAAAGATATGAATTTTTTAATAATAAAGGGGAAAATAGCCAAGTTGCCACAGGCGCCGGGGGTGTACTTTTTCAGAGGTGCCGGCGGGGAGATTTTGTATATAGGGAAGGCGACGAATTTGAGGAGCAGGGTGCAGTCCTACTTTCGTGATACGAATACGCGAATAAATGCGAATGATGCAAATATGCGAATGGTTGCGAATGGCAATGCGGGGGAGTCGAACTCCCAAATGCAAAAAGGGAGTTCGACTCCCTTTACTGGCTTTGTGCCGGGGAGGAGTGAGTGGATCGGGAGGATGGTTTCTCTTGTCGGGGATATCGATTTTCAGGAAACAGATAGTGTTTTGGAAGCTCTTATTTTGGAAAGCAACCTGATCAAGAAGCACCAGCCGAAATATAATACGGATGAAAAGGATGATAAGAGTTTCGCCTACTTTGTTGTGACGAAGGAAGAATTTCCGAGAGTGATTATTTTACGAAAGACTGATATTGATAAATATGATTCTAATCTACGAATAAATGCTAATCAACGAATTGCGAATAAATTCATAAAAGATATTGTAATTGATAAGGTTTATGGGCCTTACGTTTCCAAATACCAGATGCAGATTGCGTTGAAGATCATTCGGCGTATTTTTCCGTTTCATGCTTTGAAACAAAAGAGCGAGAAGGGATGTTTGGATTATCAAATCGGCATGTGTCCGGGACCGTATGATGGTGCGATTTCGAAGGAGGATTACAAGAAGAATATTCGCGGTATCAAGATGATTTTGGAAGGGAAGAAGAAAAGTTTGATAAAGAGACTTGAGATAGAAATGCGAGAAGCTGCGAAAAAACATGAGTTTGAAAAAGCGGCGGATCTGCGCAACAAGATTTTTGCACTCCAGCACATTCGGGATATCGCGCTAATGACCAAAGAGTTTGAAGGCGATGCTCAAAGCTTAGCTTTAGGATTTCCTAAAGCTAAGCTTTTGGGCTTTGTGCGCATAGAAGCATATGATATCTCAAATATAAGTGGACAGCATGCGGTGGGGTCGATGGTTGTTTTTGTTGACGGCAAGCCGGATAAATCGCAGTATCGAAAATTCAAAATCAAAACCATCGAAGGCAGTGATGATGTCGGCATGATGCGGGAAGTTTTGCTTAGACGCTTTAAAAATGATTGGCCAATGCCCGAGTTGGTTTTATTGGATGGCGGACAAGGACATGTGAATATGGCAGAAAAACTTTTATATGAAGAATTGGGGTTGGCGGTGCCGATTGTGGGAGTGGCAAAGGGTGTAACCCGAAAAAATCTCAAATTACAAATTGCAAATTCCAAACAATATCCAAATGCTAAAATTAAAAACGAATCAAAAAGCGTTTTACAGAATAAACTTTTACTAAAGCAAATAATGGATGAGGCGCATCGGTTCGCGATTTCCTTTCATCGCAAGCTTCGTCGCAAAAGCTATCTTGCCTGAAAATAATCATAGTTGTGTTTATTAAAAAGACTTATTTTTTGAAGCAGTTAGGCGATTGGGAAATAATGAATATATGCATGGCACTACTTCATTGAAGGGAAGGTAATATAAAAGTGCAATAAAATGGTAAGTGTAGTAGTATATATTTGCATGTGCCTGCCGGTGCAGACAGGCATTTTTATTCTTAATGAAAAAATATGCAAGACAAAAAAGAGTTGATCAAAAATAATCCATCCATTGCAATGCTAGCCCCTGCTTTTATTCTGGATTTCAAATATCCGGCAATCATCGGCATGCTCAAAAAACTGGGGTTTGATATGGTGACTGAAGTAACCTATGGTGCGCAACTTGTGAACGCCGCCTATGCGAAATATATAACCGAAAATCCCGAGCAAGAACTATATATCGCATCGCCTTGTCCTACGGTAGTTTCCTTTATCAATGCGCAATATCCCGATCTTAGTAAATATTTGCTGCCTGTCGTTTCACCGATGGCGGCAATGTCCAGATTTTTGCGTAGCGCTTTTCCTGAACATAAAATCGTGTTCATTTCGCCATGTCTCGCCAAGCGCATTATCGAAGCGCCAAAGTATCCTGAATCCATAGATGATGTCGTGACTTTGCAGGAATTAAGAAACATGTTTGAGGAAGAGGGTATCAAAGAAGAAGATTTTGTGGAAAACTATCTTTTCGATTCGGTTGTTACCGACGACACACGCATGTTTCCTGTTTCCGGTGGCTTGGCCGACACGGCGCATTTGGAAACTATCTTCAAAAAAGAAGAAATCCTAATTACAGACGGCGTGGCCAATCTCAAAAAAGCATTTGATGATTTTCGCGCGGGCAGCAGCCAATATCGTTTTATGGATATTCTCAATTGTGACGGCGGCTGCATTGGCGGTCCGGCGATTAACAACAAATCTTTGAATCTGGACACTAAGCGCAAAGTAGTGAAAGAATACACGGAAACTGTTGCTGGACACGAAAAAGAAAAACATGACACAAGCTTGTCAGATTCCGGTGAGGTGGATATGAAGTGGGGATACTAGATCGTAAAAGAATTTTTAAAATTCTTTTACGCGCGGATTCACGCGGACTATACGCAGAAATACGCTGAAAATGAATACAAAACGCTCCCATAAATGGGGAGTTTTTTGTGTATCGAAGCTTCTATTTACATATTCCATTTTTGCTGCTATCATGTGTACTTAGCAAATACATAATACTTTCATCAATATGGCTTCCGCAAAAAAAATTGACGATATTGTGATCAAGGGTGCAAGGGTGAACAATCTCAAGAACATCGATGTGGCAATTCCGCGCAATAAGTTTGTCGTGGTCACCGGTCTTTCTGGTAGCGGCAAATCTTCCTTGGCATTCGACACGATCTATGCCGAAGGCAATCGCCGCTATATGGAAGGACTTTCTTCTTATGCGCGCAATTTCCTGGATCCTTCTGTGAAGCCGGATGTGGACAGGATTGAAAACTTGAGCCCGCCTATTTCTATTGATCAAAAAAGTGTGGCGCGTTCACCGCGTTCGACCGTGGGGACATTGACAGAAGTATATGACTACATTCGGATTCTTTTTGCAAAGGTGGGCACCCTGCATTGTCCTGAGTGTGGCGCTTCCATGCAAAGAAGAAGCAACAGGGAAATTCTGGAAGAAGTATGTGCACTGCCACATCACACCCATGTAGCCATTCTGGCTAAACCGCGCGACAAGGATGCTGATGCCCAAGCGGTGCTTTCTATGGTGCAACAGTCCGGATATGCGCGCGTATGCGTTGGCGGCAAGATAATTGCGGTTACGGAAGCCCAAGGATATATCAAAGAACATTCAGATGCGGAAGTGGAAGTTGTGATTGATCGCATCATTTTCGATCAAAAGAAGCAAGATCATGAAAGACTTCTCGATTCAATTGAGACGGCGATGAAATTGGGCAGTGGTGCGATGAATATTTTGATCGATGGAAATGAGAAACGTTCATATAACCAAGATTTTTTTTGTGGTGATTGTGGCGTGAAAATTCGTGAAGTTACACCGAGACATTTTTCTTTCAATAGTCCGGAAGGAGCTTGTGATAAATGCAGCGGATTGGGGTATACGTTGAAAGTAAATCCCGAGCTTGTAATTCCAAATAAGAATCTTTCTTTTGCGGAAGGTGCGATCCAACCTTGGAGCAAATCTGGCGGAAAGATTTCGAACAATAGTGCCAATATTCTGGCACTCAAAGCAATAGCCAAAGAACAAAAATTCTCGCTTGATGTGCCGATAAAAAAGCTGACCAAGAAGCAATTGGATTCGGTTCTTTTTGGCAATCTCGAAGGCAAAGGTGATTTTGCTGGAGTGGTTGGTGAGTTGGAAAAGAAATATCAAGAAACCAAATCTGAATATATGCGGACGGAGATCGAGAAATATATGACTTTTCATGTTTGTTCTTCTTGCGATGGCAAGAGACTAAAGCCGGAATATTTGTCCGTACGCATTTGTGGCAAAAATATCGATGATATAGTAAACATGGGCGTTACGGAGCTTAAAGATTTCTTGCTTGGCAATAAGGACTGGAAAGATACTGCCGTTGATGTTTCCGTAGTAAGCCAGTTGATCAAAGAAATTCAACAGCGGTTGGAAGCTCTGGAAAACGTAGGTTTGGAATATCTCAATTTGGGTAGAAGCGCCCAGACGATTTCTGGCGGAGAAGCACAGCGCATCCGTTTGGCAGCGCAACTCAATTCGCAGCTCATGGGAATAGTTTATGTTCTGGACGAGCCTTCAGTAGGACTACATAGTCGCGATACGGAAAAATTGATTGCTACTTTGCGCAAGCTTCAGGATTTGGGAAATTCCTTGATAGTTGTTGAACATGATGAAAGTATTATTTCCGCTGCCGATTGGGTGATCGATATGGGACCGGGTGCGGGAAGCGAAGGAGGTATTGTCGTTTTTGAGGGAAATGTGCCGAAATTGCTGAAAGGAAAAAGTTTGACTGCGCAATATATGACCGGCAAGAAGAAGGTTTCTGAAAAAGCGAAGTATCGCAAAGGAAACGGCAAGCACATCGAAATTATAGGTGCAACTGAACATAATCTCAAAAACGTGGATGTGAAAATCCCGCTCAAGAAATTCGTTTCGATCTGTGGCGTTTCCGGTAGCGGTAAATCCACTTTAGTGAACGATATTTTGGCCAAAGCACTTTCACGCCATTTTTTCAACGCGCGCGAATTGCCAGGAGCACACAAGAAAATTTCGGGACTCCAGCACATTGATAAGGTGATCAGTATCGATCAGTCGCCAATCGGGCGCACACCGCGTTCCAATGCGGCAACATATACGGGAGTGTTTTCGCACATTCGCGAACTTTTCGCACAGGAAGAAGAATCCAAAAACCGCGGCTATACAGCGAGTCGTTTCAGTTTCAATATGAAAGGCGGACGCTGCGAAGTGTGCCAGGGTGAGGGATACAAAAAAATCGAAATGCATCTTTTGCCGGACGTTTATGTAAAATGCGAAGCCTGTGATGGCACGCGTTATAGCAAAAAAACTTTGGAAATTGAATATAAGGGATTCAATGTGGCGCAAGTTCTGGATATGGATGTGCGTTTTGCGCTTAGATTTTTCGCCAAGCATCCTTTGATTGCCGAAAAACTGAAAACTATGGAGGACGTAGGTCTTGGATATCTTAAATTGGGACAAAGCGCGACCAATCTTTCCGGCGGCGAAGCACAGCGTATCAAGCTGGCGACGGAATTAGCTCGTAAATCTACAGGCAATACCTTATATATTTTGGATGAACCAACGGCAGGGCTTCATTTCGAGGATACTAAAAGACTTTTGGGTGTGCTCAATGCTTTGGTGGATAAGGGTAATACGGTTTTAGTGGTCGAGCACAATCTTGATGTGATCAATGAAGCAGACTGGGTAATCGAACTCGGTCCGGATGGAGGTAGCAGCGGCGGAGAATTGATATATGAAGGCACGCCGGATAAATTGAAGAAAAGCAAGAAGAGTTGGACAGCGAAGTACCTTTAAAGAACCACTTATTATCACATGATTACAATGATTTCACTGATTGTGTTTCTTGATTTATTATCATGTGTAATCAGCCCGCCATCCGCCAACTGGCGGAGGCGGAAATCAGTGCAAATCAGTGGTTCTATAGCAGAAGCAATAAGATTGCGATTGAACAGAAGATAATATCATTAACGGCATTGCGCAGGGTCCAATCATAGCGTGAGTCACCTTTCGGATAAGGATGGATCCATGCATGAAAGTCAAAAAGTTTTTTAAGAAAGTTGAAATGCAGTTTCCAGTAAAGCACGGTGAAAAGATCGGGAAGCATGGAGAAGAACATTCCGATCAGGATATTTCTGGCAATTTCCAGAGGGGGCATTGCAATGGCTATATAAAATATAACAATGCTGCAGCCTAGCAAGAGATCAATCGCAACTTTCCACCAAGTGCTGCGAACCGTGGAAGCTCGTCCCAGATATTCTCCGTGACGGAAAGTGTCAAGCGTGTAATGCAAAGCTATTGCAAGGGGAATCAGCAATAAAGGGCTGTGCACATATTTGCCAAGGGCAGCACCTGTGAGGGCGTGGGTAGTTAAGATCATAAAAATAAATATGAACCACTGATTATCACATGAAAGCACGTGATTTCACTGATAAGAAATTCAATCATGTGTAATCAGTCCGCCATCCGCCAACTGGCGGAGGCGGAAATCAGAGTTAATCAGTGGTTCTTGCATCTATGAATGGAATTTTATTTATTATCGCAACTCCCATCGGAAACCTTGAAGATATTACGCTTCGAGCTTTGCGCGTGCTGAAAGAAGCGGATGCGATTGCTTGTGAGGATACCAGGGTTACCAGAAAACTGCTTAATCATTATAGCATAGACACGCCGTGTGTTTCTTGCCATCAACATAGCGACAACGAAAAATTACAATCGCTAATTGATAAATTACTCACCGGACAAAATATAGCTTTGGTGACAGACGCTGGCACCCCGGGGATTTCGGATCCGGGCAATATTTTGGTACAAAAAGCGATTGAAAATGGAATTAAAGCAATTCCGATTCCCGGAGTTTCGGCGCTGGGTGCGTTAATAAGTGTGGCGGGAATAGACATGCAGAAATTTGTTTTTTTAGGTTTTCCGCCACACAAAAAAGGACGGGAAACTTTCTTCAAAAACGTCGCAGCATACGAAATGCCTGTGATGTATTATGACTCGCCGCATCGGGTGATTAAAAATTTGGAATTGTTGAAAAATCTTTTGGAGGTTGAACCTCCAAGCGGAGGTTCAACCTCCACTAAGCGGATAATTGTTGGGCGGGAATTGACGAAGATGTTTGAGGAAATCGTGCGTGGCAATATTGAAGAAATTTTGGAATATTTTGAAAAGAATCCCGGGAAGGTTAAAGGGGAGTTTGTCTTAATAGTATTTTGACTTACGTAGTAAGCCGCAAGAATGGAAAATGTTTGCGGAAATTTGCCAAGTGTGGGTATAATATGAATATGAAGAACGAAATTGAAAAATACCTTAAACAAGCCATTTTAGAGGTCGCAAAAAATGAAAATGCGGTCAGTTTAGATGAGTTCAAAATTGCCATAGACAGGCCTAAAGACGAACAATTTGGGGATTATACGACTAACATCGCTATGGTTTTGGCGAAGCCGCTCAAGAAGAGTCCGATGGAAATCGCGGAAGTGATCAAGGCTGAGATCCTTCGACTCGCTTCGCTTGCTCAGGATGACATACTAGAAAAGGTTGAAGTTGTTGCTCCCGGGTATATAAATTTTTATCTTTCGAAAAAATATTTTCAGGATAAAATTATTGAGATAAATGAAAAAGAAAATAAGTTTGGAAATTCTGAAATTGGCAAAGGTATAAAGGTGAACAATGAATTTATTTCAGCAAACCCTACCGGACCGTTGCATCTCGGCAATGGTCGCGGCGGATTTTTTGGTGATTCTCTTTCACGCGTTTTGCGCAAGAGTGGATTTGAAGTCACGAATGAATATTATGTGAATGACGCAGGAGAGCAAACATTGAAATTGGCGCATAGCTTTAAAGGGGATTCGGAAGCCGTATATGCAGGTGAATATATAGATGAAATGAGGGAAAAATATCCTGAATTACTTAGCAAGCCTGTTGAAACCTCGGCAGTCCAAGTTTCTGCGGTAGTTGTTATTGACTATATAAAACCAACTATTAATAAGATGAAAGTAGCTTTTGATAGTTGGACACATGAGAAAGCTCTTTATGATGAAGGCTATGTGGACAGAGCAATAAAAATACTGCAGGAAAAAAAGCTTACTTTTGAAAAAGATAATGCGCTTTGGCTCAGAACTACTGATTTTGGGGATGACAAGGATCGTGTGCTAGTGAAATCTGACGCTCAGAAAACATACTTTGCTTCTGATTGCGGTTATATTCTCAACAAAATGGAGCGTGGGTTTGATATAATGATTGAGACATGGGGTGCTGACCATCATGGATATATTCAACGTTTCAAAGCTGCAGCCAAAGCACTTGGTTTTGAAGAAGAAAAAATTAGTTTTGAAATTGTACAGCTGGTGCGTCTTGTGAAAGATGGTAAGGAAGTTCGAATGAGTAAGCGTGCGGGGAATGTAGTATATATTGATGACCTTATTGAGGAAATCGGACACGATGTGACACGCTTCTTTTTCTTGATGTATTCTCCTGATACTCACATGAATTTCGATCTGGGATTAGCGAAAGAACGATCGCAGAAAAACCCTGTGTTCTATGTGCAATACGCACATGCGCGTATTTGCAGCATCCTTACTAAGGCGGCCGATTTGGGAGTTCGAATCCCATCGGGGGAGTCGAACTTCCTTGAGGTGCTTGTACATGAAAAAGAAGTAAGTCTCATAAAAGAGCTGGAGAAATTTCCGGAGTTGGTGGAGGAGATCGCCGAGAGCTATGAAGTGCACAAATTGCCACACTATGCGATCAGGCTTGCGGATAAGTTCCATTCGTTCTACGATGCTTGTAGAGTGATTGATGAGGAAAACGAGGAACTCACGAAAGCCAGATTATCCCTGGTTCAAGCCACAAAAATCGTTTTGGCTGAAACGCTAAGACTGATCGGAGTGGATGCGCCAGAGAAAATGTAACAAATCAGAACCACTGATTATCACATGAGCACACATGATTTCACTGAAATAAGTATAAAAAATAAATGCACCACAATCACGTGTAATCAGGATAATCACGTGGTAATCAGTGGTTCTGAAATATATGAAAATAGGAATTGATGCCAGGACAATTTTGAATCCTGAAAAGGGAGACGCGATCGGCGTAGGGCATTATACCTATCAACTGATCCGTCATCTGCTCAAAAACGATACGGAAAACGAGTACGTCATTTTCTTTGATTTTCGTGTGCGTGAAAAGGATGTGAAAAAATTTACCAAGCCTAATGTGAAAATCAAATTCTATCCTTTTTCCGATTACAAAAAATATATGCCGGGAGTATATAATGAAATTCTTGGCGCAGCTACTTTGCAGAAAGAAAAGCTTGATGTGTTGCATACGACGTCTCCGATGAGTCGCATCCCGCAATCATACACAGGAAAAACAATTGTTACTTTTCATGACATGGGAATGTTTGCGGTGGAAAAATATTATCCGGCACTTCGCCGTACACGCGCGAAAGTATTGTCGCGCATGATGGCAAAAAAGGCGGATCGCATAATTGCCGTATCGGAAGCTATCAAGAAAGAGATCGAACAATATCTTGAAGGTACGAATGGGAAAACGGATATTGTGCGCAGTGGAATCGATGCGAGATTTTTTCAAGATCCTGAGGATGGCAAGAAAGCATTGGAAAAATTCGGTATCAAGAAAAAATATATTTTGTTTTTGGGAACACTTGAGCATTCCAAAAACATCGGCAGACTTTTGGAAGCTTTCGCCAAATTCAAGCAAAAGGAAACACAAGGCGGCAGCGATAATTTCGAGTACCAATTGGTGCTTGCCGGCAAGCGTGGACATGACAGTGAATTTTTCAAGAAGAAAGCACAAGATTTGCAAATATCCAAAGACGTTGTTTTCACGGGATATGTTGTTGGTGATGAATTGGTGCCGCTGTTCAAAGGTGCAGAATTTTTCGTGATGCCTTCATTGTACGAAGGTTTCGGCATGACCGCCTTGGAAGCATTTGCAACCAAAACACCTTCGATTTTGGGCAAAATACCGACATTGGAAGAAATTGCGGGAGACGCGGCATATTTTGTTGATCCGAAAAGCACTGAGGAGATCGCGGAAGCTATCGGAAAATTTGCCCATGATGAAAACCTGAGGGAATCATATAGACAAAAAGGAATCGAAAGAGTCAAAGGATTTGATTGGGACAAAACAGCGAAAGAGACACTAGAAATTTATAGGCAAGTTGCAGGAAAATAGAATAAGATATATATTAAAAATGGAAAAGCGATGATGGAGATATCACTCCATCGCCCCGTTGAAATGTTCACTTTGTGAATTTCACGGGGCAAGCTGTGCGAAGAAAAGGCAAGCCGCCTTCGTCAAGACTACGGCGAGCCGCAGTAGAACGCATCGGGCAAGCCCGTAATAGCTGTAATTAAGTCGTGAAGCTCACAACTTGAATCTTGAAGTGAAAGTTTCAAGCTTTATGTTTCAAGTTTCACGAGAATTAAGGTGGTACCACGCCCAGATCACAGTCGCTCCCGAGCGATGTGACACGCGTCCTTATGCATTTTTTGCGTAGGGATTTTTTGTTTATCTCTACGAATTACGAATAGGTACGAAAGTACGAATGTGCAAAGATATTTATTATTTGTATATTTGTAAATTTGTAATTGATTTGTAATTTGTAGAACTAAAAATATGTTTAAGAAAGTAGATCAAAAACAACCATTTCCAAAAATGGAGGAAGAAATTCTGAAGTTTTGGGATGAAAATAGGGTGTTTGAAAAGTCGGTCAGTAATCGTGAGGGCGCCAAAAAATACAGTTTTTATGACGGTCCTCCGTTTGCAACCGGGTTGCCGCACTATGGCCATTTAGTGGCAAGTACAATGAAAGATGTTGTGCCACGCTATTGGACGATGCGCGGTTATCAAGTTGAGCGAAAATGGGGCTGGGATTGTCATGGCTTGCCGATCGAAAATATTGCAGAAAAGGCATTGGGAATTTCCCATAAAAAAGACATTGAAAAAATGGGAGTGGATAAGTTCAACGAATTTTGTCGCACAACCGTCTTGAAATATGTTGATGAATGGAAAATTGTCATCAATCGTCTCGGCCGCTGGGCTGACATGGAAAATAGTTATAAGACGATGGATCTTTCGTATATGGAATCGGTGTGGTGGGTGTTTAAACAACTTTGGGACAAAGGATTGATTTACGAAGGGTATCGTTCAATGCATGTATGTACGCGCTGCGAAACTACACTTTCCCAACAAGAAGTAAGTGAAGGATACAAGGATATAAAGGACTTATCCGCAATTGCCAAATTCGAACTGATAGACGAACCGGGGACGTTTGTTTTGGCATGGACGACAACGCCATGGACATTGATTGGTAATGTGGCGTTAGCAGTTGGGAAGGATATTGAATATGCAAAAATCAGAACCACTGATTCTCACATGAAAACACATGATTGCACTGAGCATTTTATTATCGCAAAGGAAAGGTTAGTTGAACTTTTTGCGGATAAAAAATATGAAGTAATTGATAAATTTAAAGGCAGTGATTTAATTGATAAAAACTACAAACCACTCTTTGATTATTACCAAAACAAAGGTCTGGAAAATGAGGAAAACGGCTGGAAAATATATGCTGCGGATTTTGTGACTACGGAAGAAGGAACGGGCGTGGTACATATTGCGCCAGCTTTTGGTGAAGATGACCTGAATCTAAGTTATCAATATAAATTGCCATTCATTCAACACGTTGGCATGGATGGACTTATCAAGAAAGAGGTGGGAGAATTTGCGGGACTCAGCGTGAAACCATTGGAAAACCATATGAGCACAGATATTGAAATTATCAAATATTTGGCTCATAGTAATCTGCTGTTTTTTAAGGAAAAATACGAACACAGCTATCCACATTGCTGGAGATGTGATACGCCTCTAATCAATTACGCGACATCTTCGTGGTTTGTCAAAGTTACTGATATTAAAGAAAAAGCACTGGAATTGGCCAAGGAAATCAATTGGTCACCGGCACATATGAAAGAAGGACGTTTCGGCAATTGGCTTGAGGGAGCTCGCGATTGGTCAATTTCGCGCCAACGTTACTGGGCTTCTGTTATGCCGATTTGGAGGTGTGAATGTGGCGAAGTGAAAGTGATGGGGTCGGTGGCGGAGCTCGAAGAATTGAGTGGTAAAAAAATAACCGATCTGCACAAACATGTTGTCGATGGAATCACGTTGAAGTGCGATAAATGCAGTGGTGAGATGAAAAGAATTCCTGATGTCTTGGATACATGGTTTGATAGCGGCTCGATGCCGTATGCACAAGTGCATTATCCCTTCGAGAACAAAGAGAAGTTTGACGCGGGATTCCCGGCGGAGTTTATTGCGGAAGGAGTGGATCAGACGCGCGCATGGTTCTATTACCTGCATATTATTGCGTCTGCAATCAAGGAGAAGCCGGCTTTTAAGAATGTTATTGTGAATGGAATTGTGTTGGCTGAGGACGGGAAGAAGATGAGTAAGAGGCTGCAGAATTATCCCGACCCGAGTTTTGTGTTTGAAAAATATGGCGCCGATGCTCTGCGATTTTATCTGATGTCGTCGCCGGTTGTTGCAGCTGATAATTTGAATTTCAAGGAAAATGATGTAGCTGATTTGATTCGTGGTATGTTCCGCATGCTTTGGAATTCATATTCTTTTTTTGTGATGTATGCAAACATCGATGGCTTTCAGTCGTCAATAGCGACAAGCAACAAGCGACAAGCGACAAGTCTTCTCGACAGATGGATTTTGTCGGAACTCAACGTTCTTATTAATGATGTGAATCGTCATATGGAGGCGTATGAATTGCATAAGGCCGCAAGGTTATTTCCAAAATTCATTGATAATCTTTCCAATTGGTATATTCGCAGATCGCGTAAACGTTTTTGGAAATCGGAAAATGATACGGATAAGAACGAGGCTTATGCGACCTTGCATCATGTGCTGGTGACACTTTCGCAACTCATGGCGCCGTTTACACCGTTTGTGGCAGAAGAAATTTATAGAAATCTTACAGGGGAAGAATCTGTCCATCTCTCTGATTTTCCTGCGGTTGATGAAAAGATGATTGATGAGAAATTGAACGAACAAATGAACGCGGCGCGGGAAATTGTGAGCGCAGGTCTTCAAAAACGCGCGGAGGCGAAAATAAAAGTGCGTCAGCCTTTGGCGAGCGCAACTGTTTTTGTGGAGCTCTCCGAAGAATTGAAGGAGATTGTGAAGGAAGAACTGAATGTAAAAACGATAGTTTTGGGAGATTTGGAAAATAGGGGGGATTTGGGAAATGTGGTGTTGAACACGGAAATTACTGAAGAGTTGAAGTTGGAGGGGCAGGCGAGGGAGGTGATTCGCGCAATTCAGGAGATGCGAAAATCAGCCGGCTTTGAGGTTGACAATCGCATAAATATATGCTATAATGGATTGTCAAAAGTTTTTGGAAAGTTCGGCGATTTGATTGCCAAAGAAACGCTTTCCCAAGCCCTAAGTGAAGGAAAAATGGCAGAAGCTGATTTGGAAAAGGATTTTACGATTGATAATGAAAGCGTTATAATAGGAATAAAGAGAGTTTAATTTAAATTTGAATATTAAGGAGGGGGAGCGAAATGATTACAAAAAAAACAGAGTGGATTGTTATTTTGTTTTTTGTATCATTTGGTCTTGCTAATTGCGTTTTTGATTGGCAAGATCCCTGGTTCTTTGGTGATTGGCTTGGGCAAATTTTTGCCTGGGTCAAGGACTTGGTATTTTGGCTTTTCCTGGCTGTTGTTGCATTGGTTGTTATGCACAATTGGCCAGAAAAAAGCAAGGAGGCAACCTAGAAAGGGGGGCGCCATGAACACCAATTTGTATTTTAAAGGAGATTTTTTTGATCTCCAGAAAGTTGTCGATAATCTGAAGGCCTCCGGTCTTCAGCAAAAAATTGACAAACAGATTGCTGAGGGTGATGACTATTGCCCTCAGCCGGGAATTATCTGGGTGATCTGGGATGACATAATCGTCCCGATCGCCAAGGGGATTGGCAAAGCACTGCTTTAGTCGCTGAGCTGATTCTCAAAAATTGAGGAGCTGCGTTATCATAATGCGGCTTCTTTTCTTTTGTCTTAAAAAGTTTTTATCTATGTGCGCGTGGAGGTTCAACCTCTAAAAATATGCTAAAATTAGATAGAACATGGATCCGGCAGTAGAAATCCAAATTGGAATCCCAAACTGTCGTGAGTTCAGCCACCAAAAGTAAACTACTAATATGTGGGTTTACTGAAATATTTTTTAATAAGTTTGGATTTTCACTGCCGAATGGAACAGACATATACCTCAATCATTTTGAAAAAGCGCGATGTCGGGGAGATGGATCGGCTTTATTGGCTATATACAAAAGAGCGCGGCAAAATGCAGGTGTTGGCAAAAAGCGTACGCAAGCAAGGAGCCAAACTCGCAGGTCTTTTGGAGAATTTCACTTTGGCGGATGTGACGATTGCGCGCAGTCGCGGTACGGGGAAAATAACCGGTTCGATCGTGGAAAATAATTTTTCCTATCTTAAGCGTGACGGCGAAGCGCTTGATTCGGTGTTTTCAGCTATTAACATGATCAATCGTTTTATTGATTTAGAAAACATCGACGAGAGGTTGTTCGGTATATTACATGATTATCTGGAAACGATCGACAATATTTCTGAAAATGTTAAGGAGTACTCCAAAAAAGATATGGCGCTGCGCTTGGTGAGTGCGGGCTTTTTGCTGCACATGACAAATGTTTTGGGGTATACGATTGAAAGTTCGCGCTGCGCTTATTGCGGTAGTCAAATATCGGAAAGTGATGCTAATTTTTCAGCGCGGAGCGGCGGAATTGTCTGTAATGGTTGCGTCAGAAAATCGATCGGCTCAATGCATATTTCCAAAAATGCAACCAAAGCGCTTCGCATATGCGCCAAAAATTCCTTGAAGTCATTGGTGAAATTGCAAATGCAACAGCGAGACCTCAGATCCCTGGAGGCAGTAATCAATGATTTTTATCGTTGGCTTGCTTAAGATGCTTAGGTGAAAAATAGGACAAGGGTAATAGGACTGATGGGACGGATAGGACGCATATGACTAATGTGGTATAATTATTGCAAGGGAATTAAACTAAAATACAAATAAAATGTCACTTGATGAACTCAATAAACATCTGCAAAGCAGGGATGATAGTGAAGATATCCATCGCCAGCACGATGTTGACGAATATAATCCCTTCGGGCAAGCGAATACCGAAGGAGAAAATCCTTTCTTGAAAGAACGTGAATGGAAAGAGCCTCAAAAAGGTTTGACTTCGAAACAGAAGAAAATTTTGAAGATAATCGGCATCATTGTCTCGGTTTTGATCGTGGTCGGACTTGGATGGTGGGGGTGGGAAAAGTGGAAAAAAGATTCTTTTCATGAAGATCGGGTAGTTGTTTCCATTGATGGCCCAAAAGATGCGGATAGCACGCAGACAGTGGAATATTTCATCAAATATGAAAATAACAATCGGATCACTTTGCGTGACGTGGAAGTGGTGCTGACATATGCGGAAAATTTTCAACCCATAGATAATGTCAATCTCAAATATCTCAGCAAATCTAGCAGCAAAGTATACGTGGGCGATATAAAGCCGGGAGCAAAAGCGGAAGTTCCGTTTAAGGGAATATTTTATGCACCTAAAGATTATCAAGTATATCTACGTGCGTCGATGGATTATTCGGTTTCCGGAAGGTCGGAGAAATTGCATTCCTCGGGACAACTGGGTGTAAATATTGATAATTCGCCTTTGCTTCTGGATGTGGTTGCACCAAGAGAGGCTGCAGATGGCGATAGTGTGGAATATGTCATTGATTATAAGAATTTGGATGTGCGCTCTCTTGAAGATGTGCAATTGCGCGCCGAGTTTCCCCAAGGATTTCAACTGGTTTCTTCGAATCCAAATACTTCCGAAGGGGATAATGTCTGGTATATGGGCACATTGGAGGCTAATCAGGGAGGCAAAGTAAGAATACAGGGGAAATTGTCAGGAAGCCCTGATGATGGGAAAACCTTCAAATTATCTCTGGGAAAAATGGGAGATGATGGTAATTTTGTGGTATATAATCAACGAGTCGTTAACACAAGGATGGTAGTTGCAGCTCTTTCAATAAAACAGTCGTTGGTTAACGGGGCAGAAAATGGCATAACCAAAGCAGGAGCAAATCTTTCCTACCGTATCAATTATGAGAATAATTCCAACATAGGAATGAGAAATGCCATAGTAACCGTGGAGATAGACAGCAAAATTGTTGACTATTCGAAGTTATCTATAGACAGGGGTTCTTTTGATGAATCCAAAAAAACAATTTCTTGGAAAGCTTCAGATGTGCCGGAGTTGATTAATATACAGCCAAAAGGAAAAGGGGAATTGAAGTTTACCGTACCGGTATTGGAGATAATTCCAGTAACCGGTGTGCAAGATAAAAATTTTACCGTTCGCACAGTTGCGAAAATAGACAGTCCCGACATACCTTCAGTGGCAAGTGAAAATAAAATAATTGGCAGTAGCGCAATGGAGCTTAAGCTTGGATCAAAAGTTATTATCGAGACGCTTGGGTATTATGAAGATGCCAATGTGGAAAATTCGGGACCTATGCCCTTGGAAGTTGGCAAAGAAACCACCTATACTATGCATTGGACCATATTTAATGTATCCAATGAGCTGCAAGATGCTGTTTTGACAGCCTCTATTCCTTCAGGATATCGTTGGACAGGCAAGACTTATCCGGAAAATGAACATGTGGAGTTTGATAGCAGGACAAACATAATTTCTTGGAGGGTGGGGGGTGTTAACCCTGGAGTAGGATTGCTTGAGCCGAAAAGAGAAGTTAGTTTTCAAATAGGCATAACTCCACAATCCAATCAGTCTGGGAGATCACTGACATTGTTGAATCCGGGAACATTCAAAGCAAAAGATGGTTTTACTAAGGAGGAGATAAACTTACAGATTCCCATGAAAGATATGCAATTACATGAAGATGTGAGTATTCCTCCCGATGGATATAAAGTTAAATAAACAATGTGCTGCAATTGGGGCGGACCTGGACAAAGGTCCGCTTTTCTCATATAATTTGCCAATATGATGAATGTTAAATCCAAAAATGGTCAGCGTCGCGTTGGTGAATTGGCAACAATGCACGGCATCATTAAGACGCCTTTTTTTATGCCGATCGCAACCAAGGGTGCGGTGAAAAATCTTTCTCCCGAGGATTTGCGTGAGTTGGGAGCTCAGATTGTTTTGGGCAACACTTATCATCTTTGGTTACGGCCAGGCGATGAACTTATCGCTAAGGCTGGCGGATTGCATCAATTCATGAATTGGAATGGACCTATCCTGACTGATTCGGGAGGCTTTCAGGTTTTTTCACTGGGCGCAAGAGCTGCTAAAAAATTTGGCAGCAGCGGAGTTAAATTATCTGAAAAAGGAGTGGAATTTATCGATCCGATCGATGGTAAAAAACATTTTATGTCACCGGAAAAATCGATCGAAATCCAATTGAATCTGGGTAGCGACATGATTATGGTGCTTGATGAATGCCCGCCATTTCCTTGTTCACATGAAGAAGCTCGCAAATCTATGGAGCTTACGCTGCGTTGGGCATCTCGCTGCAAGGAATATTTTGAAAGCCGATTCGGATCTGCAAATCAAATCGTTAAATCTCAAATCTCGCGCCCGCTTCTCTTTGGAATTGTGCAAGGAGGTGTATATGAGGATCTTCGCAAAGAATGCGCTCGGCGTTTAATTGAGCTAGGCTTCGACGGTTATGCTATCGGTGGGGTGGCAGTAGGTGAACCGCGTAAGCACTTGTATGAAATCCTGGATTGGGTAATGCCACTTTTGCCTGAAGATAAGCCGCGTTATCTGATGGGTCTGGGTAAGCCGAATGAAATGGTCGCTGCAGTTAATTCGGGTATCGATATGTTTGATTGTGTGATTCCAACAAGAGAAGGAAGACACGGAAGACTTTTCAAATGGAAAGATGATTGCGATGGTAATGATTTAGACCGAGAATTTTATGAAACAATTAATATAAGCAATGAAGAATTTCGGGAAGACTTTGTGCCGATTGATGCTGATTGTAATTGTTATACTTGCAAAAATTATTCCAAGGCATATTTGCGCCACCTTCTTAAGACAAATGAGCCGCTTTTTCTCAGGCTTTCATCAATTCATAACTTATTCTTTTATCATCAATTAATGGATCTGTTGGGCGGAAGAAAATAATTCTTTGTCTTTTTTTTGACGAGTGGTATAATGAATTAGTGGATCTTTTGTTTACTTTTTCTGCAAAATAAAAACAAGGTTATCGTGGAAGCTAATCTTATAAAGTTCAAATATATTTAGTATAGTTGTGGCCCTGGCTTACTTGGCAGGATTGGTTTTTTGCGACCATTTTTCTTAAAAAACGAAAATGAATAACTTTTTTGAAAAAATAAAAAAGATTAAATTTATTCACCGTGAAGCAATGCAAAAGATTGGCGAGTGGAACGGTTTTTCGCGAACGCGCGAATTGCCTGGCTTGTTGCATAGTAAAATGCAAGCTTTTTTCGATGGCAAGGGACCGCTGGTAGTTGCAGTTTTTATCGCAGTTGCATCAATAGCGGCATATTTGATAATCAAAAAAAACAATATTGAAGCCGCCGGGTATGCTTGGCAACAAACCGATTGGTCCGGTGGCACTGACGAGAGCAATTTTCCAAACCATCAAAACAATCAGACCGGCTGGACGAAATATTATTCTGCGGGAACGGGTTCTATTGATGTATCAAATAATGAGTTGAAACTCAATAGATATTCGAATTAAAATAGTTTGAGAATAAAAATAAAATGAAACCAAGGGCGAATCATTTTAAGAGACATTTTTTCCTAGGCGCAAGCTTTTTCGCGATGGTTTTTTTGTTTTTTTCTCATAATGCTAACGCGGCAACCATTACTTGGGATGGATCATCCTCAACTGATTGGGCTACTGCAGCAAACTGGGTTGGCGATGCGGTGCCTACCTCCACTGATGACGTGGTTATCAATGGCAGTTATACAAATGCTCCCATCCTCAATCTTTCCGCCGGTGCGGTTACGGTAAATTCTCTCTCTGTCGGATCAAGTGCAACATCGGTGGTGACCGTTTCCAATGGAGATATCGATACCAAAAAACTTATAGTTACGGGAGATGTAACGATCGGAGCAAGCGGAACTTTGACTCACACAGCCAATTCCAGCGCTGAGACACACAGACTTTCTTTGCAGGTAGGGGGCAACATGACGATAGTTTCAGGTGGCTCAATTAGTATCAACAGCAAAGGTTATACAGGCACAAGTGGTAATGGTCGTGGTCCAGGTGCCGGAGGGGGAGGCGATATTAATCAGCGTGGTAGTGGTGGGGGTCATGGCGGCAAGGGCGCTAGCACTACAACGCATGCAGGCGGTACCACTTATGACTCCATAACACAGCCTGCAATGATAGGTTCTTCGGGCGGAACTTGTTCTCGTGCAGCTTATGGCGGTGCTGGCGGTGGCGCTGCAAAAATTGTGGTAGGGGGAACATTAACTTTGGAAGGAGCATTGACGGCAGTGGGTGGCAATGGAATTACTGATAAGTGTTCCGGCGGTGGTTCGGGAGGAGCTATTTGGGTTGTTGCTGGAAATTTAACAGGTGCTGGATCGATTAATGCAAATGGAGGCACTTCATATAACAATGATTTAACTTCTGCCAGCGGTGGCGGTGGTGGAAGAATAGCAATTGAATATACCACAAGTTCTTTTTCTGGAGCCATTACCGCTTTTGGTAAGACCGGCTATGCCTATGGAGGTGCGGGAACAATCTATTTGAAGCAGGGAACAAACAATGGCGATCTTATTGTTGATAATAATTCAGTGGCTGGTGCGGATACGCTGCAGCTTGCCGGAACTAACTTCACTTTTGATAATGTAACAATTACGAAATCGGCAAAATATGTAATCCCGGATACTTCCAGCTTGGCAGCTTCTGTAAGTCTCTCCGCAAATTCAGTTGACGCAACGATAACTGTTAACAGCGGTGGCTCAATGACATTACCCGCCAGTCAAAATTCTCTAGCTTATTTTTCCATAGCCAATAGCGGAACAGTCAATGTCTCGCAATCAAATTTTTCTATTTCCAACGGAACAATTACGAATAACGGAACAATAACGGGCATATCGAACTTAACTTTGTCATCAGTTACTTTCTATCAAAACGGAACGCTTACTGGAATAACTGATCTTATTGTCGGCGCGTCATCAACTTTTGAATTTCAAAATCTTACACCCTCAACACCTTTCAATTTAAATAGCTTGACTATTCAAAGCAGCGGAGTTTTAACGCATAAAGGAAATTCTTCAACAGAAGCGTATACTCTTAATTTGAATATTTCCGGCAATCTAGATGTGCAATCTGGCGGTTCGATTAATCTGAACAGCAAAGGTTATACAGGCACAAGTGGTAATGGTCGTGGTCCAGGTGCCGGAGGGGGAGGCGATATTAATCAGCGTGGTAGTGGTGGGGGTCATGGCGGCAAGGGCGCTAGCACTACAACGCATGCAGGCGGTACCACTTATGACTCCATAACACAGCCTGCAATGATAGGTTCTTCGGGCGGAACTTGTTCTCGTGCAGCTTATGGCGGTGCTGGCGGTGGCGCTGCAAAAATTGTGGTAGGGGGAACATTAACTTTGGAAGGAGCATTGACGGCAGTGGGTGGCAATGGAATTACTGATAAGTGTTCCGGCGGTGGTTCGGGAGGAGCTATTTGGGTTGTTGCTGGAAATTTAACAGGTGCTGGATCGATTAATGCAAATGGAGGCACTTCATATAACAATGATTTAACTTCTGCCAGCGGTGGCGGTGGTGGAAGAATAGCAATTGAATATACCACAAGTTCTTTTTCTGGAGCCATTACCGCTTTTGGTAAGACCGGCTATGCCTATGGAGGTGCGGGAACAATCTATTTGAAGCAGGGAACAAACAATGGCGATCTTATTGTTGATAATAATTCAGTGGCTGGTGCGGATACGCTGCAGCTTGCCGGAACTAACTTCACTTTTGATAATGTAACAATTACGAAATCGGCAAAATATGTAATCCCGGATACTTCCAGCTTGGCAGCTTCTGTAAGTCTCTCCGCAAATTCAGTTGACGCAACGATAACTGTTAACAGCGGTGGCTCAATGACATTACCCGCCAGTCAAAATTCTCTAGCTTATTTTTCCATAGCCAATAGCGGAACAGTCAATGTCTCGCAATCAAATTTTTCTATTTCCAACGGAACAATTACGAATAACGGAACAATAACGGGCATATCGAACTTAACTTTGTCATCAGTTACTTTCTATCAAAACGGAACGCTTACTGGAATAACTGATCTTATTGTCGGCGCGTCATCAACTTTTGAATTTCAAAATCTTAACGCTTCTACGCCTTTTAATCTTAGCAATCTCACGGTCCTAAGTGGAGGAACAATAACTCACAAAGCAAATTCCTCAACAGAAACGTATACCTTGAACTTGAATATTTCAGGTGATTTTGATTTGCAATCCGGAGGAGCGATAAGTCTTAATGGTAGGGGTTATGTCGGGAAAAGTGGTACGGGATATGGTCCGGGTGCTGGTGCAGGCGGTGATTTAAATGCTTATGGCGCCGGTGGTGGATATGGAGGTAAGGGAGGAAACGGAAGAGCGGGCTTAGTTGGGGGGTCGCCGTATGGATCAATTGTACAACCTGTAAATATTGGTTCATCAGGTGGAGCAGCAACAGCAACATCAGGATCTGGCGGTGGTGCTGTAAAGATAATTGTCGGAGGACTTTTTAATATTAACGGAACGATTTCCGCTAATGGCACCAACGGGCTGACAAATGATAGATCCGGTGGCGGTTCCGGGGGAGGAATTTGGATTAACGCGAATACCATAGGGGGAGGGGGTTCAATTTCAGCCAATGGGGGAAACGCTTATAATACGTATGGAGCTGGAGGCGGAGGTGGTGGTCGTATTGCGGTTGAATATCTAAGCAGTACTTTTAGCGGCACTTATTCATCTTCCGGAGGCACGGGATATAATGCCGGAAATGCCGGTACTATTCGCACAGGCTCTCTTTCTGCGGAAGTATTATCCTCCCCCTATGATTCCGGAAGTGGACAAAATGTTATTGCTAAGCTTCAATGGACGGAAACACTGCCTGCGGGTACGGATGCGAAATTTCAAATCAGAACAGCCCCTGATAATGGCGGAGCACCAGGAACCTGGACTTCTTGGATGGGTCCCAATGGTACTTCCGGAACATATTTTACCGATCCATCAGGAGGGGAGGATATTCCTGCCGCTTTGGAAGATGGCGCAAACGATCAATGGATGCAGTACAGGGTTTTGTTGAGCAGTCCCGACCTTTCAGTCAATCCGGTTGTTGGCGATGTATCATTGTTTTATGTGGTAAATCAGCCGCCTAGTTTTGATGCCACTTTTGGTACCGATGGAATCAATCTTTCACAAGTATCAAGCTCTGTCGATCCGCAATGGGGCAAGATGAAAATAGAATATGCGGTGCGCGATGTCGATACTACTTCCGGAACGGTAACTCAAAATTACGCAACCCCTTCTTTCGAATATTCTTTCGATGGTTCCAATTGGACAGCGGTCAATTCGGCGTATGTGACATATTCCGCGCCGGCGCAAGGCGATGTCGCTGACGTTAACGGCGATGGCAAGATGGATAACAAAATGTTGGAAGGAAGCTATCTGACATATGCAGCGTATTGGAACGCTAAGTCTCAAATTCCGGAAACATATTCCGAATCCATTCGCGTAAGGATTACCCTTACTGACAATGAAATAGCCAACAGTACTGTGCAAGCTATTGGAAATATAATTAGCGTAGACACGAAAAACCCGACATTGGCCAGTGTGCCGATGCATGTGCATGCCAATTCTGTGCCTGCTTCAGTTTCATCTGATGTAACAGATGATAATTCCTTGCAGATGAGAATCGGCTTGGCAACGGATATTTCCGATGCTTCTTGGGAAAGCTATGCCGCCAGCAAACAGCTTGCGCTGGCAACCAATCCCGATATTGTCTATGCTCAATATCGCGATGCTTTTGGTAATTCCAGTGTTATTTTATCAGCTCAAACGCCTGAGCAGCCGGCGACAGTAATGATTCAGGATACTTCGAACATGCACAATGACCTTAATGAATATAGGCTTTTTGTGGCATGGAAAACGATCGCTACGCCAGAAGTGGGATTTGGTTCATATTATGTGTACCGTTCGGAAAATCAGACAGACTGGACTCATGTAGGAACCGTGAATGAAAGGCTGACCAACTATTATGGTGACAATTCCGTGCAGGGAAATGTGAATTATTATTATCGTGTAGCATCCGTAGATAGTAGCGGTGATATATCATATGTTTCAGCAATCGTTAACGGAGTGGCTAACGGTAATGTCGATGCGGGAGAGGGAGGCGGAGGAACGGGCGAACAACCCCCGGTAATTTCCAATGTAACCGTGGACAATATTACGCCTACTAGCGCGCAGATAAACTGGACAACTGACGTTATAGCAACTTCCACAGTGGGATTTTCCACTCAACCTTCACATTTCGAAAATGAAGTAGGATCAGGATCCATGGTTACATCGCATAGCGTTACTTTGAGCAGTCTTACTCCCAACACTCAATATTATTTCCAAACAAAGTCGGCAAATGCTTCGAATGCTTTAGCTGTCGACACCAATGGAGGAAATGGCTATACATTTTCTACTTCAGCTGGCGACAGTACTGCTCCAATAATTTCCAATATCACAGTTGCGAATACGACTGCTTCGACCGCAACAATAACCTGGGATACCAATGAAGCTGCTACTTCCTTTGTGGAATATTCAAAAACGAATGGATTTTCCACGGGAGCGCAATTTGGAGATGTTGCGATGACCACAAGCCATAGTGTAACTGTGCCGTCTTTGGAACAAGGAACAACTTATTATTTCAAGGTCCGCTCCAAAGATGCGGCGAATAATGAAGGAATATCGGCACAAAGCAGTTTTGATACGTTAGTCAGCGGGGATGTGACATCTCCGCAAATAAGCGGTTTGTCTTCCACACCATCTTTCAATAGCGCTACCGTAACTTGGACTACCGACGAGGATGCGACATCCTATGTTGAATATGGCTCGAACACATCCTATGGTCGTATTTATGGGGACAATAATCCGGTAAAATCACATACGGTTCAGCTTCCCTATGATCTTTCTTCCGAACAGTCATATCATTTCAGAGTCAGATCATTTGACGGTTCGTATAACGAAGCAATTTCTTCCGATAATACTTTTACGACAACTGTAAATCCGGCAGATTCCACAGCGCCGTTGATTGCTAATATCAACATCGGCACACCAGACAGGGACAGCGTGACTGTAACTTGGAATACGGATGAATCATCAACGTCATATGTCGGTTATTCCAGCGATGGGGGTGATACTTTTTCCGAGCAAGGCTACTCCACTTTAACAACATTCCATAGCGTAACTCTGGCCGGTCTTACTCCCGGTACGACATATCTGTTGAAGATTTCCTCGGCAGATGCTTCCGGCAATAAAGCTACTGATGACAATGCTGGTTCTTATTATCAAAGAGCAACAGCTCCCGGTCCAGTACCGCCAGTATTCAGCTCCGTATCTTCATCGAATCTGGACGAACATCGCACGACTGTTACCTGGAGCACGGATCTCTCTTCAACTTCGCTTGTTGAATATGGTTTGGATACTAACTATGGTTCCGTAGCTGGCAAGCTCGATGATAAGACAAGCCATTCGGTTACTCTGGAAGGATTATTGCCAAGCACTACTTATCATTTTCGTGTGCGTTCAACGGATGAGGTAGAGGGTGTCTCCGGTGATTATACTTTCACTACCACAGCCGCACCGGACACTCAGGGTCCGGCAATAAGCGCGATATCATCAACGAACATCAGCAAGGACGGCGCAAGGATAACATGGACAACTGATGAAAATTCCAATTCACTTGTTTCCTATGGTCAATCATCGGCATACTCTATGGTTGCTGGTGACCGCAGCACCATGGTTACTTCGCATGCTGTCGATCTGGATCGCTTGTCTCCGAGCACAACATATCATTACCAAATTACATCCACGGATTCAGTCGGAAACACGGCAAATTCTTCAGATCAAACACTCACTACAATTGCCGATACTTCCGATCCGGTAATTTCCGATCTGGAAGTGCGTAGCGTGTCAGAAACCGGAGCAGTCCTTTCCTGGAAGACTGATAAGCGAGCTTCCACAAAAATAAATTATGGCGTCGATCATGATTTGGCAAGCAATTATGATGCTCAAATAATTTCAGATGTGCATATTATTTCGCTTACCGGGCTTGCTGGTGGTCAGAAATATTATTTCAAGGCAGTTTCGGTTGATGAATATGGTAATAGTGTGGAATCAACAGAACAAACATTCACAACTCTGACTGATCCCGAGTTAAGTCATGATCCGCTGGAGAGCATAAGCGATATTCCAGATTCACCTGCTGTGCTTACTGATACGAAAGCTGTGATTGACTTTTCTACCGATCAGCGTGCGCAATGCTTTATTGAATATGGTACTCAAGCAGGACAATATACGGAAGTTCCAATAGGGGAATCAACATATGATTCCAAACACTCCCTACATTTGGCTGGCCTTATATATCAAACCAAATATTATTATCGAGTAACTTGTTCGGATAATTTGGATACGATCATCATGTCTGATGAACTCAGCTTTACGACTCTGGAAAAGCAAGTAGGGGAAAGCGAGACTGGAGAAGAAGAGATTGCTGATCGCATAGCGCCGTCAATCAGTAATGTTTCGGTAAAAACAGTGGCAAGTGAAAGCACGGTAATTTCTTGGGATACGGATGAAAACGCCAACAGCATGATACGTTTTGGCACCAGTTCAACTTATGGCAAGATGACTGGTGATGATAGCGTCAATAAAGATTCAGCCAACTATGTTCAAAAACACGAAGTGACCGTGGACAGGTTGGTTCCCGGAACAAAATATTATTTCGAAGCAATGTCCTTGGATACAAATGGGAATATCGGAAAATCTTCTCAGGGAACGTTTACCACAGAAGGAACATCGACCATATCATCGATAGTTTCAGAATCCAAAGAATTGGGCAAGGCGACAGTAATGTGGCTAACACAAGTTCCTGCCGATACTTACCTTGAATACGGCGTTTCCACTAAATATGGTTCTGAAATAAAACAAAGTTCGCTTACCAAGGAACATCAAGTGGAGCTTTCTGGTCTTAAAGGCGGTTCGATATATCATTTTCGAATTAAAGGAACTGATGCTGAGGGAAATATTTATACTTCGGCTGATTCCACTTTTGCGCCAAAATCTCCGCCAAAGGTTCGTGATTTGCAAGCAGTGCATGTTTCTGAACATTCAGCAACAATCACTTTTACAGCAGATGTTCCAGTGACAGCAACCGTAAACTATCAGGACACACGCAAGGAGAAAGAGGCGCAAAGCAAAGGTAATCCGAATTTGGGAACCAAGCAGGAGATAATCTTGAATGATTTGGAATCAGGGCTTACTTACTCGTATGCCGTAACAGTGCGCGACGAGAATGGTCTGGAGACAATATCTGAAGCGAAAACTTTTGTTACCGGCAAGGACACTACGGCGCCGCTTATCGATCAGGTAAAAACCGAATCTGCTCTGACTCAAAACGACAAAGTGCAATCAATTATCAGCTGGAAAACTGATGAGCTGGCGACAGGAGCTCTTGTGTATCGGGAAGGTAAAAATGGCGAGGAAAAAGAAATTAAAGTTTCGGACGTTTTGTCACAACAGCATGTGGCGGTGGTTACTTCATTCAATCAGGGTTCAGTTTATTATTTTAGGGTAAAAGCTGTCGATGCTTCCGATAATGAGGCGGTTTCTTCAGATTATGCATTATTAACACCTAAAACAAAGGAGAATATAGTGCAGGTAATAATTTCTAATTTCTATGATATATTCAGATGGACAAGGAGATGATTGTTCATGATTGATGTGTTATAATAAAAAAGAAGTTGAAAAAAACAAATGGCTGACCCAAACATAATCGTAGATCAATTACGTGTCATATATAATCAGGGAAAATCAAACGAGGTCCGTTCTCTTGACGGTGTGAGCGTGAAGATTTTTCCCGAGGAATATGTGATCATTTTCGGACCTTCCGGTTGCGGTAAGTCCACTTTGCTCTATGGAATTTCCGGATTACAAGCGCCTACATATGGCGATGTTGTGGTGAATGGTAAAAATTTGGCGAAGATTACAAAAAAAGAAGCAGTGGAATTTCACCAGTCAGGAATTGGCATGATTTTCCAGGCTTTTTATCTCATACCAACGCTTACGGTTTGGGATAATGTGTGTTTGCCGAAAGTTTTTCGCGGAGAGGAGCTCAAACAGCGCAAAGTTGAAGCCATGAAACTGCTCCATCGTTTCGGTATCGCCGAACAGGCCGATAAGTTTCCAAGCCAACTTTCCGGTGGACAGAAACAGCGTGTGGCCATAGCAAGATCTTTGGTTAATAATCCACAGATAATTTTGGCAGATGAGCCAGTGGGAAACTTGGATAGTGAATCTGCTCAGAATGTGTTGGAAATATTGCAGGAACTCAATACGGTCGACAAAAAAACGGTGATCATGGTTACGCACAATCCAGAGCATCTTTTTTATGCAGACCGTATTATTCACATGAAAGACGGCAAAGTGGTTACGGAAGAAATAAATAGGGAAAAACGTCCGGTTAGTGAGATTAAGAAAGAGGTAATGATGACTCCGGAAGATATTTCCAACGAGCTCAGAATTTTGTCGAGAACTTTCAAAAATCTTTCTTTGCAGCAAGTAGGCGTTTTGCTCATTCCTTTTAAGGCAAAACAACTACTTTCTCACATATTGTCGGAACTCATGGAAGAGCAGGTTTCAGTGGCGGAAGCCTTGTTGAAGGAATTGCTGTTCAAAAATATTGATCTAACCCGTTTTGAACAGAAACTGGACGATGATTATGAAGAAGGTGGTGCCGGATTTAACAAAAAAAGGGCAGTTTCTTTTGCTGATCGAGTAGAAAAAATACTTCTACAAGCTGAAAATATCAGAGAAAACACAGCTGAATCATCCAAGGCACTTGTCGAATATTTGAAAGAATTATTTAAATTAAGACTTGATGAAGAACAGATGGAAAGATTGCGCTCATTTATTCAAATGCGCATTGACAATAGGATTGATCGCTTCGGTTTGACGCAGCGCCTGGATGCAAGCAAGTCGCTTGGCGGAGTCGGTTTGTATAAAGGTACTGCCGAGCGCGTGGTCAGGGAGGTGGAAATGGTGATGTTATTAAAATACTCAGCATAGTATGAAGTTTATAGATTTATTCAAACTTTCAACCAGAATGTTTAAGGCGCGCACCTCGCGTACGCTTTTGACTATTCTTGGTATGAGTATCGGTATCGGAGCAATTCTCTTTTTGGTTTCCCTGGGATACGGTTTGCAAAAAACTTTGCTAGAAAGAATTACGACTTCCGATTCGTTACTTACGCTTGATGTCACTGAAGCCAAATCCGGAGTCATAATGCTTGATGGTGAAAGAATAGGTAAATTAAAGCAGATGAGCGGCGTTACGGAAGTAAGTCCCGCATTTCAATTAACTGCACAAGGCCACTTGGAAGATTTATCAGCCGATCTTGTTTCTTTTGTATCTACACCTTCTTATTTAAAGCTTGGTGGATTTAAGGCAACGCAAGGAGTACTTCTTTCAGACGATGTTCCAAACGGAATAGTCATCAGTAGTGCAGTGGCTCAAGTTTTTGGCAAAAGTGCGGAAGAAATGATTGGCAAAGAAATGACTTTTTCCTTTTTCATACCAAAGGAGAATAAATCTTCCGAAGGGGATGCTGATTCACAAATAGAATATGATCGTACCGAAGGCAAAAATACCTATAAGATAATAGGTATGGTTGGAAATGAAGAAAATGTGGTTTATATAAATTCAGAGTCTCTTAAAGATTTGAATATTCAAAGATATTCGCAAGTTAAGGTCAAATGCGCTTCCAATCAAGAAATGTCGTTTATTCGCGACGCTATAATCAATGATGGGTTGTTGGTGTCTTCACTTTCAGATACTGTTGATCAAGCAAACAAAATTTTTAGCATAGTGCAGTTGATCCTGATGCTTTTTGGAGTAATTGCACTGGTTGTTTCAGCAATTGGTATGTTCAATACGATGACCATAGCACTTTTGGAGCGTACAGAGGAAATAGGTATCATGAAATCAATTGGGGCATCAGATATGAGTATATCGATTATGTTTTTTATGGAATCAGCAATCATGGGCTTTTTGGGTGGACTTGCCGGTGTTATGATAGGTTTTCTAGGGGGGATATCTTTCAACTGGTTGATTAATTTTATTGCCATTCGTTTCGGAGGGGAGAAGGTGACTCTTTTTTACAGTCCGCTTTGGTTTGTGCTTGCCATTATCGCCTTTTCTGCAGTGGTTGGTCTTTTTACTGGCCTTGTGCCGGCAAGGAGAGCGAGCAAGATTGATCCATTGGACGCACTTAGATACAAATAATGAATTATGAAGTAAAAATTAGGAATTAAGATAAAAGGAATTGCATCTTTCATAATTCATAAATCATAATTCATAATTTCCGGGCTAATGTTGCCCCTTTTTTTATTTACGGTTATAGTATAGGAGAATCTGTGGGCTAATTTTGTTCGTAGATTCGTCCGCCAGCTGGCGGAGTAATTCGTAGTTTCGTATCGGTTTTATGAAGTTACTAGACGGAAAAGGATTATCTGAGAAAATTCTTGATGATATATGTTCAAAAGTGCGCAAAGGAGGGGAGCATCCTCATTTGGCGGTTTTTCTCGTGGGGGACGATCCAGCATCTCATCTCTATGTGTCTCTCAAAGAAAAGGCTGCCAAGAGTGTGGGTATTGACGTTTCGCTATACAAATTTTCTGCTAAGGATAAACAAGAATCTGTTTTAGAATGCGTGAAAATTATGAGTAATGATGACGAGGTTGATGGTATTTTGGTGCAATTACCTCTCCCTGAGGGTTTTGATACCGAATCTATCATAGGCGCTATTGCACCAAGAAAAGATGTGGATGGATTTTCCTCGGATAGCGGTTTGGTGCCGGTTTTTCCCAGGGCGATTCTGATGCTTATTCAAAGCAGCGGGGTGAAATTGGAGGGCAAAAAAGCCTTGGTTATTGCAAATTCCGATGAATTTGGCAGGGCAATGAGCGAGATGCTCAAAGGTGAAAAAATGGTCGTGGAATACATTTTGGCTGCTGATTTGCCTTCAAATCTTGGGAAAATCAAGGCTGCTGATGTCGTGGTGAGCGCTGTGGGCTCGCCAGGGCTGCTTCGGGGTGAAATGTTCAAAGATGGCGCTATTGTTATTGATGGTGGGATTGAAAAAGTGGATGGAGTTACAGTGGGAGATGTGGATTTTGCCTCAACAGAGGAAAAAGAATGTTTTCTTTCCCCGGTTCCTGGCGGTGTCGGCCCAGTCACAATCGCCTGTCTTTTGAAAAATGTCTATCTGGCATTTAAGGCTCAACAAAAGGAAAAGAGTAATTGATTTATTATATATAGTGATGTATCATGAAGGCAGTTTCATTTAGGTAAGCTGTCTTTTTATTTGGAACTTATGCGCTTGTCTATTATGTTTTAATGCAAAAATAATTTTTTGCTTGCCTTGCATTCGCTATCGCTCATACGGAAGCCGCAAAAAATAATTTTGCATTAAATTATTACAAACGCACAAATTCTTATATTTTTTATGTCATACGATCCAAAAACAATAGAGCCAAAATGGCAAAAATATTGGGAAGAGCATCCTGAAATTTGTAAGGCTGATGAAAAATCGCAAAAAGAGAAGCGATATATTTTGGATATGTTTCCATATCCTTCCGGTGCCGGTTTGCATATCGGTCATGTGGAGAGCTATACGGCAACCGATATCGTTTCGCGTTATCTGCGTATGAGGGGATTTAATGTCTTGCACCCGCAGGGCTGGGACGCTTTCGGGCTTCCGGCGGAAAACTATGCGATCAAGACCGGGACTCATCCGAACATTACGACTCATGAAAATATCAAGAATTTCACCAAACAGATAAAAAGCTTGGGGATGTCCTATGATTGGTCGCGCGAGATTGACACTTCCAGTCCTGAATACTACAAATGGACCCAGTGGTTTTTCTTGATGCTATACAAAAACGGTTTGGCATATAAAAAGATGGGAAAGGTGAATTGGTGCCCGTCTTGCCAAACTGTACTTGCCAATGAGCAGGTTGTTGATGGTGCATGCGAACGCTGCGGCAGCGTGGTTGTGCAAAAAGATTTGGAACAATGGTATTTCAAGATAACCGATTTTATTGAGAAAAATAAGGAAACAACAGGATTGATTGAGGGCTTGGAAAAAGTAGACTGGCCGGAGTCGACCAAATCAGCGCAAATGAATTGGATTGGAAGATCTGAAGGTGTCGAAGTGGATTTTAAAATTGCGGACTGCGATGAAAAAATAACCGTGTACACAACCAGAGTGGATACGATTTTTGGATGCACATACTGCACGATTGCGCCGGAACACGAAATTATTGAAAAACTCAAAGACAAGATAGGGAACTATGACGAAGTGGAGAAATATATCGAAGAAACAAAAAAAAGTACCGATCTTGAGCGCATGGAATCGAAAGAAAAGACAGGTGTTAAGCTTAGAGGCGTTAAAGTTGTTAATCCGTTCAATGGCGAGCAGGTGCCGTTGTTTTCCGCGGATTATGTCTTGAAACAATATGGAACGGGCGCGGTCATGGCCGTGCCAGCTCACGACGAGCGAGATTTTGAATTTGCGAA
>CAZAFB010000009.1:0-45124 GCA_964484505.1 uncultured Bdellovibrionales bacterium
TTATTATCGAAAGCGCAGAAATCGCCAAAACCCAACGCGCCATCTTCGAGCTCGCCTGGCTCGGCGCAAAGGAAATTGAGAAGAAATAAAAACCCGGCCAAATTACACGCAACAAAAAACCGACGCTTAACACGTCGGTTTTTTTAGTATGTAAACTTTTGAAGACTATTTTTTGAGAGCGAGTTTCTTTACGGTTGCATTCAGGCGGCTTTTCTTGCGAGCAGCAGTGTTCTTCTTGATCACATTCTTCTGAGCAGCTTTGTCGAGAGCTTTTTGAGCAGCCTTGAGCCACTTTTGCGCTTCAGCGATGTCCCCCTTAGCTACAGCTTCACTAGTCTTTTTGATCGCACTTTTAAAAACACCTTTGGCAGCCTTGTTCTTGAGAGTTTTGCGGTCAGTGACGCGCATGTACTTCTTGGCAGATTTCTTGATTGGCATATTCTAATTATGGTACGAATTATATCCGAATTATTTCCGAATTATCTCGTAACAGTTTGTGATTATTACTTAAGTATTTTTAGCACGTATAGACGATTTTGGCAAGGGATTGAGCAAAACGGAAAAACACAGAAAGTTGCGGAATGACACGGAATACTAATTTAAGGCGATATCAGTGAGTTCTTCACTGCCCAATTCCTTGTTGATTTGGGCAAGAATATATGCCTTGTTGAGCCAAATTTCATTTGCCCAAGCCGATGAATCAGCATGAATGATCAGCCTGTTTCCTTTGAGCATTTTGGGCTTGATGTATTGCGATCCTTGCCTGCCATATTCACGCTTGATGATATCACGAAACACAAAAAAAACGCTCTGCTCATCCAGCGGACCGCTTCTTTTGAGCGATTTCTTGGCCAAAAACGAACCTAACTTCTTCATAATTAAACTATGTCTTAGGCGGGCATGTATTCTTTTGAGGCCGTTAATTACAAGAGTAATTCTGAGCTTTTAGCCATAGATTTGGGCTAAAAGCGTGCCGAAAAAGAATACGTTCCCGCCTAAGTAAAATGCCGAAAATATTAGCTTCTAATCGGCATAATAACATAAGTAAACGAATCTACCACTTTGTTATCGTCTCCTTCAGTCATTTTCAATACTGCTGGAGAAGAACCGTCATTAAGCATAAGCGCTAAACGCTGAGATGAAACTGCCTGGACCCCATCGACAACATATCTCGGATTGAATATTATTTTCATATCGGGACCTTCGATTCTTGCCCGCAATGTAGTCTGATTGTCCCCAATGTCTTCCGCACGCGATTGCACCGTGACTTGTTGCTCATTGGCTTCCGTGGAAATATGCACTTCGCCAGCCTTATTGCTTGTGAAAACCCCAGCAAGCTTGACCGCACGAAGAACCTCATCTTTTTCCAAAATAACTTTGGTTTTGAAAGACTGTGGGATGATTTGCTTGTAGGGAGGATATTTTCCATTGATCAGACGCGATACGATGCGCACATTGTCAACTTGAAAAAAGATTTGGCTTTCCTCAATGCCAACGGAGACCTCCTGTGATTGTGTTCCGATCACGCGAAGCACTTCTGCCATCGTATGCATCGGAACAATGGCTGAGGAATTCTTTTCCAAAAAAGCCCCGTAAATTTGAGAATCCTGAGGCTTCGCTGAAATTACACTTTCCGCCAAACGAAAGCTGTCCGTTGCCGCAAGGTGCACTTCGTCAGCAAATAGCATCATATTTATGCCGGTGAGTTCCGGTCTTGTGGAATCCAAGGAAACACAAGTGATCAACCTGGAAAGATGTTCTCTCAATTCTTGCGCATCTACTGAAAAAAGGAAATCGCCTTCCATTTCCGGAATTATTGGAAAATCATGAGCTTGCAATCCTTTAATGTGCGCCTTCGAGCTGCCGCTGGAAATTTGCAGCGTCTGATCCTTTAGAACTAAAGAAACTGTGCCGTCCGCAGAAAGATTATTCACAAAGTTGCTGAGCAGCTTTGCCGGCACCGTTATTTTTCCTTCCTCCTCGATTTTGGCACCAATTTTGAGAAAAACACCGATTTCCAAGTTGGTCGCGGAAACTTTTAGCATCCCCTGTTCCGTTTCCAAAAGAATGTTTTCCAAAATAGGCAACGCAATTTGCTTTCCCACCACTCGTTCGGTGTTATATATCGCTTTTTTGAAATTTTCCTGAGTACAAGTGACTTTCATATTCTTTTCGCGCTTTACTTTTTACAAACTGTACATTTTTTCTTTTATAATACCGACGTCCTCTTTCAATTTATCATCATTTTCCAATTCTCTGTTTATCTTTTCAAATGCATGCAAAGCCGTGGTGTGATCCCTGCCGCCAAATTGCTCACCAATCCCTGGATATGACGCGCTAAGTTCCGTACGCATCAAATACATCGCAATCTGTCTAGCTCGCGCCACCTCTTTTTTCCTGCCCTTATCAATAAGTCCTTTTGCCGGAATTGAGAAGTGCGCAGCTACAACATTGATAATGTCTTGGGTCTGTACTCCTTTTTTCTTGCCGGAAGAGATTATTTCAGACAAGGTCTGTTTGACAAATTCCAGTGTCGGAAGTTTTTTACTAAATTCACAAGCAGCAATTATACGATTAAGCGCTCCCTCCAATTCGCGGATATTGTTTTTTACATGCTCAACCACAAACAACATTGTTTCGTCATCCAAATAAAAATGTTTTTCCGCCAATTTAGCCTTAAGAATGGCTGTACGCGTTTCAATATCAGGCGCACTTATGTCTGCGATCATTCCGCCTTCAAAACGTGAACGCAAACGTTCTTCAAGCGTCGCAATCGCCTTAGGTGGACGATCAGAACTGATTACAATTTGCTTATTTATTTGATATAACGCATTAAAGATGTGAAAAAATTCATTTTGAGTTTTTTCTTTACCGGAAAGAAACTGCACATCATCAATGATTAATAAATCTATTTCCTGGTAAGATGCCTTGAACTCATTGATGTTTTGATTTCGGATTGATTCGATCAACTCATTGGCAAATCTCTCCGAGGTAATGTATTTAACCTTTTTTTCCGGATGTTTGCGCAAAATTTCATTGCCTATAGACTGCAGCAAGTGCGTCTTGCCAAGACCAACTCCGCCATAAATAAAAAGTGGATTATATACTCTTCCCAGATTTTGAGAAACAGCAAAACATGCGGCCCGCGCCAATTCGTTATTTTCTCCGATAATAAAATTTTCAAAAGTATATCGATGGTTAATGTTGCTTTCAAAAGCTCCGCTATTTGAAACAACGCTTTGCAAACTTGTTTCTTGTTGAACAGAAAGGTTTCTTGGCTCTTGTTTGAGTACAATAGAATCAATTGATCTCGCATCTGCCTCCGCCGGCGTCTCCGCGGCATTAATAATGCAACTTATCTCCTTAACATCATTTTGATAGTTGCGCAAAGCTCTATAGATATATGAATTGTATTTGTTTTCCAACCACTCCTTGGCAAAACCGTTTGGCACAGCAATAACAATCCTGCCTCCTTCATTAGAAAGAATTGAGGTATTTTTGAACCACGTCACAAAATTGGCTTTGGATATTGAAAGCTCGATTTCCCCCAACACAGCCTCCCATAGTTCCTTGTTATTCATATGTCCCATGCGTTCATTATGTATGAAAAAGTATAACACCGTCAAGTTATCCACACCAGAAGCAATAAAATGCACAATTGTTCATAACCTGTGGATAAACGCAAATTACTCTCGACACCCTCTTACCGATTACCCACCTGGCCATTTATTGACTTTTTCACGCTTAATTGGTACACTTTTGCTTAGTACTGAAAATAATTACTAAATTCCCCTATCAAGTATGAAAAGGACTTATCAACCGAAAAAATTGAAAAGAAAACGCCGTCATGGCTTTCTGAAGAGAATGGAGACTTCCACTGGAGCAAAGGTTCTCAAGCGTCGCCGCCAAAAAGGACGCAAAAAGCTTTCTGTATAGACAAAACTATGCTGCCTAAAGAATTACGACTCAAAAGCAGCGATGATTTCCAGGAAGTCTTCGCCAAAGGGACCGTACATTCTTTGCGCGGCATTTTTGTAAAGATTCTGTCTACAAAAAATCAGGAAACCAAGATCGGTTTTGTTGTAAGCAAAAGCTGCGCCAAAACAGCAGTGGAGCGCAATAGATTCAAAAAAATGATGGGCGCAGCCATTAAGCCATCTCTAAAAACATTGAAGCCTGGCTTCAATATCATAGTTGGTTACAACGCTAAGGAAAAATACTCAAATTCTCGAGATCTGGAACCAATTATTGCCCAGCTGCTTACTAAATCAAAAGTTCTCTCTTAAAAAGAAAAAGTTATGCCATTCTTTCATGAATTAATCTATCAACCTCTCTATAATCTGCTGGTTTTTTTGTACAACTTCCTGCCAGGGAGTGACTTCGGCGTAGCAATTATCGTTACCACCATATTGCTCCGTTTTATTTTGGTCCCCGTATATCGTAAGCAAATAGAATCGCAACAAAAATTACAAGAGCTGCAGCCGAAAATAAAAGAAGTTCAGCAAAAACATAAGGATGACAAAGAAAGACAAACCAAGGAATTAATGAATCTATATAAGGAACATAAGACCAATCCTTTTTCCGGCTGTCTTCCCCTAATAGTTCAGCTAATATTTTTGATCGCTATTTACCGAATTTTGCTTTCTATATCCTCCAATGGTCTTGTTGTTTCTGCAAATGAACTATATTCTTTTGTTTCTAATCCCGGAAATATCAACCAACTGTTTATTTCCTTGGTTGATCTGACTAAGCCAAGTGTCATAATTGCCGCTTTTGCAGCTATCGCTCAATATTTCCAGACCAAGCTCTTGATGAATGCTCAACCTAAACCGGAAAAGAAAACCTCCGAAGAACCTGATTTTGCCCAGATCATGAACAAACAGATGTTATATCTTGGACCGATTCTTACCCTAATAATCGGCATCAAGTTTCCCGCAGGTCTTTCTTTATATTGGCTCACTTCTACCCTGTTTATGCTGATACAACAGTTAATTCTGAAAAAGAAAGCAGTAGCCACTCAAAAAGCATAATTTTTTTATTTCAAGAATATGGAAGAAAAAACGCAAGCAGCTATTCAAAAATCGGTAGAAGAACTCTTTGCACGCATGGGGTTTGAGGTTTCCGCTTCAATAGAAATTTCGGAACAGGATAGTGATAGTATCGTTTGCAACGTAAAAACCGAAAACGATTCCAACCTGCTCATCGGACAAGGCGGCATAAACTTGCAAGCAATTCAACACGTAGCAAGACTCCTGGTTCGCAAAAGTATTCCGGAAAGAGTCCGCTTCATCATAGATATTAACAATTATCGCCAAGAAAAGAATCAATCGATTATTGAACTCGCCAGACAAGCTGCCAGTCAAGCGCTTGCAGAAAGACGCGCTGTAATTTTGCGACCGATGTCCACATATGAAAGAAGAGTTGTACACATGGAACTATCCCAAAATCCTTCCATTACCACTGAAAGTATCGGTGAAGGTGAAGGTCGTAAAGTCGTGATCAAGCCGACGGGAATGATAGATTAAATTGTTTTTGTTGGATCATCTCAAGGGTCCGTATCACATCACTTGATACGGTTCCAATCAGAAAATCCATCAATCATGGTAATTGCAAGAAAAATCGCATATAACGTCGTGGTTAACGCCGCGGCAAAAGTGCTTTCCACAATTCTGGCGCTTGTAGCAATAGGACTTGTGATGCGTTATTTGGGAAAGGACGGCTTTGGTGACTACGCTACAGTAATCGCCTTTTTCTCTTTTTTTGGATCAGCAGCAGACTTGGGATTATATGCGATTACCGCCCGAGAAATTTCCCGTGACGGAGCCGATGAAAGATCCATCATAAACAATGTTTTCACCCTTAGAGCAGTTAGCTCATTTATCGTTTTTTTGTTGACTCCTCTCTTGATAATGTTTTTGCCTTATTCTTCGGAAGTAAAGGCCGGCATCGTCATAGCGGGAGCTTCTTTCGTTTTTTCCTCCACGTATATGGTGCTCAACGGTTTATTTCAAAAACATCTCTCCATGGATCGTGTCGCTATCGCTGAAATAATAGGCAAGATATCCCAAGTGGCTGTAATTTTTGGAGCAATTCATCTTAATTTAGGATTCGTAGCCATAGTAAGCTCCGTGCTTGTTTCCATGATCGTAAATTTTGTTCTTGTACTTATAGCTGCAAGAAAATTTGTAAAACTACGACTTCAATTCGACCTTACTTATTGGAAAAGATTCATGAAAGAATCTTTACCGATGGGTATAGCAGTAGTGATTACTTTCTTCTATTTCAAAATGGACACCATTCTCCTTTCCGTTCTCAAGAGCAGCAGCGATGTTGGAATTTATAACGCTGCCTACAAGGTGATTGAAAATCTTACCTTTTTTCCCTCCATGATTATCGGCTTGATGTTGCCAATAATGTCTCGAAATATTTTCTCCGATCGCCAAGAATTTAAACGCATTTCAAATGAAACTTTCAAAGTCTTCGTGCTGATGGTCGTGCCTATTGTTATCGGAGGATTTTTCCTGGCTGAAAATATCGTCACCATAATCGGCGGCGCTGAATTTATAGAATCAGCACAGGCTCTTCGTATCTTGATTTTCGCTCTGGCCTTCATCTTCTTTGGTAATTTCTTCAACAACATCTTGATTGCAGCCTCCAAACAAAAGGCTCTGATGTATTCCTTGTCTATTTGCGCCATATTCAACATTGGCGCAAACATGTTTCTTATTCCCAAATTTTCCTATATGGCTGCAGCATCCGTTTCAGTCGCCACAGAAGCCTTGGTAGTGGCTATTACCTTCTATTTAACTTCAAAGTACGTTAACTATGTACCAAGGTTTAAAAATGCTTTTGGAATTGTTACTTCAGGCGTGATGATGGCTCTTTTTCTGTTCTTTTTTAGTGACCATAATTTCGTCTTCGCCGCTATCGGAAGCGCCATAATCTACGGTTTATTTTTGTGGGTTACCAGAACGATTACAGCAAAAGAATTGCTAAGCATAGTTTCCAAAAAACAAACTTCTCCTTCTATTTCTTATGAATAGTAGCGCTATCGGCATAAATGCGCCGAAAGTTTCCATAGTTATAACCAACTTCAACGGGATAAGGACACTGGAAAAGTGTCTGTCCCGTATTTTGAATTCAGACTATCCAAATTTTGATATCATCGTCATCGATAATCACTCAACCGATGGTTCTCTTGAACTTCTTCGAGGCAAATATCCCGCAATCAAATTGATTATGAATGCCGAGAACATCGGTTTTGGTGCAGCAACCAACTTAGGCATGCGCTTGGCTTTTGAAAAATTCGCCGACTATGTTTTAGCGCTTAATAATGATGCATATCTGGAAAAGAACACCATCTCCAAGCTGCTAACTGTTGCCAAAAATAATCCCCATGCCGGAATCATAAGTCCGCTAATCAAGCGTCCTGATGGCTCTATTTGGTTTGCCGGAGGCAAAATAAATTGGTGGAAAATGAGGGCTTCGCATAAGTTTGCGTGTTCAAATTCACATCCATTCGCATCTGACTACATTTGCGGCTGCGCAATGCTAATCAGCCAAAAAGTTTGTGAAAAAGTTGGCTTATTTGACGAACGTTTTTTTCTTTATTATGAAGATGCCGATCTTTCGGTGCGCGCCAAAAGAGCCGGTTTCGAGCTTTTGATTGACCCGACATCATCCGTAGAACACGATGAACAAAGCAATAACAACAACTCTTTTAAGACATACTGGCTTGTACTTTCAGGTATATTGTTTTTCAAAAAAAATACCCCTTTATTTTTAAAGCCTTGGATGAGTATTTATTTACTCCTAAGAAAAATGAAAAACAGCCGTGACCGCCATAAAAATCCCTCGGAAATAAACGCGATCGTAGCCAAGGCATATGCAGACGCGAACAAACTAACATAATAAATCTAAAATTATGTTTTCTACATTTGTACATTTGTATATTTGTAGCTTATTTGTAAATTTGTAGGAGATGGATATTTCCGTAATAATCGTCAACTATCGTAGTCGCAAATATCTCGCTAGATGCATTTCATCCGTGGAGTCTTTTTTAAGTGAAGTGCCCCATGAAATAATAATCGTAAACAACGACCAAGAAAATCTTATCCTTTCTAATCCTGGGGCTTTAGTAATCGAAAACAATTCCAATTGTGGTTTTGGTGTGGCAAACAATATCGGTGCCGCTAAAGCAACCGGACAGCTTTTGTGGTTTCTAAATCCTGATACCGAGCTGCTTTCTTTCAATCAAACTTTGATAAAAAAGCTTTTTTTAAATCAAAACATCGGCATTGTCGGCACGAGTCTTTTGACCAAAGAAAAAAAAGCGCAGCCCTGGAGTGCAGGAATTGAAATAACCCCTTGGAACATTATCAGATCAAACATTGGCTTAGATAAAAGTAAATTGATATGGAATAGCCCTACTGAAATTTCTGTCGATTGGGTTAGTGGTGGTTCATTTTTGATACCAAAAATGCTTTTTGAGGAGGTAAAAGGTTTCGATGAAGCCTTTTTTATGTATTATGAAGATATCGACTTGTGCCGCCGAATAAAAATGCTTGATAAACAAATTTTGCTTGAGCCAAGCATAAGAGTACTACATTGGTGCGGCAAAAGTGCGAAAAATAAAAAGCTTCAAAAAAAACAATACTACCAATCGCAAGCTATTTACATAAAAAAACATTTTGGGGTATTGGCTTGCGCTTGCATTGGGACGCTTCGTTTGTTATGCTCATGGAAAAGGCTATAACAAGCCAAATCTACAATTATGTCCCAAATCTTGCTTAGCATATTTTTATTCTGTCTCCCCTGGCAATTTGCTTTAAATCCAACCGAGGGGATTGACTTGGCTTCAGCACGTGTTTTTTCTCTGCTTATTGCTTTTATTTGGCTTGTTGAAAGCCTTTTTTTGCGCTCTCTAAAAATAAACTTGCGTTTACAATCACTTTTTTGGCTAGGTTTTTTGTTTTTTGGCTTATTTTCGCTATTTTTTGCTCAAGAACCAATCTGGGGACTCAGAAAACTGCTCTTTTTGCTCTCTTTTGCCCCAATTTACTTTATAACCACAGATTTAGCGACAAATTATAAAATAAAAATTTCCTTTATTAAAGCCTTTATTTTGGGGGCAGCCTCTGTTTCATTTCTAGGATTGGGTCAATTTATTGCTCAGTATTTTGCAGATAAGAGCCTGCTTGCTAGCTTTTGGGGTCAATATGTTTCTCCTTTTTTTTTAGGTAACTCTTTCGCAGCCGCCGTTCAAAATTATCCCAGCTGGTTTGTTAACATTGCCGGAAGGGATTATTTGCGAGCAATTTCCGTTTTTCCAGATCCACACATGTTGGCATACTTTACAGGTATGGCCCTGCCTTTTTCCATAGCTCTTTATTTCCAAAGCCAGCGTTTTCGCTATTTTTGGCTCTGCTGCGGCATAATACTTTTGACGACAAATCTTTTAACTTTCTCTCGTGGAGGCTACCTGGGATTAATTTCAGCTCTTGTGTTTTTCGTCCTCTGGTTGCTATTAAACTTCCGCCAAAAGCTTTCTGGAAGGACTCTGATGGGCATAGGTGCCGTTTTGATAATATTTTTGATATCCATCTCCGGACCTGTTGGAAATCGTCTGGTGAGTTCTTTTTCGCCTTCTGAAGGATCCAACGCTGGCAGGATCCAAACTTGGCAAAACGCACTTTCCATAATTGCTTCTCATCCTCTTGGTGTAGGCATTGGAAATTATGCCTTAGCGGTTAAGCCTTGTGCAGATTATCGAGAGCCGATTTATGCTCACAGTATTTATTTGGATATTGCCGCAGAAACAGGCTTTGTTTCGCTCATATTTTTCTTGGGATTTTTATTTGCTACAATGAAATCATTCTGGCAGGCAGCAAGAAGAGATTATTTTGCTCTTGCTGGTTTTTTGAGTATTCTAGTATTCGCTACCCATTCAATAGTAGAGAATCCTCTATACTCAGTTCATGTATTACCTATTTTCCTTATATTAAGCGCTCTTAGCACAACCTATGAAAATAAAAAAACATGATTTGGTAATTACATCTGTTTGCATAGCACTCTTAAGCGCCCCTCTTTATTTGTTTAGGTTTTCCTTTTTTGGATTGCCCTTAAATTTATTTTTAGTTTTTTGCTTCGCTTCATTTTTGATATTAATTTTCCAAACTTCCATAAATGATTTTTGGCAATTTGTTAAAAAAAATCAACTTTTTATCTTCTTCACTTTTCTTATTTTACTTGGTGGTTTTTTGTCTTTATGCCACAACGGCCTTTGTGCAAAATCACTTTCCATTTTCTTGCAATGGCTTCTGCTTCCTTCGTTATTCAGTATCCTTGTCGCCATTCAGCTAAAAAAGAAACCTTCGCATGTTGAAACTGTTTTATTTGTCCTTTTTTTGTCCATCAGTTTGGTTTCGGTCATTGCCTTGGGTTTTGCTTTGTCAAATATTTTTACTTACGATGGACGACTACGCGGCTTTTATGAATCACCAAACCAATTGGCGATGTATATAATGCCTGACATTTTTATTGGTATTTATTTTTTTATACTTTCCTGGAAAAAAATGCTTTACAAGCTTTCTTTTCTCTATGCAATGGCAACCGGTTCAATTTTGATAACCCTCCTGCTTACAAAATCAGCTGGTGCAATATCTGCCACTCTATTGGCAATACCTTTACCTTTTTTGTTTGTCAAATTCAATCTTTTCCGCTACTTCTCAAAATTAATCATTATTTTTGCAATTTCTCTCCTGATGGCAATCCCCTTGGTCGGTTCGCAAAATTTTATTTCTTTATTGCGTATCCCGGAAAGATCTTCTTTGGCTTCCCGCATTATGATTTGGGAATCAGCAACTACAATCTTGAAAGATAATCCTTTTTGGGGAATAGGCTTGGGAAATTTTCAAACTAAGTATCTTGAATACCAAAAACATTTTCCACCCTATTTGGAATGGGCGGTTCCTCAGCCGCATAATTTATATTTGGCTTTCTGGCTGGAAACAGGACTTGTCGGTTTCCTGGGCTTCATTCTGCTAATGATGACTGTTTGGAAATTTTTGGCAGATCAAAACAAGAAAAAAAACGCCCTTTGGGCTTGGACGTTTTTATCAATATTTGCTTCTTTTTTGCTATACGGACTGGTTGATACCCCTTATTGGAAAAACGATCTGGCTTTTGTTTTTTGGATATTAGTCGCAATATCTCTATTGTCCATTGATACTACATCTCCACGTGAAAAGAAGATCCTGTAGTAGTCGAATATCTCTTGCAATAAACACCTATAGCATTAAATGATGCGCAATCCTTACCTTCATAAACCACTTTAAGTCCAGTACTTTTTAGGGCGTTATATATTTTTTTAATGTTCTCCTTGCTTTCATTATCACATCCATTTTTACATCTGACGTCAGCACATGTTCCATTAGCATGACATGGATCACTGTGACCAACTGTCGGCGGCCAAGCTTCGGAAACTTCCGCTCCCACCGAGCTAAGATTTGCACTATTTATTTTTCCCGCCAAAGTAGAATTAAGCTTGCATCCCGTACTGCCTGAAGCGCCCTTGTAACAAAGCCTGCTGTAACTATTGGAAAAATCTGTACAATTATAACAATCTCCGCATTTTGTTCCTGCCTTGCAACATCCTGAATTTGTACCTGTACATGGACCTCCGGAACTGGTAATGGCAGTGTTGTTGCTACCACTCCCGCCCCCCACCACACCCGGCGTCGTTGCGGTGTTAAGCCCCACTGAAATCAGATTAAGATTCAGATTTACCAAATCAGGATTGATGACATAAAGGAGCAGATAAGCAGCCAGAGCCATGACCAGACCCCAAAGGGCATCTGTAATGATGTTTTTGGCTGAACTTATGGAAGCGGTGTTTCCTGCGCTGGTAGCATAGAGAAAACCTCCGACAGTAAGCATAAAGAATGCGGCAATTCCCACGGTCCAAATACCGAATTTATAAACAGCAGAAAGCAAATCCGGAAAAGTTGGGGTTGAGCCTGCGTTAAAGAATCCCGGAAATTGTTCAAGGAGTGGGTATTTGAATTCTGCGTGGGCGGGATGGGAAAAAAGAATACAGAGGAATAAGCCCAAGCAGAGATAGAGGAAGGATTTCCTAATCTGCATATGTTTTATTTCTATAGCTTTATGCGATAAATCTTGGAGTCAGTCCTATTTATGAAAAACAGAGCGTCTTCATTGCCAGAAAGAAACATCTCGGATGCATCATATTTTCCGTCTAACTCTTTCAATTCAATGATTCTTTCTTTTTTGCCGGTCTCCAAATTCATTTTCCAAAAAGTATCAACTGTATTGAGCTTGCCTGCCAAATATTCATCTGGCATCACAGCATCTTCAGAAACATCTCCTGGCAAAGCGTAGTAGATTGTTTTGTTATCAGCAGACCAAACACACTTAGAAGCAAGTGTGGGGATACCCAGATTTGTATATTCTCCGTCTTTGTTTATCATACCTAAGACAAATTTCTTGCTGTTTTTTTCTTCCAGGCTTCCCACAATCGCTTTCTGCCCGTTTGGTGACCATAAGTAATCAGCTCCGAATTTTCCACTGAATATTTTTTTCAAATCCGTTCCTCCAGCTCCGACAACAAACAGTTGGGTTTCTTCTTCGGCTTTGGGAGTGTTCCAAAAAGAAATATTTGACGACTGAGGCACGGCAGAAATTTCCACACGTTTAAAAGACAGGTCCGCAATTTTTTTCCATTCACTACCATCGGGATTCGCCACATTAAGAGTTCTTTCTTCTTTTTTGGGATCAAAATATTTATATATTATCTTAGCCCCCATCGAATCCCAGGCAGCCGAATCCAGGTTACTCTTCAATTTTGCACTTTTGTTGGTCTGATAATTATAGGTGTAGAAATAATTGGATCCTTCTTTGGAAAAACTTGTTATCACTTGCGCTCCGTCAGGAGACCAAAGGGCATTCGTAATTCCCGGAAGTTCTTTTTCTGAAACCACTTTCTGTTTCAAGGAATCCAGGTCAACCTCCCAAACTTTCCCATCCTTAGCATAATATCTTATAGCATTTCCGTTTCTCAAGCTCATCGCCGCAAGTACGCCTTCCTCGGTTATCTGTTCTATTTTTTCAACCGCATTAATTTGACTTGTAGATGCTGATTCTTTTTGTGTTGATTTTTCAGAAGCACGGTCATTGATGGTGTTTTTTTTGAACGCCAAATTATACACTCCCCAGAAAAAAACGAGAATGCCTGAAACTATCAGCGATAGTATGAATATTTTTTTTAACATTTGTTTTTATTTTTACAAACCTTTTATAGCATCGAAATCTTTGCCATTTGGACAAAAACTAAGTCCGTAATTATCTGCAGGTAATTGCGGATTCACATTATAGGGAACTCCCAGATCAACTTTTAGTTTACAAGCTTGTTCATTGGTTATTCCCAACGTTCGCACAAATTCTTCTTCCGCCCTAGCGCGTGCTCCATAGAGATCTTCCGCATTCATTATAGCTATTGAAAAAGATTGGCTTACCTCATCAAAAGAAATATAATAATCAGAACTTTCTTTGAAAGTTATTCCTCCCTTAAAAAGCTCTCCGCCTTCTTTGTATATGTTGTTTATTTGCACGGTTCCCTCATTGGTCTCTATGGTAATTCTTTCCTGCGTTTTATCAATCAAGCTTTCCTTGTTTTCTTGACTGGAAGAAATATCGCTATTGTTTTGGTTTTTTTTATTAATCACAAAAAAATATACCGATAAAATAACGATAAACAGGATTGCTCCAATAATAATTACTATTCTTTTCATTTTTTGAAAATATTAATATCTGCAATTCTTGTTCGCCCCCCACGCTCCCCAATAATTTCCGTTGCGAGATAGCTGCTTTGCAGTAGCAATATTATTATTAACATCTTTGGCTGCAGCAACACATTTTTCATAAAGACTTCTATCGGTTACCCAGCAAAGAGTTTTGTCCTTGGCAACAGTTCCATTATATACCCTATTGAAAGCCTTGGGGCAATTCAGTCCTGCAACCTTATTTGCAGAAATATTTATCTGAAAAAGACCAAACGAAACAGGATCGATTCTGCCGTTTCCCTTGCAGACATCAACTCCACTGGGTATGTTCGATATGCCCCTACTTTCGGCATAACATATACCTGATGCTTTCGAGGCATTGCTGCCAAAAATAGCTGTCATGTTTGCGATAGAGCAACTTCCACTTGTTTGAGGAGAACATTTTCCTGATCCTCCCGGAAAAATACCACTCCCACCCCCCACTGTCCCCGGCGTCGTTGCGGTGTTAAGCCCCACTGAAATCAGATTAAGATTCAGCTTTACCAAATCAGGATTGATGACATAAAGGAGCAGATAAGCGACCAGAGCCATGACCAGGCCCCAAAGGGCATCTGTAATGATGTTTTTGGCTGAACTTATGGAAGCGGTGTTTCCTGCGCTGGTAGCATAGAGAAAACCTCCGACAGTAAGCATAAAGAATGCGGCAATTCCCACGGTCCAAATACCGAATTTATAAACAGCAGAAAGCAAATCCGGAAAAGTTGGGGTTGAGCCTGCGTTAAAGAATCCCGGAAATTGTTCAAGGAGTGGGTATTTGAATTCTGCGTGGGCGGGATGGGAAAAAAGAATACAGAGGAATAAGCCCAAGCAGAGATAGAGGGAAAGTTTTACAACCAAACCCTTTGGTTTTCTTTTTTTTGTTTTTATATTCATTTATCGTTTAATTCCTTGAGTCTCGTTTTTTTAGAGAGTCTTTTCTTTGCCTAATCCTGGAGTGATATAGAAAATAGTCCCAGTAACAATAACCATCAAAACAGCGGTTAACGCCAGTCTTAGCAAAAACATCATTTCTCCCGGCAAGTTACTGATCAAGCTTGCCATAACTCCTCCTTTGACTTTTGCCATTTCGTCATAATTTTGAACCACCTCTACTTGCACCGAGGAATCTAAATATCTTTCCGTGGCATCCTGAGCCGAAACACCCCAAATATTATAAAGGGCTTTACGTATATTTGAAACCTGCTCTTCATCCGTTGCCATAGCATAAACTGCTTCCGCTGATACGTTATAGGTTGATCCTATCTCGCTCTCTGCTGAAAATTCAAGGTCTTCATTTTCCGCCTGACTTTCGCCATTGACATCCCAAGAGTAAGTCGCATAATCACCTATCCATGATGGGGTAAAACTCGCTTTCATGGCAACAGTATTTCCCTGATTTGTCTCAAAAAGTACACTGCTACTGTCTGGCGTCTCATTTCCTTCCATGTCCTTATATACTCCCAGCTGTTTGGGCCATGCCAGATCTTCATTTGCAGATACAATGTTCATTGAAGGTTGGACTATTTTGAATTTGCGACTAGCTGTTTGGGCCATTTTTGTTTCTGTATCTTTAAAGGTAACTTCCACTTCAAAAACTTCGCCCACCATTCCTACGGCTGGAAAAAACATCACGTCGCTATCAGCATCCTTACAATCCGAAGAATATTTGCTATCACAAGAAACACTTTCCTTGTTTATTCTCCAAGAAAAATTAGTAAGTTTTCCATCATCATTAGGGACCACCATCCCTATTATGGAGTTTTCCACTATAGGACACTCCGCAATTTCATCTTCCTCGATGCATATAGCACTGTCCTTCCGTAAAGATATTTTCCCCTCTTCATCAGCCTGCACCAAATATGGAACTACGTTAGTATTTGATTTGGTCAATTGAACGATAGCAGAGCCCCTGCCTATTCTGTTTTGATCGGAAGAATTTTCAGATACTTTTGCTTTTACTCTTATGTATTGCACCAGGCTATTGGACCCCATAAAAATATCCTCCGGAAATTCGGCCTTAAATTCAAAAGTGTTAATGCCAAAACCTTTTATTGTTGAATGTTTGCCTAATTTGTTTGTGATATCTATCCACTTGTCATCGAGGGGAGCTTTTGTACCGTCACTGCTTGCCTCAACCGTCCATTCGTAATAAAGAGAAGAAACGTCATCTGTGCCACTAACCGTTGCTTGAGCCCTAATATTATCACCCATACCAATGCCTGCGGAATCATTATTGGCTCTTGCCGGAGCTGCCAAAACATTAACATCTAAATTTCCGATACCTCCTCCAGTAGGATCAATAAGGTTTTCCTCAAGACAATCGTTGAGATCAAAAACTGTGGTAAGAAATCCCGTATTAACTTCCGGAACCTCTTGATATTCAACGTAAAAGGCTCTCTTGTCCCTTATTTCATCACTGAGTTCCTTACATACATTTTTTGAAAAAGCCCAGGTCCTCATATAGGCATTGTCGTCGTGTTTGGTAGCCACCGCACCAACTCCCTCCACCGCAAGTCCAACCTGATCTCCGGTTCTATATATCCAAGAAAAGGATTTTGCACCCAAGCCCAGCACATTAGCTTCATCTGGAATTCCATTTTCAGCAGTGGACTTATTATTCGGATCTGTTCCCCAGAAATTTTCTTCCGCTACCGTAAATTCCCCATCTCCAGTTTTTACACTTGAGCCGCTCAGATCTTTGGGAGGAACCTGGGTTGGAAATAAATGCTTACAAAGATTGTTTGATTTTTTAAATGTACAAGTCGGTGAACCTGTTGTTATGGCAGCACATTTGCCGCCAGTGCTCGAATCTCCTTCCAATATGCCGCATATAAATGTGTTGTTTGTTGAATCTCCTGCTATATACTCAAAAATTGTTCTGTTTGGTTCACCACAGACCGGACTTTTTTGCTGCGCCGCAGGTAAACCATCAACCTGAGGACATTTTACTTCAGCTCGAAAATTTTCCACATCTTCATCATCCTCAACCTTACAAGCATAGTCTGTGGTTTCTGCGCATATATCTTTATTGCCAGAAGTACAAGCTGTTTGTTCATCTTTTCCACAAGCAACCGAACCGCCTGATTCACAGCTATAAATAGGAACTGTTTTTCTTAATTCATAAAATCTTCCCCTTTCAAAATCTTGGATGTAACAATCTTCTATTTCTACATCATTTTGGGACTTGTAGGGCATTTCCCAATCATTTAAACTAGGGTCTGCCTTATATCCATCATCATCCGAGTCACCAGAGCCACTATAATCAGCATCATTTTCACTATCAAACCCATTTCTAACAATTATCCTGGCCGCTTCTATTTTCCAATCATTAACTGTGACTTTTCCATCACCATCCCTGTCACATGAACCACCTCCCGATCCCAATTCGCAACCCGATCTTTTCAAATACCAGGTGTAATATAATTCATCAGCGCTTCCCATAAATCCCTGCGGTGACGCCTGAGCCGTTATTTCATCTCCCGTCCTAGCTGTCTGATTATCAAATGTTACTTTTACTTCCGGACTTTGTGTTTTCATGGAAGCAACATATGCTTCTTTTAAGTCAGCCGGCCTTAATAATCTTGCTCCAACAACCGGATCAGCAGCTAATGTTAAAAGCGGTGAAAAAATCAATATTGCCATCTGAAAAACCACACCAAAAATAATGGCTATTTTTTTTGTTTTCAAAAAAGGCTTCATATTTATTTAATTAAAAAAATAATATCATTATCGAGTCGCTATTACACTAGCATCAACTATAACCATAAAAACAATATTGGCAATTGCAGAATAAATTATCGATTCACTCTTGTAAGCAACTATTCCGGAAAATAAAGAAAACAATAAATAAGGCGCAAAATACCAATCAAAAGAACCTGTAAATACCAAAAATAAGACAAAAAACACCGCTTGCACCAATATTGCCGAATAGCCAATCTGTTTTTTTAATGAAAGCATAAAAAAACCTCTGAAAAAAAATTCATAAAGTATTATAAATGGCAAAACCAAAGAAAACTCGTAAGATAAAAATTTATAGAAATTATTTTGAATTTCTTTTTCCAAAACGTAATGCTGTGCAAATCCGGTATAATAAAAAGCTACATAAAAAAGTAACAACCCCACAACCAATGAAATAAAAGCCCACAAAAATCCTTCTTTCCACCAACTCAATGAAAAACCCATCTCCCTGAAAGATTTCTTGGTAACAACTAAATTGAAAAGTATCGGTACAAGAAGAAAAAAACAAACTGATACGGCAATATTTTGAAAATTGTTCTTTGTGGGAAAAATTGCATACACAAAAAGAATACTTACTGTGAATAAAATGTTAAAAACTATTTCCTTTTTCATATTTGTTTTATAAGTATTTCAGAGAAATTATATCATATAACTTATGTTAAAACAAACTTGCTTGCCCAGTAGTTTTTATAAACTATATTAATAATTTATTATTTATATAAGAAACTATTATTACTATTATTAGGCTACTGAATAAGTGGATAATTATAAATAATGGCTTCAGGCTAGGAAATTATCTGAAAAAGCGTTGTTGAATATAAGTACTTTTCTGGTGGGCAGAACTGTTGATAAGATTGTTTTTGATGAAAATAAAATCAGCAAGACTAGAAGAACACAAACTTTTAACAGGGTTATTAACAGAGAAAGCAGGTTTATAAATATAATAATCACAATTTATACACAGGTAAAGGTTGTTTTTTAAACAAAAAAAGGCATAAAATGATAAATCCACAGGTTATTAACATGTCTGCAATATTAAAAAGGGGAAAAGGAAGAAAGGGAATTTTAATGAAATCAGTAACACACCCAAAGTATAAGCGATCTATTATATTGGCCGCTCCTCCAGAAAGGATTAATAAAAAAGGCAAAAAACTTGTTTTATTGCGAAAAAACCATAAATAGAGAAGGTTAATAAAAATAAGTGCTATAATAAGCCAAAAAATAGAAATATTAGGAAGTGAGCCCCAGGAAACACCATTATTGCAAACAAAAAATCCGCCACTGACGCGGATTTTAATTTTAAAAGCAAAATCTATACCCAAAATCAAAACAAAAAGCAGAAAATAGTTTATTTTTGGGTATTTTTGCAAAAATTCTAGCACTCGGTGCATGTTTTTGCTGCTGGATATGCGCGCAATCTTTCCAAATTAATATTTTTACCACACTTGCTGCATTTACCATAAGTGCCATTTTCAATTCTAGAAAGCGCTTCATTTACTTCCTTAAATTGTTTTTCCAAAGAATTTTCCAAAGCCAAATTGTCAGTATATTCTTCCACTTCCGAGGCATTTTCATCTTCATCAGGACCTATTTCATTGAACCTGGTTTGATAGTCACCACTGGTGTCTGTCGGGTCTCCAATACGGGAAAGCTCGCTTTCTAGTTGGTTTTTTTGGGCAACAAGTTGCTGTTTTAACTCCTCGATTATTTTTTGATCAAGTGCCATAGGGATTTTTGATAGTAGTTAATTTCTAGCTCTTATTACCATCTAAGTATAGCAAATGTAACAACTTTGTCTAGAAGAAAATGCTACAAATATGAGATATTTCGGTTATTTTTTGGGAATCCCTATCCACATAAACAGAAACAGCATCGAAGCGATATGGTACTTGCCATAAATTTTTGCTTTTTAGATATGATTGGGCGATTTTGTTAAGTTTATGAAGCTTATCTCTGGTAATATTGGCTTCTGCGGGGAAAGCATGTTTATTTTTCGAAACAGTTCTGGTTTTCACTTCCACAAAAACCAAATAATCGCCATCTTTGGCTATTATATCAATTTCTCCCAATTGCCTTCCAAGGCTATTGCGATAGTTGGTTTCAACTATTTTGTATCCCTTTTTCTTTAAAAACAATCCGGCACTTTCTTCTCCTGAGAACCCTGTCTGGTGACGCTTGTCTTTGCTTTTATATAAAATTCCCATAAGTATGACTGATTAGATACAAAAAAACACCCTCTCCGGGTACTTCAATCGATAAATGTTTTCCGTGGTATGGTTACCCGGCGCTGCAAGCGCCCAAAATATATAATATGTGGCGGCAGCGCCGGATGTTTGTCATGTACCAACATGTTAATCTGAAACTTTTAGCCCGGGTGAAGTGGCATCGAGTTTACCCATAACATGTATTTTGTGTACATGTATTTTTTTTGACTCTTGTTTCTGGCTTTTATTTTTTCAAGGTCATTCTTCTACCGTTCTCTGGCTTTTAGCCTTTGTTTTTGTTGAAAGAACTTTTCTTTTTCTTTTTTATTTTTGTTTTGAAAAAGATTTTTTTATTTTTGTTTTGGGGTCCTTCGGCCAGAATTTAAAAATCCGAAGGCGGCTTTGATACATTGATCAAAACGCTTGAATAGTAGAAGAGTTCCAACCACAAATAGGGGGAAATTGTGATTGGAATCCTTCTACCATTAGTAGGACTAAATTTTTAAGCAACTTATGTACCTATTATAGCAGAAAAAATGTTCCGGGTCAATCTTAGCAAGTAGCTAATTTATATTTTGGCTATAACAATAGATATTTTCTCAAACTCCAGCTGGCATAACTGTCGCAGTCATTTTTTGTAAAACTCTGACTAAATAAAAAATAAATTATTTTATTTTTTATGCACACTTTTCCACAAGTTATCCACAGTCAGGCTTTAATTTGGGGTTTAAAACCTTAATTTGCCTCCACAGTAGTGCTGCTCATTGTTTGTTGAGTGCTGATCTTGTCTATGATTGCTCGTAGAGAATCTCTGCTTGTAGCAATAAGTAGAGATTCTTCGTTAAAAGCGTAATCAAGGGATAGTGCTTTTTCCTGAGCTATATTAAGGTAACGAATTTTGATATTGTTGTAGGAGCTATCTTTAAAAAAGCTGTTTTTGGGCGTAGAAATGGTCTCTCCTAGATAAAGAGGTGTTAAATTTTCTATCAGATGATTCTCCTGAGATAACATTTGCGTTAGAGCCAACGCTTTGTTTTTTGGCCGTAAGGAGAGGCCAAGTCGTATATTGTTGTTATCATTGAAAACAAAGAGGGAAAAACTTTCTTCGAGGTTCGCTTTTGTTTCATTAGAAAAATTTATACCTGCGGCTATGGCAAAGATCGGGAAAGACACCGGATTATTATTAGCGTCTGTTATGATGAACTCCAGAAGTGTTGTAGAGGGTGTTTTTTCGACGTCCAATAGCACGCCCTTTAGTGTGGCGCGAATTTGTTCCGGACTCGCATTGGACATATCTACTTTAAGGTAATTTGGTTGCTGGGTTGAATATTTTTCCAAAGCCGGAGTTATTGCTACAATTTCATTTGCGGGTGCGTTGTTTTCGGAAGAGATATTTTTTTGCAGAGCTTTATTTTTTAGGAAATAATATCCTCCTGCTGCTGCGGCGATGATAATGCATAAGATAAAAAACAGCAATAATAACTTAGCTCTTGGTTTTTTGGTTTTTTCATCATTTATGATGATTTGTTCATTTATAAAACTGGAAGAAGGTTGCTTTGCAGCGTAGTTGTCTGTAAATTTGATTGGTTGTCGAGGAGGCTCGGCTTGTATTTGGCGAGCTTTTTCTTGGTTGGTTTGCTGTTGAGACAGGGTTTGACTTGGCATATCTGCTAAAAAGGGGCTGGGAGCTTGCGGAATCGGAGTTTTTCCCACTGATATCGATTCTGTTTTGGGCGCAGAAATTTTTTCAGCAGCTGTGTTGATGCTTCCAGAGTCAATTTTTTCCGCAGGGGAGGAGCTTGAGATAAAAGATGGACTGGAAAGATCCTGCTGCATGGTGTGTATGTGAGGATTTTGCGCTACTTGAGATTGCAGATTTTTTTTGTCGCCGAACATATTTTTGTTTTGGATATAAAATAAATAGAAGTGTAACTAAATTACACTCCTATTATACAACCTATCAATTTTTTAGCCAACCATTAGCTTGGAGCTAGTGCATTATTTTGGCAACAGTCTTGACGGAAAGATTAATGCGACCTTGGTCGTCGATATTTTTCACTTTGACAGGCACCACATCTCCAATTTTGACGATGTCCTCCACTTTTTCAACGCGATGGTCGGCAAGCTCTGAAATATGAATCAACCCTTCTTGGCCAGGCAGGATTTCAGCGAATGCTCCGAAGTTCATGATTCTGGTAACTTTAGCATTGAATGTTTCGCCGGGCTTGACCTCGTGAGTCAAGTTGTCGATCCATTGCTGAGCTTTCAACGCGGAAGCTTCGTCGACCGAAGTGATGAAGACAGAACCATCATCCTCGATATCGATCTGTACGCCGGTTTCATCAATAATTTCATTGATGATTTTGCCTCCTGTGCCGATCACATTGCGGATCTTAGCAGGATTAATATGCATGGTAATGATACGAGGCGCGTATTGCGACATGTTCTCACGTGGAGCTGGAATAGTTGAGAGCATGATGGTCAGAATTTCAGCACGATTAATTTTGGATTGTTTAAGCACGGCTTCTAGCATTTCCACGGTGATGCCGTCGACTTTGACATCCATTTGCAAAGCCGTAATTCCTTTTTCAGTTCCAGCAGCTTTAAAATCCATATCGCCATAATGATCTTCAAGTCCTTGAATATCGGTTAAGACCTTAAATGCATCATCTTTGCCAACTATGATTCCCATAGCAATTCCGCTGACAGGACGTTTGATGGGTACGCCAGCATCCATAAGGGAAAGAGTTGAGCCGCAAGTGGAGGCCATGGAAGAAGAACCGTTGGATTCCAAAATTTCACTTACTAAAAGCGTAGTGTAAGGAAAGTCATCTTTGGAAGGAAGTACTGGAACCAATGCTCTTTCGGCAAGCGCACCATGACCGATCTCCCTTCTGCCTGGTCCGCGCATCGGACGTACTTCGCCAACGGAGAATGGCGGAAAATTGTAATGATGAATGTATCTTTTTTTAGTATCAACTTCCATTGTGTCGATGACTTGTTCATCGCCAGGTGATCCAAGGGTGGTAATGGTAAGAGCTTGGGTTTCGCCGCGAGTGAAAAGGGCGCTGCCGTGTGTTCTTGGCAGAAGACCGACGCGACAATCAATGTGGCGCACTTCATTGATTTTTCGTCCATCAGGACGCTGCTCATTTTTGAGGATATTTTCGTGGACGATTTCATCGGAGGCTTCTTCAAAAACTTGTTCGGCTATTTCTTTGAGTTTGTCCGTGTCTTCAGCGCTATATTTTCCATCAATATAGCTGTTGATTTTTTCTTTGACTTCTTTGATCTTTGTCTCGATCACTTTCTTATTTTTGTCATAGAGAATTTCACCCAAGTTTTCTTTAAGGAAGAGTTCTTTGATTTCAGTTTCGAATTCAGGAGTTCCGGCAAGCAAAGCGGGCTCAGATTTTGGTTTGCCTACCTCTTTAGCGATATCCTCAATAAAGGCAGCAATCTTTTTTATAGCTTCATGTCCAAAAGCGAAAGCTTTTACCACATCTTCCTCCGGTACTTCGTTCATGCCTGCTTCAACCATGTTGATTTTTTCCTTTGTTCCGGAGATTATCAAATCAATATCTCCTTCTGCCAATTCGCCATTGACAGGATTGAGAATTAATTCCCCATTGAGGCGTCCCACGCGTACGGCGCCGATCGGTCCGTTCCATGGAATGTCTGAAAGAGTGAGAGCCGCTGAAGCGGCAATCATGGAAATGATATCCGGATCGTTTTCACCGTCAATGGAGAGTACGGTTACGACAACCTGAACTTCATTACGCATGCGGCTGTTGAACAAAGGACGAATGGTGCGGTCAACAACGCGTCCGGTGAGTATTGCATCATCGGAAGGGCGTCCTTCTCTTTTGATAAAACGAGAGCCTTTGATTTTGCCTGCTGCGTAATAGCGTTCTTCGTAATCAACCATCAAAGGAAAATAGCCACTGATTTTTGAAGCACCCTTGCTCATTACTGCAGTAGCCAAAACAACCGTATCGCCATAGCGCACGGTTACTGCCCCGCTGGCCTGTTTAGCCATAAGACCGGTTTCGATTTCAAGAACACGCCCACCGATTTGGAGGGACCATTTTTTTTGTTCCATAGGAACGTACTAGCCTTGCGCTTGTGACGTTATAAACACGATGTTAATCCCAAACTTACAACTAATAACTTGCAAAAGTTGCTGTTAGTTATTTGTTGAATGTTTTTGGTTTATCATTGTATCTACGACGCACCAGCATAGGCTTGTTAGTTGTTAATAACTATTTACAGTCTGCCCTAAAAAGGCTTTTTTGTCAATCAAAAAGGACGTTTGAACATCTTTTTCGTAGTTTCGAATATGTTTTGTTTATATCAAAAACTTCTTCTTGCTTTCCGATAAATTGGTGAAATCGTCGAGAGATTCGATCAGCTTGACGCTGGTGCTTTCGAGGAAAGACATGCCTTCGACGCGGCAACCTGTTGTGCTTTGGACATATTGGACAACGGGAATATAGTCGCCATCCCCGGAAACCAGCACGATCGCGTCCAGATTTTTGGACATTTTGATAGCATCAACAGCGATTCCCACATCCCAGTCCCCTTTCTTTTGTCCGCCGGGAAAAACTTGCAGGTCTTTGGTTTTCACTTCAAAACCTTGTTTTTCCAATGCCTCAAAGAATTTTTCTTCTTGTCCTTCAATGGTGCGGATTCCATAGGCGATGGCGCGGATGAATTTTCTGCCAGCAATTGCTTCTTCAAGCACTTTACCAAAATTCACTTTCTTGCCATGGATGGCTTTGGCGCTGTAATAGAGGTTTTGAATATCCACCAACACGCCAACGCGTTGTTCTTTTAATTTAGTCATAACTATAAGATAACTAATTTACACAAATTAAAAACGGATTTTCATGAAGCACGAATTGCAAAAGAAATTTATTCGTGATCTGTGTCTATCCGTAATTAATTCGTGCGTATTCGTCTGTTTTATCCCTTAAGTCCCAATTCTTTGATGATTTTCTTGTAGGATTTTTCGTCGGTCTTGGCAAGATAGGCCATCAATTTTCTTCTTTTGGCGACCATTTTGAGAAGTCCGCGGCGGGAATGAAAATCTTTTTTGTTCTTTTTGAGGTGAGAAGTAAGCTTTTTGATCTTCTCGGTGAACAATGCGATCTGATATTCCGGAGAACCAGTGTCTTTTTCGTGACGTTTTACAGGATTCGTCACCTTTTCCTTTTGCTTGTGCGTAAGTGCCATAGCGTTTGGTTGCGATACATGAGTTTTGGTAGAATTTTTCGCTATTTAAAGCAAAAATACGCCGAAAACCAATGCATGCTAAATTAATGATGCTCGAATGATAACACGGTTTTTTAAAATTGGCAATATTTCAAAAACCATCCCACTGGTCGGGACGGCTTTATTATTTTATAGGACTGCTGATGCGGCTACCTTATCACCCGGTTGAGGTTTCATGATGCGCACTCCTTGGGTTGCGCGGCCGAGAACCGAGATGCTGGCAAGTGGGATACGGATGATTTGTCCTTGCTGGGAAGTAATTAAGAGATCTCCCTCGATATCATCCGTATTGATGATATTCGCTCCGGCCAATCTTCCGGTTTTGGAAGTTACGCTGGCAGTTTTGATACCGCTGCCGCCGCGTTTTTGAATTTTATAGAATTTGATGTCGGTGCGTTTGCCATAGCCATTTTCAGTAATAATCAGCAATTGATTCCCTTGTTGTTGTTTTAGCATTGCATCCATTCCCACAACGTAGTCGCTGCCCTTGAGTTTAATGCCTCTCACTCCGGCGGCGTTTCTTCCCATTGGGCGGACATCCGGTTCCTTGAAGCGAATTGCTTGTCCTTGGGAGGTGGAGATATTGATTTCATCCGTACCGCTAGTTGGCTTGACCCAATTGAGAGTATCGCCTTTTTCCAAAGAGATTGCAATGAGACCGCTTCTGCGCACGTTGTCGAAATCTTCAACCTTGGTTTTCTTCACTACGCCCATGCGAGTGGTCATAAAGAAGAATTTATATCCGTCATCTTTGTTGAACGGAATCATAGCCGTGATTTTTTCTTCCGGTGAGATTTGCAAGAAATTAACGATCGCTTGACCTTTGGCTGTTCTTGATGATTCCGGAATTTCATAGGCCTTCGTTTGGAAAACCTTTCCGGTGTCCGTGAAGAACATCATGTTGTCATGAGTCATCACACTAGTGACTTGTTCAATGACATCACCTTCCTTGGTTGTTGCGCCAATCACTCCTTTGCCGCCGCGTTTCTGTACTTTGTATACCGAAGGATTCATGCGCTTGATGTAGCCATCTTGGGAAAGAGTAATAATTGCTTCTTCATTTGGAATCAAATCTTCTTGCTTGAATTCTTTGATGCCAGTTTTCATGAAACGCGTTTTTCTTTCATCGCCATATTTATCTTTAAGAGCAAACAACTCATCCTTAACCACGCCCAAAATCTTTTTCGCGCTGCTGAGCAGGTCTTCAAGTTTGGCGATCAATTTCATTTTTTCATCCAACTCATCTTCGATCTTCTTTCTTTCCAAACCAGCCAACGTTTGCAAGCGCATTTCCAAAATGGCGCTAGCTTGAATTTCCGAAAGCTTGAATTTTTTCATCAAATTTTCATGAGCAACTTCCTTGGTTGCGGATTTTTTGATCGTTTCGATTATTGCGTCAATATGATCAAGCGCTTTTTTGAGTCCTTCCAATATGTGCGCGCGTTCTTTTGCTTTTTTCAGATCATATTGCGTGCGGCGGGTTACCACATTATTTCGATGGGCGATGTAATGTTCCAGAATAGACTTGAGGCTTAGGATTTGAGGATCGATTCCATCAACCAATGCCAACATGTTCACATTGAAATTTTTCTGCAGATCTGTGACGGCAAAAAGTTTGTTCAAAATTTTCTGTGGGAAGGCATCTTTTTTCAGTTCAATCACGATGCGCACCCCATCCTTACTGGATTCGTCGCGCAAATCTTTGATGCCAACGAGTTTTCCTTCCTTGACCAAGTCTGCAATCTTGGAAATCAAGGTTGCCTTGTTTGTGGCGTAAGTTATTTCAGTGACGATGATTTGAAAAGTGCCGGCTTTTGTTTCAACAATTTCTGTCTTGGCGCGAGTAACAATTTTTCCCTTCCCTGTAGAATATGCTTCGCGGATTTCCGGTGAGCTATAGATGATGCCGCCGGTTGGAAAATCCGGTCCTTTGACGAATTGCATCAAATCATCAACTGTTGCATCCGGGTTATCGATAAGTAAGCCGATCGCATCAACAAGTTCCCCAAGATTATGCGGGGGAATATTTGTCGCCATGCCGACGGCAATACCCATTGTTCCATTCAAAAGAAGTTGTGGTAGTTTTGCCGGAAGCACCAACGGCTCTTTGTGCACGCCATCGAAATTGGGTACAAAGTCTACAGTGTCTTTGTCGATATCGAAAAGCATTTCTTCGGCGATTTGTTTGAGTTTCGCTTCAGTGTAACGGTATGCTGCCGCACTGTCTCCATCCATAGAACCGAAATTTCCTTGCCCCCAAACAAGCGGATAGCGCATGGAAAAATCTTGCGCCAAGCGAACCATTGAATCATAAACGGCAGTGTCGCCGTGCGGATGATATTTACCAAGCACTTCTCCGACAACGGTGGCGGATTTACGAAACTTTGCGCTAGGGCGGAGACCACTTTCCCACATGGAATAGAGAATGCGGCGATGTACCGGTTTGAGTCCATCGCGTACGTCCGGCAAGGCGCGCGCAACGATCACGCTCATCGCATAATCGAGGTATGATTGCTGTACTTCCTGGGTGAGCGCGCGCGGCTGGATATTTTCCTGGTTGAATTCCAACGAGTGTTGTTTGATGTTTTTGGCCATGGGTATTGAATGCGCCCAACACGAGAATGAAAAAAGATTCTGCCTGAGGGCTTTTAAATATTTTCTGATTGAATTTAAATGATTTCTATTAAACCGATTTCAGCAGGGTTATCTTTGGGGATAAAAACTATTTTCCCCCAGTTGGTTTTCCGCCGATTGATCCTGAATATCTTGTTGTACTGGCAAAGTGCCTTCTTCGGATGATTGCATTTGTTCCAAATTAGTCTGAGGGGCTAATTCTGAAATAGAAGGCGTGTTTGCTGTGGTCTTCTCTATCTGCTTTCTTATTTCAGAAAAATCTTCAGCCGTTTCATTTTGGTGAAACATAGTGCGAATGGAAATAAACCAAATGCTGATGATGATAAGCATACAAAAACCTACAGCTCCCCAAACGTATTTAACGCGTACACTTTCCGGTCTAGAACGTATCTCTTCTATTTTCCTGTTGATATTCATATCAAATGAAATCTAATGTATTTTTATGCTTCAGGATTCATGATGACGACTTCCATGCGCTTTCCTTCCAGATCTTTTTTCTTGATTGTTAGTTTGGAGGTAAGTTCTTGCGGACAAGATCCTATTTCATCACAGAATTTTTTTTCATCAGCAATGTCCATGGTTGAACCTTTAGTTTTGTAGTGTATAGGGATGATGATTGCAGGTTCTATTTTGCGACAAAGGTCAGCTGCTTTTTTGCCGTCAAGCGTGTATGTTCCACCTATGGGAACCATTAAAATATCCACGCCGTCGATTTCTTCCAACTGTTTTCCAGTTAATTCTCCGCCTAAATCACCCAAGTGGCAAATCTTCAGATCCTCGCTTTCCAGAAGAAAGGCGGAAAGTCTGCCTCTTCGAGTTCCCTCTTGGTCATCGTGCGGCACATCAATTCCTACCACATTAACACCCTTAACGGAATATTCTCCCGGAGCGTCGATAATTACGGGATTGTCTTTCAAGGCGGAAACATTGTTATGATCATGATGCTGATGTGAAACAAAAACAACATCAGCGTGACCTTGCGGAGGACGTAGACCGAAGCTTTTGTCAAAAGGATCAAAGAAGATAGTGATGTCGTCAGTTGCTCGTCCGGCAGGTTTGGTTGTTAATTTAAAGCAAGAATGGCCATAATATTGAATTTGCATATCGATACAAATAATACGAATGAAATACGAATGCTAAGAAATAGCACCGCATATCTCGTATTGCGGTTGTTTATTACAAAATAAGTTTAGCACAGGAAAAGCTGCTTGTCGAGCTATTTTTTGCCTTCCTCTTGCCAAAATAAAGATTTAGGTGTACAATCTATGCGCAATTAATTATTAAGAAAATTGAATAGCGGAATGACTTAATTCCGTCTGAGCTTTTCTTAATAATTTCCTTATAATAAAGGAAATTTTTGCATTATTAATTATTAACCGATTCGAATCTACGAATAAAATTCGAATCTACGAATTGCAAATATTTGAATCATTAGCAATTTGTAGATTAGCATCAATTTGTAGATTAGTATTATGAAATTCGTATGGCGAAAAAGAATATTTTGGACAAGTTGGCCGAAGAGGTGGACAAAATCAGTGAAGCTGTTATTGGTGAGGAGAAGGATGTCCTCGAGGACGCCGCAGACAAGGCTGACAAAAAAGCAAAAAAAGATGATCTTTCCAGCGATTCGCCCATGGGCGCATTGTTAGAGAAAAATCCTTTTGAAATCCCGCAACCAGGAGATGTCTTAGAAGGAACAGTTATTGAAGTTTCTTCAAGTTCTCTGTTGCTTGACCTTGGTCCCCTGGGAACGGGCGTAGTTTTGGGCAAGGAGATAAAGGATGGTTTGAGTGGTGGCAAGCTAAAGAAAGGCGATAAAGTTACGGCAACTTTGGTTGATTTGGAGAATGAGGATGGTTATATTGAACTTTCCATTCGCGAAGCTTCCTATGAAAGGGCCTGGGATGATCTAACTCGTCGCTGCGGTGAGCAGGAAGTGTTCAATACCAAAGTTATGGACGCAAACAAAGGTGGTTTGATGGTGGAAGTAAATGGAATCACCGGATTTATTCCTGTTTCCCAGCTTGCCAGTGAGCACTATCCTCGCGTAGAAGATGGAGATAAGAATAAAATTTTGGAATTGCTCAAGAAGCTGGTAGGCAAAGAACTTACCGTTAGAATTCTCGACGCTGATCGTGAAACAGAAAAACTGATTGTTAGTGAACGCGCTGCAATGAGCGAAAAGGAAAAGGAAGTAATTTCTCAAATGAGTATCGGAGATGTTATTGAAGGTGAAGTCAGCGGAGTTGTTGATTTCGGTGCTTTCATCAAGTTTTTCCCTCCAGGAAAGGAAGATTCGGCAAATGAAAGCGACAAATTGGAAGGACTTGTTCACATTTCCGAGCTTGCTTGGCAGCTTATCGATGATCCTCGTATGATCGTGAAAACCGGGGACAAAGTGCGCGCCAAGGTTATTGGTATTGATGATCGTCGCATTTCCCTTTCTATGAAAGCTTTAGAAAAAGATCCTTGGACGGAAATAGATAAGAAATATAAGAGTGGAGACATTGTGGAAGGAAAAGTCGACAAGATCAATCCTTTTGGCGCATTCGTTTATCTAGACCAAGATATTCATGGCTTGGCTCACGTAAGCGAATTCCAGGAAGTGCATCCTGGCAAGCGCATGGACGAAGTGTTGCATGCCGGTGAAACTTACAAATGGAAAATCCTTTCCATTGAGCCGAAGGAACATCGCATGGGCTTGATGATTGTAAAGGCATAGCGATAAATTTCCATCATCTATAATTGTAAAAGCCGCCTTTTATAGGCGGTTTTTGCTTGACTCGAATTATTTGATGTAATAAAATCAAGTATCTTGTGCTATAGTTTCAATATAAATATTCTTAATTAACGAAATGGAAACCAAAAAACTTTTTATCATTTCCGGACCGTCAGGTGCTGGTGAAGATTCAATTATCAATGGATTAGAAAAAATTTTTTCCATCGAGCGCGTCATAACAACTACAACCAGGGATCCCCGTTCTGGAGAGTATGCGGGAAGTCCATATTATTTTATTAAAAAAGAGGAATTTATTGAGAAAAGGGATAAGGGAGGATTCGTTGAATGGGCTCAACATTATAATGGAAATTTATATGGAGTTACTAAGGAAGAAATAGAAAGAGTTTCAAAATCAGGAAAAGTAGGTATTTGGAAAATAGAATATAAAGGAGTGGAGACGGCAAAAAAAATTTATCCCGAAATTAAAGCAATATTTGTGAATGCGCCAAGCTTGGAAATTTTGGCAGATAGAATCAGGCGTCGAGATGGAGTTAGTGAAGAATATATCCAAGAGCGCATGGAATATACGAAAGAATGGCTCAAGCATACTGATATTTATGATTACACCGTAATTAACGAAGAAGGAAAATTAAATGAAGCCATTCAGAAAGTGGCAGATATTATAAGAGAAAATAGCTAATTTATGGCTAAATTGGTTAAGACAATACAAAATGCAGCTCATAAACATGATCTTTGGTATAAAGGATCAAAAATCATCGTTTGTGTTTCCGGTGGACCAGATAGCGCCTGTCTTTTGGATGTGCTTGCTTTTTTGGCTCCAAAATACGATTTTTCGCTCAGGATTGCCCATGTAAACTATGGCCTCCGAGGCAAAGATTCTGAGGCGGATGAGGCTTTTGTGAGGGATTTGGCAAAAAAGTATAATTTACCGCTAAATGTTTTGCGCGCAAATAAACCAAAAATGACAAGCGAGGAGCAAATGCGAGATTTTCGTTACGCTTTTTTTGAAAAAATGCGCAAAAAATATGAATTTGATTCAATTGCCGTAGCTCATAACCGAGACGACCAAGTCGAAACGGTTCTCATGCGCATTATTCGTGGTAGTGGCATGAGGGGACTTTTGGCTATGCAAGCAAAGAGAGGAGCCGTAATTAGGCCGCTACTTCAGATTTCCCGCCAAATTATTTTGGCTTATCTAAAGGAAAAGAAGCTAAATTACAGAATTGATAAAAGCAATAAAGATATTAAATATTTGAGAAACAAGGTGCGAAACAGGCTAATACCCTATTTGGAGACCAATTTTAACCCTTCTATTCGGGAAACTATTTCTCGTTTGGCTGAAAATGTGGCTGTCGATTATGCGCTTTTGGAAAAATGCGGAAATTATGCTAATTTATGCAATAAAAATGTCGATGGAAAAGTATCACTCTCTGTGGAGAGCCTAACTTCCATCCATGTTTCAAGGCAAAGATCGCTTTTGCGAGAATGTCTTTTTCAAGTCAAGGGTTCTGGCAAGGGAATTTCGGCTGCCAACATTGAGGAGATTCTCAAAATAGCAAAAAGTGTCAAAAACAAGCCCCAAAAAGCCGAGTTAGCCGGCTTGAAAGTGGAACGCAAAGGTGATATTATAACGATAGTCAAAAAAGACTAGTAATTCATTATAAAATAGATAAATATGGAGAAGATGATCAAAAATATCGCGGTCGTGACGATAATTTTTTTGCTTATTTCAGGGATAATGATTCTTTATAAAGCGCCGACCCAGAAGCCAAAAGACGTTTCTCTTAGCGAACTAGCGACGCAAATAAATGACGGAAAGGTTAAAAGTGTTGCCGTAAGAGATAATGATTTAGCAATAGAACTTGCTGATGGAACAAAGGAAAAATCAGTAAAAGAATCACAAAGTGCGTTTACGGAGACTTTGAATAATTATGGTGTAGACAAAGAAAAACTCAAAGGAGTTCAAATTGAAATCAAACAGGCATCCAAGTTTGGAGAATGGATGGGTGTTATTCTCCCCTTTCTACTGCCTTTCTTGCTGATAGGAGCATTTTTGTGGTTTATGATGCGTCAAGCGCAGCGTGGCAATTCGCAAGCGCTATCTTTTGGCATGAGCAAAGCCAGAATGCTTGATCCGAAAGACAAGAAAAAAAGAATTACTTTTGCTGACGTGGCCGGTTCCAAAGAGGCAAAAGAAGAACTTGGCGAAGTAGTTGATTTTTTGCGTCATCCAAAGAAATTTTTGCAAGCAGGTGCTAAAATTCCCAAAGGAGTGCTTTTGCTTGGACCTCCCGGAACTGGAAAAACTTTAATTGCCAAGGCAGTGGCTGGTGAAGCCGGTGTCCCCTTTTTCAATATTAGTGGTAGCGAATTTGTGGAAATGTTTGTCGGTGTCGGTGCCAGTCGTGTAAGAGATCTTTTCAAACAAGCAAAAAAAAGCGCACCAGCAATAGTATTTATTGATGAAATAGATGCAGTTGGTCGTCATCGTGGAGCAGGACTTGGTGGCGGCCATGATGAGCGAGAGCAAACTTTGAATCAGATATTAGTGGAGATGGATGGTTTTGAAAGCGATGCAAGTATAATCGTGCTTGCCGCAACAAATCGTCCAGATGTGCTTGATCCCGCCCTTTTGCGTCCGGGACGTTTCGATCGTCGAGTTACTATGGATCTTCCTGATATTTCCGAAAGAGAGGAAATACTTAAAATACACTCCAAAAACAAACCTCTGGAGAAGGATATTGTCATGCGTACTCTTGCAGAAAGGACACCAGGTTTTTCCGGGGCGGACTTGGGAAATTTAGTAAATGAGGCTGCAATACTTTCCGTAAGACGTGGCAAAAAACAAATAGGCATGGACGAGCTCAAGGAAGCAATTGAAAAAGTTATTCTTGGTCCGGAAAGAAAAAGTAAAGTTATTAATAAAAAAGAAAAAGAAATAGTCGCTTATCATGAAGCTGGACATGCTATTGTTGCCACCAGCTTGCCAAATGCGGATCCTGTGCAAAAAGTTTCCATAATTTCACGTGGCCAGGCAGGCGGATATACTTTAGCTGTGCCTACTGAAGACAAAAGCTTACATTCCCTTGCTTATTTCAAAGACGAGTTGGCTACGCTGCTGGGTGGCAGAGTGGCTGAAAAAATATTTTGTGGCGATATTACAACAGGAGCATCAAGTGATTTGGAGCGTGCCACCAGAATTGCCAGAAGTTTAGTAACGAGATATGGAATGAGCGACCTTGGCGCACGTACTTTTGGCAAAAAAGAAGACCTCGTTTTTCTGGGACGCGAGATAAATGAAGAAAAAGATTATTCCGAGCAGACTGCTCAAAAAATAGATGCGGAAGTATCTCGCTTTGTCGAGGAGGCTTATGACAAAGCGAAGGAAATAATCACAGAAAAGAAAGAGCTGATGCAAAAGTTAGCGCAAGTTTTATTGGAAAAAGAAACAGTAGAAAAAGAAGAATATGATGTTATAATGGGAATATCCGAAATCAAGGAAAGGAAGCAAGAAATTCAATAGTTTTAAAATATATGCAAAAGCAAATAGACTACGTCTCCATTTTCAAGGATGCGTGGAAGCTTGTTTGGAACAACCGTTTCATGTGGATTCTTGGTTTTTTTATGATGCTAGGAGGTGGCCTAAGTGGAATATCGTTTGATGAAAAGCAACTTGACTATGGAAAAGTCCATGGTCCGCTGAATTATTTGCAGGAGCACCTTATTTTGGCGTTCAGCTTGATTTTTTTGGCAGTGATTATTTCCTTGTCTTTGTATGTCCTGGCTCTTTTAAGCCGTGTGGCAGTAATCAAAGGAACCACGGAAACCGCAATTTATTCGCAACTAAAGCTGGGGAAAATATTATCGAATAGTTGGAATTTCTTTTGGAGAATGTTATTACTTGATTTAATTTTTTTCCTTGCCTTGTTCGGAGTAGTGATTTCTCTTGTTTTGCCTGTGGTGATATTATTTTCCATCAAAGCTTTTGTGGCGGGTTTTTTGATGTCTTTTATTGCGCTTGTTATTCTATTGCCGATTTTGGTCGGAGCTTATTTTGTGAAGAAATTTGCCGGTCTTGGTATTGTTATGGCTGATCTTAAAATACGTCATTCCATCGAGAGTGGTTATACTGCGTTGGTAACTAACGGAAAAAAAAGCATAATAATGGGTCTGCTTATGGTCGCTATTTCATGTTTGATTTTTGTGGCCATTATTGCTATCATTATCACTGTTGTCGTGCAAGGAATGGTAGCAGGCACTATCGGTTATTCCCTATTTGGGATTTGGGGAATTGTGCCAGTGGCAGTAATTTTATTGGGAGTGATGATTGCTAGCCTTATTTTTGCGGCATCGCTGATTCAGTCATGGACAGTAGTCGTCTGGACTTTGTTTTTTCAAGAAATTAGTGCCATTAAGCTTGAAGAGAAGGTAGGCGAAATTGAGACTATTGATGAAGTAGCAGAATCGATTCAGCCAGAAGCAGTTTAATCGAGTTATCTTAAAAAGGCGCTTGAATAATGCGTCTTGTGGGTTTTGGGTCTGTAGCTCAGTTGGTTAGACCCGCCCGCCTCGAATGCCCTGCATGTTTTGTTTTCTAATTTTAAAATTTAAGGTATGGGTGTATAGCTCAGTTGGTTAGAGCGCTACATTGACATTGTAGAGGTCTCCCGTTCGAGTCGGGATATACCCACAGAAGTTTTTTCGAGGCATTTCGGGCAGGGCGCTACATTGACATTGTAGAGGTCTGCAGTTCGAGTCTGCACAGACCCACAAAGGTGTGAGGATGAAGGTCGATGTTTTCCGCCAAAGGCGGACACAGTGAATCTGCTAGCGGTGACATATAAAATACTAGCTGCAATAAAAAACAACCTAGCCAGGTTGATTTTTTTGAATCGATAAAAAACCTTTTAGCTTTAGCTGCTGGCAATTCCCTCAATTAGACTTTTGGTTACTTTTGTCACAACAGTTCCTGCAAGTGCTTTAATAAGTTCCGGAGAAGTTGTTGCATTCATAAACCAGTTGTTAGCCATCTGGTCTATACCCTCCATGGCGCTTTGGAATTGTGATCCGGGAGTGACTATTTTCCCATTTACTTTTTTTGGTAAATAGCCGTCAGTGTTGGCTTCTTTTATGGCAATAGTCTTCAGGCGATCAATTTCTTTCTCGTAGGCGTTTTCAGCGGAAAGGGAGTAGCAGTAAGGATTGTTAGAACAAGATAGAAAGGCAGAAAATGCTTTGAAATTACCTTTAGAAAAAAGATCTTGGCGCGGATCACTGACATAATTATTAATAGTGGTGGTAGTCTGCTTGGTGCTCCCGTAGATCGTTATCTCAGCTTGTTTTTTTAGATAGTTATCATATGATTGTCCAGCCCCTTCATAATTTAAACTGGATAACCTTCCTGCACTGACGCTATTAAAGAATGAATTCATATATACCCTTGCATTTTTCTGTGTGGAAGTATAAAGATAATCATTCCAATCAGTTACAAACATCGGCTTGCCGTTATTGCCGCTGCTGACGATATTGGAAATTATTTGGTTCATCATTTCAATGGCCGCAACTTTCAATATGGGAACCAAATAACGATCAGTCACTTCATTCATCCACATTCCATCTGTAGCTATGGCAGAAATAGTTGTCTCGATAGTTGTAAAAATAGATTCAATTGTTGTCATGATGTCATTGGGCATATCAAGCGGATCATGAACGATCAAAGTGGCGTTTGCCTTTCTGGGAAACATTACGAAAACAGAAGTAAACGTAAAGATTGCCAAAAATAAAATTGCAAATTTCCTTTTCATTTTTATTTTTTTATTCCGTTAAACCTAATGACTGATCAGCTTCTTGAAAAAAAGTATGTGTTAATTCTATGAGCATCCTGGCTCTGGACATTATAATAATCCTGGTTACAGAATCCTCAACGCCCGGTAATGATGGATCTCTCAAAGCCAAGTAGCCATTAACCAATTGGATAAGCTTTATGTGCAAGTCAACCAGAGATTCAGGAACTTCTATGCTCGTGGCTTGTTTACAGGCTGTGTCTAGACTTGATGCCAGATTACGAAAATAGTCATAATCCGGAGAATCACTGGAAAGCCCGCTTAATTTATCAGCAAAGGTACTCTTGAAAGATTCAAAATCTGCTGCCGAAGATATGGTTTGAGGAAGATTGCTGAAAAGAAGATAGAGAATATCTCGCACATATTTATCATTATCCTCTTTTAACTTTTCGGAACGTTCCTTGTCGGAAAGATTTTTGTAATTTTGAGATTGTATATTTAATTGGGAACGATCCAACTTAGGAAGAGTATCGAAGGTTATAGCCGGACCTATTTTGTCACTGAGATTTGATGATACGAGGTCATTTATTTCATCAGTGGAGATTTCTTCTTGTGAAGTTTCTTTGGCTGCGAAGAATTCACTAACCGTTGCCGAGAAGTTCTCCGTCAGGCTTTTATCGGCAACTGAGGATAAACTTTCTTCCGTGTTTGAACTTATGATGCGATCTCCAGGAGCTGCTTTTAATGGATCATATCCGCTCTTAACTTCCACACCATCAGAGTAACCATCTCCATCAGAGTCTGGATTAGTAGAGTCTGTTCCATAGGAACGCTCCTCTTCATCACTCAGTCCATCTTGGTCGGAATCACCAAAAATATTCTTATTAATGGATGTTTGTACTTGTCCTGCAACAAAACAGCTAAGGAAGATAAATACAAGCAAAGAAGCTGAAAATAGGAATGTTTTTTTTCTTTTGGTCATGATTTTTTTCTTTAAGCATATTATACCATGTGTCAAATTTTTGTAAAATAAAATAATAAATCAGAACAACAGAGCACAATGTCAAAAATATGAAGGAGTGGAGCTCAAGACAGAGAAAAGGAATATTTATATTTAACAATAAAATATATAAAATGTCAAGTTATCGTACGGTTGTCCAAAATGGTTAAGTGAAAATGTTCCACGTGGAGCAATTTTAAAAAAGGCAAGCTGTTATTAAAAAATACAAAGCCTTGTGCACTTCCCTTTTGAAGAATATTTTTGTAATATTAAGCGAGTCTTCTTATTAGCAAGCGTGCTTTTTGTTTGTATATAAAATGTTCCACGTGAAACATTTTATGATCGTTAAAATATAAAATGTTTTTTTAGAGCCTTATTTCTATTAAAAAATTTCGTTTCAAATCTCAAAGTTTTGCTATTAATGCCAAAAAATCTTTAATTAATGATTTTTGTAATACCCTTTTGCTTATAATTGTTCCACGTGGAACAATTATTTTTTGCAGGTGAATATTTAGCAAGCGCTGTTTATTTATAAGGGCATAATTTTATTAAAAAAAAGAAGCTTTTATCTTTTCTTATTCTATTTTGTGGTTGTTTTGGTATTTAAAAAAGCATTGTTCCACGTGGAACAATTATAAATATGGCTCATATAAAGCAAAAAGATTTGACTTAAAATCTTATAGGAGGTTGTTTCTTGAGGCTTAATTAAACAATATTGAATGTAATATAAAATAAGAAGAAAAATGTTCCACGTGGAACAATGTTGCGATTTGTAAAAAATACTAAGCCTGAATCGGTGGTGTATTTCTTAAAACCAGGAAAAGAAAATTGTGCAGTTAATAATTTATTTCTTTATATTTTCTAATCATTTTATGTTCCACGTGGAACATTTAGTATACGTATTTGATTAAATGGTTTGCTTTTGTTGACTCGAGAGGTTTTTGTTTTTTGGTTTTTTGTTTCTGATCAAACAAGTGTTTTGAAAATGTTCCACGTGGAACAATTAGCATCAAAGCTGCAGATTTGACATAAGTGCTTTCCCAAAATAAAAGAAAAAGATTTGTTTCCAAATCTTCTTCTGTAAATGATCCTTTATAGAGGCATTTTTTAAAAACAAAAAATGTTCCACGTGGAACAATTTGGATAAAAAGGAATAAGGGGTGTATTATTTGACAAAATATTAAAATTATTTTATAATATAACAAATTAACTTAAAATATACCTTAAACAAGCCGTTGACTATATTGTTAAATGTGATATGGTTGTTATGTTGCTTTAAGGGCCTATAGTAAAATGGTATTACACGTCCATGGCATGGATGAAGTAGGAGTTCGATTCTCCTTAGGTCCACCACAATTTGACTTGCTTCGATGCATCGGAGTTTGCTCAGTGTAAACAACGAATTAAATCAGAAGTCCTCGTAGTTCAACGGATAGAACAGTGGCGTCCTAAGCCATTGATGTGGGTTCGATTCCTGCCGAGGACACCACGTAAAATTGCTTCGTAATCACGTGGCACAGCCACAAAAATATGATAAGAAAAATACCTCAGCAGGTGCTGGAGGTCTTGCAAAAAATAGAAGAGGCTGGATTTGAAGCGTATATTGTCGGAGGATGTGTGCGTGATTTAATCATGGATATTGAGCCGAAAGATTGGGATTTAACCACGAATGCCAAACCGGAAAAACTTTTGGAAATTTTTCCGGACAGTTTTTATGAAAATGAGTTTGGAACTGTGGGAGTTAAAGTTGGAAAATTTATTGAAAATGGATTTGCGAATCCTGATCGCGAACCCGCCTCGACTCGCGAAGGCGATCGCTCGTCGACGCGAGGCGGGCATGATGTAATCGAAGTTACGACATATCGAATCGAAACGACATATTCCGATCGACGTCGTCCGGATGAAGTGAGGTTTGCCGAAACGCTGGAAGAGGATTTGAGCCGCAGGGATTTTGCGATGAACTCAATTGCTCTACGAATTACGAATTATACGAATGTACGAAAGGAGGATAGTGATAATTTCAAAATTATAGATTTATTTGACGGGCAGAAGGATGTTGAGAAAAAAATAATTCGCGCAGTTGGTGATGCGGATGAAAGATTCAATGAAGATGCGCTGCGCATGATGCGCGCAGTTCGATTTCATGCGCAACTGGGATTTGAAATTGAAAAGAAAACTTTGGAAGCAGTGAAAGAAAATTCCAAATTGATCATGCATGTTGCATTGGAAAGAATCAAGGATGAACTTACCAAAATTATTTTATCTGATAATCCTGCAGAGGGAATCGACATGTTGCACAAAACAGGCTTGCTGGAATATGTGATTCCGGAATTGGAGCAGGGGGTTGGTGTTGCGCAAAACAGGCATCATATCTACACTATATACAAACACCTTCTTTTGTCTCTCAAAAATTGTCCGTCGAAAAAATTGGAAGTGCGTTTGGCGGCGCTTTTACATGATATTGCCAAACCGCAAACAAAACGCGGGGAAGGACCGTATGCGACTTTCTATAATCATGATCATGTCGGTGCGCGCGTGGCGAGAAAAATTTTATCGCGGCTGCGTTTTTCCAATGATGTGATTGAAAAAGTTGTGCTGCTCATCGACAATCACATGTTCTATTACAATCCGGAAGAAGTTGGTGAGGCTAGCGTGCGACGTTTGATCAAAAAAGTCGGACTGGAAAATCTCAAAGACTTGATGGATGTGCGTATTTCCGATCGATTGGGAAGCGGTGTGCCAAAAGCGAAGCCATACAAACTTCGTCATTTGGAATATATGATTGAAAAAGTTTCTCAAGATGCTGTGTCGGTGAAAATGCTCAAGATCAATGGCAATGATTTAATGAAAGAATTATCAATCACGCCAGGACCAAAAATCGGCGCGATTCTTGATGTGCTACTTGCGGAAGTAATCGAAGACGCGTCCAAAAACGAACGCGAATTTTTACTCTCGCGCGCAAAAGAATTGATGAATGAAGAACTTGACTCGCTGCGCGAAATGGCGAAAGAAAAAATTGAAGAAAAGAAAGAAGAAGATGATAAGGAAATCAAAGGGAAGCATTGGGTGAAGTGAAAATTTTAAATGCCCATGATGTGTAAATAGAGGCGCCGTCATTATTTCATAGAATATAATTTTCTTCGTCAAAATGAACAAGGTATTTGTCAAAAATCGTTTTCTTTTTTCAGCTTTTGTGGCAGGGTTTTCTTTGATGGTGGTGGAGCTTGCTGCATCGAGAATCGTTACTCCATTGGTAGGATCTTCCGTTTATACTTGGACTTCCGTAATAGGTATTATTATTCTGGGATCCGCGCTAGGCAATTATTTTGGTGGACATGTTATAGATAATAATAATTCCAAAAAAGTACCCTTTGTTTTTTTCTTTCTGGCTGCTATGGTTGTTTTGATTGTGCCTCTTTTGGCAATATTTTGCAGGAAAATTGCCTTACTTGATTTACCAATCGCAGTATCGATATGCTGTGTGGTTGGATTGCTGTTTTTCTTGCCAGCTTTTTTCCTTGGCTGTACCTATCCTTGCATTTTCAAGTTTCAGCTTCTGAATACTGATTCGATTGGCAAAAAAGCCGGAGGTATTTCAGCTATGTGGTCGATCGGTAGTATTTTAGGGACTTTCTTGACGGGATTTTTTTTCATCGGTTACATGGGCAGCAATGAAACCTTGTATCTCATATCTGCAATATTATTATTCAACGCGTTTATTTTTTATGTCCCCGAAAGAAAGCTGCTGTTGGCTGGATTTATTGCGGGTGTTATGCTGTTGATATTTTATGGTTCACACAATGTCTCCAAAAAAGAATTGCTGTATGAAGACGAGAGCGATTATTATCATATTAAAGTAGTAGATAACAGCAATAATACTTTGGGAAATGTGCGCATGATGTTTTTGGATTTTGATTCACATAGTATTGAAAATCTTGATGGAAAAATGATGGATGAATATACCGGTATATATCCTGTCTTTCCATTACTTAAACAGAACATCAAGAACGTTTTGGTAATTGGTGGAGGATCGCAAGCACTTTCCAAAAATATGATAGATTATTATGAGGGGGCCAATGTCACAACAGTTGAACTTGACCCCGAAGTCGCAAGGGTAGCAGAAGAATATTTTCCCACGCATGGACGGAAAATTAAAAACGAGATTTCTGACGGAAGAATTTATTTGGCAAAAAATGAAAAAAAATACGACATGATATTTTCAGATGCATATAATTCGTTTATTTCCGTACCGTGGCATCTTTCAACAAAAGAATTTAATTCATTGGCAAAAAAACGTCTGAATGATGGTGGTATATATGCGATAAATTTTATTTCGGCGCTGCGTGGCAATGATGCTGATTTTTTTCAGAGCATGTTTTATACATTTCAAAAAACATTTCCCAATAGTTATGTTTTTGCTTATGGCAGTGACGAAACTGAAGTCCAAAACATCGTTTTGATTGGGGTTAATTCTTCTGAGCATATGGCAGAGTCAGAGTTGAAGAAGCGTTTATTTGGCGTGAATAATGAAACATTGTTAGCCAAGCATGTTGTGGATATGCCAAAAAAATATATTTCTGGAAATAAACAGATCGCCTTAACAGACAATTATTCGCCTGCAGAAAGATTGATGTTGCCTACAATTGACGCTTACTTCCCCAAGTTTGCCAAACTTTATTATTCGATCTTTTAGAAAGTATGGAGGGTTGATTTGTTTGAAAAAATAGGGTAAAGTGGGATGTGATGAAGCGGGGCATAGTATACCGGTAGTACGCGCCCTTCGGGAGGGTGTAGACCGAGTTCGATTCTCGGTGTCCCGACCGGGATTATATGAGTAAAAAATATGAAATTAATTATTGAAAATATAAAAGAGAACGCAGTAAGCATGATGCGTCGGGCGGGATATGCTTTTCAAAGGCGCGAAGGGCAAGAAATGAGTTTTGTGCGCGAGTTGGCCCGCGGAGGATTCCCACGTTTCCATGCGTATACTCATATGGAAGGAATGAAGCTGGTGATCAATCTGCATTTGGATCACAAAAGAGAAACCTATGGCGATGCGACCAGACATCATGGAGAATATGAAGATAGCCCGGTGGTGCAAGAGGAGGCAAATAGATTGCAAAGTATGTTAAAATAAAAACATTTGTTTAATATAACCACACCCTTCTTTATTTCTCGACACGCTTTTGGTCGAAATTTATGACCAAAAGCTCATGATTGCTGTCGCAATCAACGGTCGAAAAATAAAAAAGGTTGCGGTTATAGGATGGATATTATAGGTTACGCCCAGGTGGTGGAATTGGTATACACGCCAGTCTTAGGAACTGGTGGAGCAATCCGTGGAGGTTCGAGTCCTCTCCTGGGCACCATGAAAAAGTATATTGTTACAAAAGAAGATGCCGGGATGCGGCTTGATAAATTCCTCACATTCTCCTTTGCCAAGGCCTCGGAGGACAAAGGGGAATTTTTTTTGCTGAGTCGAGGAGAAATTATCCGAAAAATAAAATCCAAAGATATTACGGTAAACGGCAAAATTGAAAAAGCTTCTTATCTTATAAAAGAAGCAGATGTTATTGAAGCTAAATTGGAAAATGTTAAAAATGGGTTGGTTTCTGATGAACATGTCAAGCTGGATATAATATTTGAAAATGATGACTTTTTAGTTATCAATAAACAGGCAGGAATACAAGTGCACCCAAGTGCTAGTATGAGATCGGGAACAATAACCAATGTGTTAGTTACAAAATATCCAGAAATTGTAAATGTTCATGATGGATCGAAAGATTCGGAATTGCGCCCTGGAATTGTGCACCGTCTTGATAGGGACACTTCTGGTGTTATGGTTGTTGCAAAGAAGATAGAATCTTTTCTACAACTGAAAAAAATGTTTGCCAATCGCAAGGTCAAGAAGACTTACTTGGCCATAACAATTGGTTTATTTTCGAAAAAAAGCGGCATAATAAAGGTCTCTATTGCTAAATCAGCCGATTATCGCAAACAGGTGGTGGCAAGATTAAATACCAAGACCAGAATTCGCGAGGCAATTACTGAATATCGCGTTTTGGATGAAGGAAAGGAAAATTCACTGGTTGAGGCAAAACCAAAAACCGGCAGAATGCACCAAATAAGGGTTCATTTGGCCTCAACTGGGCATCCAATCTTGGGGGATAAATTATATGGCTCAAATAAAGCAAAAAATGTTGATATTGGGCGTCAGATGCTGCATGCCTACGTCCTAGAGTTTGAGTATTTAGGTCGAAAATATACTTTCAAGGCTAATGTTCCAGAGGACATGAAAAAGGTCTGGTCTTCTATTGACGGATTGATCTAAATGCATTATGCTAAAAAAGCTTTATAAGCGCTAATTTTATTATTGTTTTTTCCCGATAAATAAGCTGATAGAGATTTGACTATCCAGATATATAGGGGAATGAAATCCGTATGAATAAGAATATGCAAGAATTCAATTCAGCTCTTCGAACAAAAGAAATGCCAGAACTTCGTGCTGGAGACGTTATCAAAGTGCATAGAAAAATTACTGAAGGTGGCAAGGAAAGAATCCAGGTTTTTGAAGGGATGATTATTTCCATCAAAGGAAATCAGAGTTCTTCGCCAATGATTACTGTCCGCAAAGTATCGAATGGCACTGGTGTTGAATTGGTTTTGCCTCTTTATTCCCCGATTATTGATAAGATTGAAATGGTCAAGCGCGCAAAAGTTCGCCGCTCGAAGCTTTATTTTATGCGTGATAGATCTCTTAAGTCTTTGCGTTTGAAGTATTCTGCACTTAAGGATTTCTTGAAACCGGAAGATAAAAAAGAAGAAGCTGTTGTTGAAAAGATTGAAGAAGCTGCTTCGGCAGAGATGAAGGAAGTTGAGGAGGTAAAGGGAGAAAAAGGGGAATAAGGGGCGTAAATGGGGCAAGGTGAAAGTTGAGACTTGGCTTGGCTGAGTCTTTTGATGGGCGGATGGCGGAACTGGTATACGCGCATGCTTGAGGTGCATGTGGGAGCAATCCCTTGGAGGTTCGAGTCCTCTTTCGCCCACACTTCGACTCGCTCCGATGAATTGGAGCTCTCTCAGTGTAAACACGGCGAATTGTTCTGAAGCATTTGAGTTTGTTCGGTGTGAACATGGATAGTCGAAGTATTCCAAGCCCGTCGAAGAGTTACTATTTTTGGGTGATTAGCTCAGTTGGTTAGAGCACTTCTCTTACAAAGAAGGGGTCAGTGGTTCGAGTCCACTATCACCCACATTTTTTAAAAAAATTGCCCGGTATTATATAATGCCGAAGTAGCTCAGTGGTAGAGCAGAGGACTGAAAATCCTTGTGTCGGCAGTTCAATTCTGCCCTTCGGCACACCAAAGAGACATGGGACTGTAGCTCAGCGGTTAGAGCAGGCGACTCATAATCGCTTGGTCGCTGGTTCGATTCCAGCCAGTCCCACTGGAATTAGGCAAAAACAAAACGATGTATTACGTTTATGTTATAGAAAGTCAAAGGAACTTTGATTTATATAAAGTTTTCACAAAGGACGTTTCAAAAAGATTGAAAGAACATAATGCTGGTGTTACGTATGCGACGAAAGAAGGTGGTCCTTGGAAACTAGTTTATTGTGAGATTTTTCTGAATAAGAAGGATGCGATTGAGAGAGAAAAATATCTGAAAAGCGGGTGGGGTAGAAAGTTTTTAAAGGAAGTGTTAAAAAATTATTTTGAAAAATAGGTAGCGTGCCTGCCACATTTGCTAATGTTATATATAGTAAGTACTTACTTTTTAGGTAAGTTGTAGATTATTGCTTGCTATATTAATAAGGTTGGCAAAATAGGTAGCGTGCCTGCCACATTTGCTAATGTTGTATATAGTAAGTACTTACTTTTTAGGTAAGTTGTAGATTATTGCTTGCTATATTA
>CAZAFB010000009.1:45224-45370 GCA_964484505.1 uncultured Bdellovibrionales bacterium
ATAAGGTTGGCAAATGAGGCAGGCGGGTATCGTATAATGGTTATTATACATCCTTGCCAAGGATGAGATACGGGTTCGATTCCCGTTACCCGCTCAAGAATCGAAAAAGGTTCTCTTTGGAGAGCTTTTTTTGTTTGGGTAATTGG
>CAZAFB010000010.1:0-41915 GCA_964484505.1 uncultured Bdellovibrionales bacterium
AGAATTATTTATGACTGCTGGTTAGCAGTTTGGACGCCAAGGAGGTTTATTGGGAAAGTCGCGTCCATAATAAAATAAATGATTCATGCGAGAGATATTTGGTTTCATCTCTCGCCTTCCTTCCAAATCTTGATGCATAGAGGTTTGGAATAGAAGATAAAGTTCTTTGAAAATCAATCACCTCTGAATAAAACCCCGTAAGCCCTGACGAGCAATCGCAGGCTGGGAAAAGGAGAAACACAATGGCAAGAATTCTTATCGTCGAAGATCAGGAACGGCACATGAAAGACGCGGTAACAGTAGCTAAAGAAATGGGTCACTCAGTAATATGTGCCTCGAATGCTGGAGAGGCAGCAAGCATTATTCGAAATGGTACAGTAGATGCGGTAGTAACAGATGTGTATTTGCCGCTTGACGATGATGCTCCATGGAACCACAGCGAGAGTCCATGCGGTATAAATGTAGCAATGGCCGCGAAGAAAGCTGGTGTTCCGTGCATTTTTTGCACAGATGATAACCATCATGGGGCAAAAGTCCAGTGGCTGAAGTCACTGGTGGATTACGGAAACATGGGCCTGCCTTATCTGGTTGGCGGCAATGGTATAGGCGAGTCCAAAAATTGGAAAATTGCAATTGAATACATAACAAAAAAAGGGGTGATTGATTAGGTTATTGGCAAGGAAGCTTAATCTAACTTCCTTGCCCCTCGCCCGTCGCAGCTTAACAAGCTTGCGACGGGCCTCTCATTGAGTCCTATTTGGTTAATAGGACTCTTTTTTTATTTTCAAAAGCCGCCGGCAAAAACCGACGGCTTGTTTTATTGAACAAAAACCCCTTTCAAAATAGTTGTCACTTTCTGGCATATGCAAGAACCTGACAACTCTTTTTTATTTCAATAATATTTATACACTTCGTCGACGATCGCACAGCAATTGTATAATTTTATTTTTGTCTATCGATTGCCTGTTTTCTTTCTTTCCTGTTCCGTCTGCAATTCCAATCTTAAAAGAAATAACGTTTCGCTCTTGAGCTTGGCGCGCGCCCAGTCTTTTTGCTTTTCATCAAGCAGCTCTCCAAGGCCATCCAGAATGTGTCTTTCTTCAACTTTTTCCAGCATTTCTATGCACTTTGACAAAAATTCTTCAAACGACATCCCCGATTTTTGCTCGACAATTTCTTTGTTGACCTCACAGCCTTGCTTACAAAAAAAGTACACATCAAAAATATCCCGGCTTGTTTTGCCAACTCGATCATGCATAGCCAACAGTTTATTGGCAAACATGTCAGGTTCTACCATGACCAGCATTGAAATACTCAGAAATGATTTGACTTGATAATGGGAAATTGATCCTCGCCTGTTAATTTCCACTTTTATCTTTGGAGCTCCATGCTCATATGAGATTAGATTAAACAGATTGAAGCGCTTGATATGCGAGTCTTCGACCGTGCCATAGCTTGAAACTATTTTTCGAACTTTTTCAAAGACTTCCGCTTCTTTGCTTTCATCCAAAAGATCGAAATCCAAATCGACAGAGTTGCGATTCAATCCATAAAACAAAAGAGCTGCGGTTCCACCCTTGAAACCAAGATATGGCGAAATGCTTGTATCCGCATATATATCCTTTAGAATTTGTAAGAGGATGTTTTTGTGTCTTGGCCAATCGAACATATTTTTATTTTTTATTGGTTATCAATGAAATATTTATGATATTTTTGAACCATTTTTTCCAAGCGCTTATTACGATATATTGGAACAATTTCAAAAACTTTTTTCCAATCCAATGGATCCATGTTGTCGAAATGATATTCCTTGCTGACATACAACCGATCCAGAAAGGCCCGCTCTTTGGTCGCCCAAGCAACATCACTTCGGTGTTCAATTCCTGCGGGATTACTCAAAACATAATCTTTCATGCGCACATAATTAATTTTTTGTCCACCTGCTTCGATTTCACGATTGAGATATGATGCCACAAAAATATTTCCATAATATTGGAAATTAATTCCCTCTCGAGTTAAAACCGTTTCAAAACTGATATAGGAAGGTGTGTATATTTTGGTTGCCAATTCGAAGCGATTGTAATTTTTATCTTTAGCGTAAAAACCTTGGTGTACTCTGGTTAATTTTCCAACTTTGGCATATTTTTTCAGTCTGTCATTAATAATCGCGTTATTATTTTCTTTCCAAATCAAAGCGACATCTCTTGAAGAAAAGACGGTTTGATTTGATCTCAAAATTGCTTCTAAATAGGCTCCTTTTGTGGGTTTGTTGTCCATATATTTACCAGAAAGGGTATTTAAATCCCCTTATAGTTATATTATAGCAGCTATTGCCTCTTGAGGCAATAGCCAAAGCCGTCGGCAACAACCGACAGCTTTCTTCTTGCCAACGTTACAAACATATTGAATTTACGGACTTGATGGACTTTATGGACTATTTAACTTCCATCCCCCTTAGTGCCTTCACCCTATCTTCAATTGGTGGGTGGGCCTGCCCGCCTACCAATCCAATATAATGCAACGCAAATTTTTCTGCTAAAACTACACTTTCATTCCGCGCAGCGCTTTCACCCTATCTTCAATTGGTGGATGGGTCATGAACAATGAAGAAACTTTTTTTCCCTTGAACGGATTGGCGATAAACAGGTGCGCGGTGGCGCGGTTGGCAGCTTCGAGTGGTTCGGTGTCAGTGGAGATCTTTTCCAGAGCCCTGGCAAGACCTTCTGGATAACGCGTGAGCAATGCGCCGTCGGCATCTGCCAGAAATTCCCGCTTGCGCGAGATAGCAAGCTGCATAAGCATGGCAGCAATTGGAGCAAGGATTGAGAGGACTATTGCCAGAATAAACAGGATTAGTTGCAACTGCCCACCTTCTCCATCACTCGAGCGTCTGCGACCTCCACCCCAAAACGTCCATGAGCGGAACCAATCAGCCAAAAGAGTGATAAAGCCGACCATCACCACCACAACTGTGGATAATAGGATGTCACGATTTCCAATATGTGAAAGCTCATGCGCGATCACGCCTTCCAATTCCACTTTTTCAAGACGATTTAAAATGCCTGTAGTAAAGCAAATTACGCCATGTTCGGGGTCGCGACCCGTCGCAAAAGCGTTCATGGCCGTGTCTTCAATGATGTATATCTTTGGAATCGGCAGTCCTGCAGTTATACACAGGTTTTCCACAAGGTGGTATAACTCCCTGGCATTGTCGTGAGTGACCTCCTTAGCATCACTCATCGCCAAAACGATCTTGTCACTCCACCAATACGATCCGAAACTCATGAGAATCGCAAAAATAACCGCGCCATATAGAATCGCACTATTTCCCATCGCCCCGGCAAATACATATCCCACGCCGATGATGAAAATCAAAAACAGCGAGATATAGAGCCAGGTTAATTTGGTATTTTTGGATGCTTGGGTGTAGAGAGTAGACATACAAGAACCACATGATTATCACTGATTTCCGCCAGTTGGCGGACTGATTACACATGATAAAAAATACCAGCATAACCATCAGTGAAATCATGTGCTAATCAAGTAACAATCAGTGGTCAGAATTGCACCTTCACCGGTTCTTTCTCACCTTCTTCCGCTTCAAAGAATTCCCGTTTGGCAAATTTAAGCATGCCAGCAATGATATTGTTTGGAAACACCTCAATTTTAATATTGAAGTCACGCACATTGCCATTGTAGAAGCGGCGAGATGCCTGGATCTTGTCTTCCGTATCGGTAAGTTCGCGCTGAAGCTCCAAAAAGTTCTGATTAGCTTTCAGGTCAGGATAGTTTTCCGCAACTGCAAACAACGACTTAAGCGTGCCAGAAAGCATGTTTTCGGCTTGTTCTTTGTCATGTGGCGTTTGAGCACCCATGGCAACACTGCGAGCCTCAGTAACTTTTTCAAACAGTTCACGCTCATGCGTTGCGTATCCCTTTACCGTGTTGACCAGGTTGGGAATCAAGTCATAGCGACGCTTGAGTTGTACATCAATGTCACTCCAAGCCTCGTCAACCCGATTCTTGAGGGTAATCAAACCGTTGTAGACGGCAATCGCCCAAATTACCGCCAACGCGATCAACACCAAAATGATTATTCCAATCATAGTTTTTCCAGCCTGCCTGTCGCCGAAGTGGCGAGAAGAGGTCTGGGATATGAATTAGCTTTATTTAATTGTATTATATCATACAAACAAACTTGGCAAGCTTATTATTGCTTCTGATGTATGTTATAATGTCTTTGATTAATATTACGCATATGTTTGATTTTATTGCCGAATACAAGGTTTTCGTGATTCCGGTCGTTGTCGGTATCATTGCTCAAGGGATAAAATACGCCCTCTATATTGCCAAACACGGCTGGAATTTCAAATACATCATGACTCACGGGCACATGCCGAGCGCCCATACGGCTTTTATTATCTCCCTTGTAACTTCTGTGGGACTTTTCGATGATGACGGAATCAAATCTGGCGCCTTTGCCGTGGCGGTGATATTGGCAATCATTGTTATTGATGACGCAGTTAGACTTCGCATGTACATGGGAGATCAAGGCAGATATCTCAACATGCTTGTCCGCCAGCTCCCTGTCGATGCCAGCCAATTCCCTCATTTCAAAGAACGTTTGGGACACCGAGTCAGTGAAGTTATTGCTGGTGGGATTTTGGGATTTTTTCTGACCCTTGTTTTGGCAATGTTGTTCAGATAAAGAATATATTACTATCGCAAAAAGAATCGCCCGGAAGCGATTCTTTTTAAATTCAAGCTTTGCCCAAGGTTCAACCTTTGGCTGAGTATAAGCTCCTCAAAAGGTTGAACCTTTTGAACCGCTCTTCATTTCTTCCAGCAATTCTTCGATAACATTTCGATCATTCCAGGGAATTTTTTTGTCTCCGACAATCATGGAATTCTGCGCGCCCATTCCGGTTGCAACAACAATATCGCCAGAATTAGCCATAGAAAGAGCCTTGGCGATCGCGCTACGCCTATCGATTATTTTTAAATAATATTCTCCTTCTTTTTTGTCCTTAATTCCGACAGCTATTTCATCAATGATTTTTTGCGGATCTTCATGGTATGGTTCTTCGTTGGTCAGAATAATATGGTCGGCATATTCAGAAACTATTTGCGCCATAATGGGACGCTTTCCTTGATCACGATCTCCGCAAGAGCCAAAGACGGCGATGATTTTTGAAGTCGGCTTTTTGATGCTCTGCAAAAAGGAATATAGATTTTCCAAGGCATGCGGGGTTACGGCATAATCGACGATTATATGTAGCCCCAAATCGTTTTTCACGGCCTCCAAACGCCCCGGGACGCCTTTTATTTTCTGAAGCGCCACTTTGATCGTCTCCAAATCAATCCCCTCTCCCAGAGCCACACACGTTGCCGCAAGAGCATTCTCCGCATTAAAAATCCCTGGCAAATTTAAAACAAAATTTGTATCTTGTATCTTGAATCTTGTATCTTGTATGTCGAGTTCAATATTTTCCGCTTTAATAAAACTTGTTATTCCGAGCGTAAGCGAGGAATCCCGAGATTCTTCACTGCGTTCAGAATGACAGGTATAACCATAGGTCTTTCCTTTTGCATAAACAAGATATTCTTCCGGTTTTTCCATATCAAGATTAACTACGATGTTTCCATGATTTTTCGACACCATTTCAAAAAGTTTCCTTTTCGCTTTTCGATATTTTTCCATCGTTTTGTGATAATCCAAATGCTCGCGCGTTACATTCGTTATCACAGCAGTCGTATAATTTATTCCCCAAACGCGATGCTGATCAAGCGAATGAGAAGATGTTTCCAAAACAAGATATTCGCATCCCTCACTGACAGCTTTTCGGGCAAATTTTTGGACGGCAAAAGAGGACTCCGTCGTGAAATGCGAAACCTTTTTTTCTTCCTTGCCATTGATGCGGAAATTTATGGTCGAGGCAACGGCAATTTTTCTTGCCCCGTGATCCGATGCTGCGTCGGATTTTACGGGGTTGCCCGCTTCTTCGAAAATCTTGGCAATCATCTGCACTGTCGTGGTCTTGCCGTCAGTTCCCGTAACGCCGATGACTTTTAATTTACGAGATGGAAATCCATAAAGCACATTTGCCAAAACAGCCTGTGCCAAGTGGTATAGGTTTTTGAGAGATTGGGGAAATAGCGACTTAAAATAATGCATTTCAAAAAAATTTAAAGGCTAAATTTGAAATTCATTTTCTTATTTTGTGTAATATCATCTTCGCTTTCTGCAAACCTTTATATAATGCGTACTGCCTTGGATTGACGATTATATCATATGTTCCTGGAAACACAACTGGCTCGGTCACCGTCGAAAACCCTATCTTGAACTTCGTTATTCCCTCCCATTTCTGTATTTTTCTGTCCATTTCTGTGTTTTTCCGTATTTTAACTCCTCCAAAGTCATAAAATTTAAATCCTCTCTCTTTCGCATCTTGTATTGCTTGCCAGTGAAGCAGAAACGGCGCCATCACGTTACGGTCCACGTCAGAAGAAGCGCCATGCAGATATGTTGCCGTATTGCCATAAAATAACATAAGGTTTGCCGCAATAACATTGCCGTTGTATTCAGCGACATACAACTTGAGCATATCTTTCGGAAAAGTTGCGAACATTTTTTCATAATATGCGTCCGGATGCGGCACAATTCCCTGCCTTCTCGCCATTTCCTTGGTTAATTTCAAAAACATTTTAATATAATAAGAATTGTCATGCTGAACTTGTTTCAGCATCTCTATTGCACTTCTAGATTCTGAAATAAATTCAGAATGACAGCCAGATATACAAACTACACTTACTCCCTTCTTCTTCGCCAAGTTTATATTGTATCTTGTCTTACTCTTCATCTCGCTAAGCAGCTGCTGCTCCGGCCTGGAAATATCAATCACAAAAATTTCTTTCGGCTGCACATCATATGGCGCCTTAACAAGTTTTAATTTATTTCCATATATTTCTATCGTATTTCTAAGCATATCAAGCATTTTTTTATCGCTTGGCTCCACTCGCATCCAGCCAGCATTTTCTATTTTCGCCAAATCAACTATTTCTTTAATGTCATGCTGAACTTGTTTCAGCATCTTTTCGGAGCTGCCCAGCTTAGATTCCGGATCGAGTCCGGAATGACAGCTAAAGATAGGTCCCCTAGGAACATAAAAATATTTCCCGACTATCGGAAGCTTGTGTTCTATTATAGAAGCGCAAAAATTATCATTTTCAATCAAATGAGTCCTGCGTCCGAAAGCTTCTTGAAATTTTCTCCACTCTTGGGACTGAAAAAAATCTTGATGATCCATATTTTGCCCAAATTCAGCCTTTTTTTCTTGTATCTTATCCATGAAACCATTATACCAATAAATTTCCCAAAGCAAAAAGAAAAGGCCGAGCTTTCTTAAACCATAAAGCTTGGCCTCGCATAATACTACTATTGAACTCCTACTTTCTTCCCAAACTTCTCATTGCTGCTTTCACCCTTTCGCTCACATCCGTAATTTCCTTGGAGATATGTTTTAGTGCTTCACGCCCTTCGCTGACGGAATATCCGAGCGCCATCAACGCTTCCAATGCATCCGAATCTGTCTGTACTTGCTTGCTTTGTCCAGCCGGCAGTGCAGCAACCTTATTCTTGAGCTCCAAAATCACTCTTTGCGCTGTCTTTTTACCCACTCCCGAAACTCTGGTCAAAATAGACGGATCTTCATTCTGCACGGCCGTTCTGATAGCCACGGGATCAGCGATAGAAAGAATGCCTAATGCAGCTTTAGGGCCGATGCCGGAAATTGAAATGAGCAGTTCAAACATTTCCAATTCCTCCAACGTTACAAAACCATAGAGGGAAAGGGTGTCTTCACGCACATACGTATGGGTGAAAAGCTCAGCTATGTTTTCACTAGCCAACTTTCCGAATGTATACGGCGAGACAAAAACCTTGTATCCGACACCGCTAACATCAACAACCACGTAGTTATCTCGCAAGAAATCAATATTGCCTTTAATTTTAGCTATCATATTTAGTCAACAGAGGTTCAACCTCCTCTTGGAGGTTGAACCTCTTAAATATACTCAAGGTGTTGTTGTGGTCTCTGTAGTTGTTGTGGTTGTCTCAGTAGTTGTACTACTATCATCTTCGTCGGAAGATTTTTTCTTCTTATTATCACCAGAGAAATATTCGCTCTTGCATTCTTCCGAAGGTGCGAATTTGCTGTCACTCTTTTTTCCTTTATCAGCATACCATTCACGGACACCTTTTTCCCAATTTTTGAATTGTGGATCGCTTTCTGGATTTTTTGGAGCATCACCGCGCGGATCGTCCTTATTCACATACCAAAGAATGTTATGGATGGTTGAAAAATCTTTCTTATCTTCCGTGTCATCAGGGCAAGAGCTATTAGCCAAACAATACTTGCCTATTTTGTCTTCGTATTTATTTTTCGTAATTTCGCAAACTTTGATGTTTTCCTGCATTGCATCGGTATTGCCGTCCAAAATAGGTTTGCCTGTTTCTTCCTTTTCATATTTTGGAAATTGTTCTATGGCATAATTTCCCAATGTTTGATCTAGGAAAGCTCTCCAGATAGGTGCAGCAACATTAACACCATCAGCGCCCGCCTTCATTGCCGTATTGTTATTATTTCCAGCCCATACCCCTACAACCAAAGAGGGCGTGAATCCAATCGTCCAACCATCGCGAAATTCGTTTGTTGTTCCTGTTTTTGCAGCTACTGGTCTGTTGTCAAAGCGCAATGGACTGTTTGATCCGAAAACGGGAGCACGATAATCGTTTGTAGACATCACATGTTCTAGCATGGCAACATATTTTTCCTCAACAACTCTTTCTCCTTCGCTTTGCTTATATTCTTCCAATATATTTTTTTTATTATCTTCTACGCGCAATATCGCTGTTTTTGTCTGATGAACTCCACTGTTAGCAATAGTTCCGTAAGCATTCACATGATCAAGCAGCTTAACCTCGCCCCCTCCGAGAACAAGTGAAAGTCCGTATCGATCGGGATAATTCAATCCTGTTATTCCCATTTTTTTTGCAAGTTCAATGGAATCCTTAACCCCGGCAAGATACAATGCTTCCACTGCCGGAATGTTCAGGGATTGAGGCAGTGATTCTTTCATTTTAATAGGACCCGTAAAGGTACCATTATAATTCTGCGGCTTATAGTCTTTTCCTTCTTCGGTTCCAAAATTGATTGGAGCGTCAAAGAGCACTGTTTCCGGAGTGTAGCCCTTGGTAAATGACGTCAAATAGACATATGGCTTGAATGAAGATCCCGGCTGACGATCACGGACTGCTACATTTACCTGACCATCTATGGACTTATCAAAATAATTTTTTGAACCCACCATTGCCAGTATTTGTCCTGTCTTGGGATCGGCTGCGACAAGCGCCGCATTCGAAGCATTCCATGATTTGTTTTTTTCAGCACCTTCGCTAACAACTTTTTCTGCGATTTGTTGCTTATCCCAATCAAGCGTTGTGTAAACACTAAGACCTCCCTGTTCAACAACACTTTGACCATATTTTTCTTCCAAATATTCTTTTACGTACATCACGAAATGAGGCGCAGCGATATTTTCCCTGCGTTCAACGATTTTGGAAAGCACATCGGAATTGATCGCTTCGTCAGCTTGTTCGCGAGTAATATATCCCAAATTAGCCATGCGATTAAGCGCTGTTTCTTGACGACGCTTCAGTTCTTCCGTGTGCGAACCAGTTGGTGAATAACGACTGGGTGCCTGTGGAAGTGAAGCCAAAATAGCAGCCTCGTCCAAGCCTAGCTCCTTGGCTGGTTTTCCAAAAAAAGTTTGGGAAGCAGCTTCAACGCCATAAGCATTCGAACCATATGGTATTTCGTTAAGATACATTCCCAAAATTTCATCTTTGTCGAATTTCTGTTCGATTTCAATAGAAAGAATGACTTCCTTTATTTTTCTGGTAAGTGTTTTTTCCGAACTGAGCAGCGAGTTTTTGACGAGCTGTTGAGTAATCGTCGAACCTCCCTGTGCCGCACCTGTGCTTATCAGGTCTTTAAGAAGCGATCTGATGATAGAAGTAAATTTAATTCCGTGATGATTATAGAAGTCCTGATCTTCCAGGGCAATGGTCGCATATTTGACACTGTCCGGAATATCTTTGAATTCCACCAGGGTACGTTTTTCTTCCCCGTGAATTTCATACAAGAGGTGGTTGCCAGTGCGATCGAATATTTTGGTTGATTCGATGATATGACGATTACTCATTTTTCCAGGACTTGGCAAATCTTTGGCAAAAAAGAGAAACACGCCCGCAACTGCAAGCACACCAAGACCGCAAAGCCAAAGAAAGGCTTTGCCAATCGTTTTCCATTTATCCTCCTTAGAAAGGTTTTTGAAATTTCTAGCTACGAAAATTGGTTGCATTTAAAAAATTTTACTACTTATCCAGCCTTTATATTTTAGTATGTTAGGCACGTATGGGTATTTCCAAAATGTCCATACGATGATTATACTACTTTTTAGGCGGTTATAGTATACACGAAGCAAGATTATTTATCAAGGGTTCTAGATTTGGGATAAGTTTCTGCTTTTATGAAAGTGTTCTACGTATAGCTTCAATGTCTTTTACCATTTGATCGCCCATGATATAGAGTACTTCATTTTTACGCATTTTTTTCACAGCATATGCAATCGCCTCCAATTCATCATCTACCCTATGCACGGGCTTCCCAGATTTGGAAATGATCTTGTCCATGATTTCAGCAACTTCCCCTGTCTTTTTGTCGTAGGTAAAAACTTTTTGCAATTTCTTACGGCTTATCGCTTTATCATAAATAATAAACGAATCAAAAAGTTTTGATAGCTTCTTGCTTAGCATCCTTATGTTACTTCTATTTCTATAATAAGAGAGCCGAACCACCGCAACAATGTTCTTATTATTGAATTGCTTACGAAGCATTTTTGCAGCTGCGCGTAAACTTTGTATTTCATGCGCATAATCAAGCAATATCGTCTTTTCTTTTGTTGAAAAAAGATTCATTCTTCCCGGAGCAATTCCTCCGGTTAGTTTTGCACCATAAAGACAATGGGGGGATATACCCAGCAAGTCCAAGATGCCAACCAATGCGACCAGATTATTTTTAGTCGGCATGTGCGAATCCTTAAACGGCATATCTATTCGGTCATATTCAAGCAAAGTATCACTGCCACGACAAATACATTTTTTCTTTATGTTATAAGAAATGCTTATTTTGTTTAAATCGGCATGACCTAAGTATGGAATAATTTGTAAGTCGGGACGTTTTTTGTGAATAATATCTTGTGCAAGATGCGATATGCTATTTTTCTTATCGCCAGTGAAAATAAGTGCTTCTCCTCCCTTTTTTATATTATTTAAAACATCGATTTTTCTCATAAGCAGCTCCTTGCGATCCTTTATTTTTTTTCCGTCAACATGGTCGCGATACACATTAGTAAGTACTCCTATATCTATCTTTTTTTCAACTACGGAATTAGAAAGATTTTTTGCGTTCGCAAAGCTGCTTTCAAGCAAAATATAATCGTGTTTGGAAAAATCCTTTTTTTCAAGCTCTTTTATCGCAACAACATTGGCAGAAGTTTGATATTTCTGCAAAAAATATTCATTGTTTTTGATAAGTTTGCCATTGGAAAAAATGCCTTCGCTGCAGACGCATAAAACCTTTTTTCCAAGTTTTCGTAAAACAAAATCCAAAAGAAATACAAGTGTTGTTTTTCCTTTTGTGCCGGTAATCGAGATGACTTTCATTTCATTATTTCGCCGCAAGCCTTTTAAGAGATTTCGCTATATTACAAATAAACTTTTTTCTGCTGTGCATGTTTTCATTCGGAAAGCCGATTTGATCATTTAGCTCGAAAACATATGCCCTGTCATTTGAAATCCCGAAATCTACAGAGTACAGGGGTTTGTTATATTTGTCATCAATTATATCTTGCACCTTGCGGACACTATTCATCACATATTCAGGAATCATCTCCAGTCCAATTTCAAATATTCCCCCGCCTTGTGCCACATTCGCCAACAAGCTGCCTTCTTTTGGCGTACGTACATGAGCAAAAACAATATTTCCTTCAACAATAACTACGCGCAAATCATGCAAGCCATCGACCAATCCCTTGATTCCTTTAGATGTATCCACAAATTCTTGCAGTACATAATCCCGTTCTATAGTAACTTTTTTCAATTTCTCGGGATAATCAATAAATATTCCCTTTCCACCAAAATCGCTGGCTGGCTTTAAAACAGCCATTTTATCAGAAGGAAATTTTGCCAACTCTTTTTCAAGTACAGCAGTACTTTGAATCTTTATGCTCTTTGGCATCAAATTTCCAAGTGTTTCATGAGTTGCATTTTTATCGGCACACAATTTCTTGAAAGAAGCGCTGTTTAAAACTTTGTCACTAATTTCATCGCTTGGAAATGCAAGCCCACCGCTTCTATCATACACAGCATCTGCCTCTATAACACCTTGGCATTCAATAAATTTACCTTTTTCAAATTTCAGCAAGTTACCAAAAAATAAGCCGCCCTTGTAAGCCGGTCTACCGCTGGAAACATACATTTCCAGTCCAATTTTACTGCCACAATCAAACAATTCATAATAAACCTTTCGTTTAGCGCCAAAACCACCAAACGGATCTGTGGAGTTTTTTTCTTTGCCAAAATAAACAACTACCTTTGGCTTTCCTTGTCGCATTGGATTAAATATTCAGTCAATAAATTTAATTCTGGCGATATTGATTCGTCATGCGTAAACGCCGGTGCCCTGTTCACCTCAAAAACAAATGTGTTACCCTCATCATCCTGGACAACATCCACTCCTGCGACTTGGATATCGGCAACTTTTGCAGCATCTACAGCTATATTTTTTATTTTTTCATCAAGATTGGCAACTTCTATGAACTCTTCTTTGGCTCCCAAATAAACATTGTTTCTAAATTCCCCCTCCTTGATTCTTGTTCGCTTTTCAGCACAAGCAATTTTTTCACCAAGCACAAGAATACGATAATCGAAAGAGTTTTGGATAAATTCTTGCAAAAACACTTCTTCTTCTTCTTTATTGTCTGAAATTATTTTTTCCAGTTCATTCTTGTCCTTTGCCAAAAAAACACCTTTCCCCTTTTGACCACGAGAATTTTTCGCCACAATAGGCAGACCCAAGTACTCGATAGCTTCATTAATTTTGTCTTGAGAATATTCTCCTGCAAAATATGTTTTGGGAACTGAAACTTCTCCAAGCGCCAGCATGGTTGTCTGTTTTAGTTTGCCTGGAGCATTAGTGTTTGAATATAGCCTGTCCACGCATTTAATATTATTTTGCGCTGCAATGCGCGAAATAATATAGGCTGTATTTCTACGCTCACCAACCCTTCTAAAAAATATAAAATTATAGTCAAAAATATCTTTGCCGCAAATTTTTGCCCTAACATTGTTTTTTTCAATAAACAACTCTAAGTCATCAAAGCTTGCACAATCAGCCCCAATATTTTTGTTTCGTAATTTATTTATTAACGAATTAATAGTTTTCTCAGCACCGGCAACTGTTTGTTTTTTGTCCTTTAATATAAGCAACATAAAAAAATATTATTATTGTTTAGTTACATCAATTAAAAACTTTCCTAAATTGCGCTTACCGATAATTATCGGATATTTGAGGTGCGCTCTGTCTATGATGGTAACTTTCGCCATAATCACGACATTGTCCATGACGATTGAAATGCGCACCATCGGACGATAGGTGGTGCCGTGCGATGAGTGAATTATCGCCGTTTCCACGACGTCAGGATTTTTTTTGAACAAAGCTTCGCGCTCACTTTTGGGAAGTTCTTTGATATCTTCATATTTAACTTCTTCCTTTTCAATCATATCAGCAACTTCACCAAATCCCAGCTCTCTTGCCACTGAGGTGTCAATCGAAGTGAATCCTGCACCCGTATCGATTTTTGCTTCCAGTTCGATTTCTTTTTCATCTTTGCCGATGAGTTTTACTTTTTCCACCGTGCCGATGACTTTGCGGCCGGAAATGTCTTCCACTTCTTCTTCGATTTCACCACCGAAAAGATCCATGCCGAGACGCATGCCGCGTTCGACTGATTTTATTTTGAGATTTTTCACTTTTTCCAAGCGTTCTTTTAGTCCGGCTTGGTTGGCAACTTGAATAGAAAGTCCTGGACGCGCGTTAAGTTCCAAAAATACTGGTCCCCTTTCGCGATCGATCGCCACGTCGGCGCCGAGATAACCAAGTCCGGACACCTCTTGTGCTTGAATAGCCATTTTCAAAATGTCTTTCCAATACGGAATTCTGATACCGGAAAGTAAAAGCCTTGTTCCCGGCGCATATTCGACAAAATTTCCAATGCCGGTAATGGCAGTTGTGGTAACACCGCTAGCCAAGTCGATGCCAACGCCGATCGCGCCCTGATGCAAGTTAGCCTTTCCTCCTGATTCTTTGGTAGGAAGTCGCAGCATGGCCATTACGGGAACTTTATTGAAGACAATTACGCGAATATCGGGAATGCCTTTGAAAGCATAGGGTTTGAAAAGTTTGAGCAAAGTGAGACGTTCTTCAAAAAACGCAATGTCCGGCGTGTTGGAAAGCGAAAACGAACCGTCAATGATGTTGCGGATATGATTTTTGAGATCTTCGATCGTTACAACGCTACCGTCGGACTTAACCCAAGCATCAGGACGTCCTTTTTTGCGACCAAAAACCACAATGATACCTTCCCCGCCAAAACCGCGGTTTGGCTTTAGAGCAAAAGATGAAGGCAAAATATTCCAATCAAAATTTTCCAACTCCTCAAGAGTTCTTATTTTGGCAATGAGACCAGGCACGGGCAGACTGCCCTTTTTAAGCATACGCTTGCTGCGTATTTTCTCGTCCGCAAACTGCTTAGCCTTTTTGCTATTGTAAGGACGCACGTAATCGAGATTGCGCGCGTTCATACCCAGAATCTTGTTTCGGTTGCGAAAAATATTAAACATATTCAAATCAGTCTATAAATTCTTTAGAAGATTACGGAAACGTAGATACTCCGTAAGCCTGAGGCCATCAAATTTACCCAAACCAATGTTGATTGGAATAGTCGCAAGCACGATCCACGGTGCAGAAATAAGCGTCGCGATCAAAAGCGGCCAACTAGCAATAAAATATCCTACCACGGATATGATGAGCGTTTCTAAGGCCAAAATTAATGCAGCTTTATTGCCTTTTTCAATTTGAGTAGTAACAAATTTCTCCACGATCGTAATCATAATCAAAATCGGAAAAATTGAAACAGCAGCAAGCCCGGTACGATGCATTGATCCGCCGATGCTAAGCAAGATAAGAATGGAAAATGCCACAACACTAAGGGTTATCGCCACACGTGGCAAATAAAGGATACGCAAAGTCTTGAGCACATAACGCATCAGCATACCCACCAAAATAACTACGATGAAAATGACTACCCCATATTTGATCTTAGTAGCCAGAAAAGCGAAGGTTACAATTGAGGGCGTATAGATGCCGAAAGCCTTGATTCCGATTACCTGACGAAAAAAAGCGATTACCGTTACCACGATCGGCAACATCAAGAGAAGCACGACTGTGTCGATCGGCACACCATGGGTAATAAAATAAGTGATGATGGGATTCAAATTTTCCATAAATAATTTATGCTAATTTTCACGAATGATAATTCGAATTAATTCGAATTAATTCGAATGAAAATTCGCAACTATTAGCATTGTATATTTTTCATCTTACGTGAATTTATGTGGCACAGTGCTATTGCTATCGCGTCGGCCGTGTCATCTGGTTTGGGAATTTCCTTTAATTTAAGGATATTTTTTACCATCAGCTGAATTTGTTTCTTTTCGGCGCGACCATAGCCAGTCAATGCTTGTTTGACCTGGAGCGGAGTATATTCAAATATGCTAACACAAAATTGCTCTAATGTCAATAGAATAGCGCCTCTTGCCTGCGAAACCTTCATGACCGTTTTGAGGTTTTTGAAAAAGAAAAGGTCTTCCACGGCAGCCTCTTGGGGCTTATATTTTTTGATAATCTCACTCAAATCACAAGCAACCTCCGCCAAGCGATGGGAGGTCGAGTTTTCCGGCGAAGTGCTGATATGGCCATAGGCGATTGCTTTCACCAAACTGCCTTTTTCTTCAAGCACCGCCCAACCAACAATGGCGGTTCCGGGATCTATTCCTAAAATACGAATTCTCACTAATTTTAAGAGCGAATAAATACGAATGGAAGCACCTAGAGTTATTCGCATCTATTCGAATTTTTAATTCGCAATTATTGGCATATTATAAGTTGTCGTATATCTCTTGCACGTCATCATTCTCATCCAACTTCTCCAGAAGTTTTTCGTAATCAAGTTTATCGTCTGCGGAAATCTCGGTTTTTTGTGTTGGCAGATAGACAAGTCCGGCGCCTTCGACAGTAAGTCCTGCTTTTTCCAAATTTTCCTTGACCATTTGAAGATCTTCAATTTTGGTATACACGGAAAGCATATCGCCCGCATAAAGTGTATCTTCCGCGCCAGCTTCGATCGCCGCCATTTCAATTTCATAGGGATCCGCACCTTCAGCGACAGTTAGCTCGATGTCACCAACTTGTTTGAACATGAAAGCCACACTGCCTTCCGGAACCATTTTGCCGCCGTTCTTGGTGAGAATCGTTTTAACTTCACTGACCGCGCGATTACGATTGTCCGTAGCACATTTGATAAGCATCGCCACATTCCCCGGTCCATACGCTTCATACATCGTCTCTTCGATTTCAGTGCCGTCTTTTACCTCTCCCGTACCTTTCTTGATTGCGCGCTCAATGTTGTCTTTGGGCATGTTCACGGCGCGCGCCTGGTCTATCGTCAAACGCAACTGAAAATTAGTGTCCGGATTGCCCCCGCCTTGCTTTGCTGCAATTGAAATAAGCCTTGATATCTTCGTAAAAGCGTTGGCACGTTTGGCATCCTGCGCCCCTTTCCTCTGCTTGATTCCCGACCATTTATTGTGTCCACTCATAAATTTGTATCTTGTATCTAGTATTTTGTATCTTGTATAAAATTCCTTTAATACGAAATACCAAATACTATATACCAACTACTATTACATTCTGATACTACCACCCTAAAAATGTTATTTCAAGGATTTTTATAAGAAGTGGCTTATGACTTTATTTATGGAGTAATTTATTAGCAAGCCTGCTTTGCGAAGGAAAACTATTGCGTAATGTTCTTCCGGCGTGGTTTCGGGGGTAAAGTGATATGAGCTTTCGGTGACGCGCACGGTTGCGATGCCGAGGACTGATGGTTTTGAAGGCAACGATGTACTTTCCAGATAGGGATTTTCTTCTAGTTTATTCTCAATTTCAATCTCCGACTTCTTCCCAACCTCTTCGGGTAAAATTGTGTCTTCTACATTCATATTGTTTGAATTATCAATTTCCAAATCTTGTTGCAAGTCATCAGTTGTAAGTTGCTTGTTGTTATCTTGTTCACTTTTAACTTTTGACTTTTCGCTTTTAACTGTTTGGCCCCATTCCCATTTCTCCTCTTTCTTTTCATATATTTCTCCTTCTTCAATCGATTCTTTATTTTCTTTTTTATATTTAATATCATGAGCCACCTCACCTCCCGGATAGCGCAGCTCCACAACTCCTTTTTTATTATTCAACGTCAGCGCGCAAATGTCGCGCGTGATCTCGCCGGTTTTGCCTGATTTTATTTCAAAATCTTCTTTGATCGGATGATTTACGAGTTTTTTCGAATTCGCGCCGGTCGCCACGCTCCAACCATTGAAATTGATTTTCTTCTTGCTTTTATTGAGAACCGTGATTGATTCGCCCTCCGTATCTTTGCCAACCGGATTGGCATTGATAGCGACGATGCGCACTTTACGCTCCGGATAATCTTCAACTTCAATTGTAAACTCCTTGATCACGTCTTCACTGCCATCCGTTATTTTCAAGCTGCCCGTATATTTGCCTTCTTTTTGATACTTATGTTTGGTTTCGTTTTTGTAACTCTTGTGGCCATCGCCGAAATCCCACGTTACTTTTGTTTTGTCGCCATCTCGGTCTGATACTTTCACGTAAAATTCAGCATAAACATTAACGTAAGCTTTATCGGGTATCAATGTTTTTTTCTCTTCCGGCAGATTGTTGAAAATATTTTCTTTGCCCGGCGTTAAAAATTTGGTCCAACGCCATTTTTTGCCATCAAAAGCATACGCCAAATTTTCTTTAGCATTTGAATATGCAACATGAGATATCTCACAACTTTTTTTGCAGAAATATAAAACATCTTTGCTGTTTGCCAAAGTTATATCAATTTTATCAGCATTAAATAAAACAAAGCTGCCTCCCGAAATTGTATCTTTGTCTGATGGCCAAACCGTTTTTTTGTAATTTTCACCACAAGCTTTGTCGGAAAATGAAAACTCCGCCAGCGGAATTTTTTCGGAAGATCCATTGAATAATTCCACATATTCACCCTCGTCATTTTTTTGTGCAGGATTTGGAAGAATTTCATTTATTATCAATAGATTTTCATTATCAGCAACTTCTTCATTGCATTTAACTACAACTTTACAATCCTCCCTTTCCGCATCATTTCTACAACCCCCATATTTCGGCTCAACCCTGTCAGAAATTTCAAAATCAGCACGATTATTATTTGAATCATTGAAATCATCACCCGACTTTTTTCTATAAATAATTTTGCTTCCTTCCGGATTCGTCGGGAATGTCTCACCTTCTACAAAGGGATTGCTATGTCCAGATCCCCAGGCTACTGCATCTAAAATTTTTCCATCAGCATCAAAGATTGCGCTACTGTTATCTGCAGAAATTGTGCCGGAAGAGTAAACATCATATTCATATCTGGATTTAAGGGAACTATTTATCCAAAGGAAATATCCCTTTGCTGGGATCACATCTTCTTTCTCAAATGATTTTAGTGAACTCTCTGTTCCGGTTTTTGTTTTTTTCTTAAGCTTAAATCCTTCCAGCAAAACTGGTTTACTATTATCGTTATATAATTCAATGAAATCTTCTTCTGTCTTTCCTGTTCCACCAGTTATTTGCACTTTTGTAATAACTATTTTTGGAGAATTTTCAGCTTTTGCAGCACAACAGTAAACAAAAAACACCGCCAGCAAAAACACCGGCAGTGCGCAAAAGAAAATAGTCAACTTGTATGTTGTTTTTTGTTTCACCCGAATTTTACAGCCCCACCCCCTTCGTTAATCCATCTTTTCTTGTATCATCTCCCCAAGAGTTTCCATCTGCTTCGCTTTCTTCTTGCGCTGCAGCTGCATGATAAGATCTTTCGTGCCATATGGATTTGATATGGTGCGAAAGACAAAGCGACCGGTTTCAGCCGCTGTTTGAATATATACGTCACCAAAATTGATGATTGTCGGGAAAAAGCCATGTACCTCAGCGGTTACGTCCTGAATCTTAGCATAATCAGCTTCGCTGACGTTGCGCATAAACAAACCTTTTTGTTCTATATTAATAATACGTTCACTAGTGATAATCCAAATATCAAAATAGTAATCGATCCAAATCAAGAATGACCAAACCCAAAGCGCCAGAAAGAATGTGACTTCCGCAAACAGCAACAAATTTTTCATAGCTCCTTCGGTAAGATCCGGAAAAAGAAGCGGCAGAGTGGCAATGCCTGCAAAAATTACTGCGGCCATGACAAAAACAAGCACGAATTGTTCAAGCAGATAGAACCAATTGCGATGCAAAACCTTGATTATTTGCTCGCCTTCATGAAGTTCCCTAAAACGATATGGAATAGGATTACTTTGCATAATATGAAACTATTTGTGTTTTAAGCTATTCGAATATTGGAGTCGCTTTTTTAAAAAAATATAGGCAGCACTTCTTCAAAATTAATCGAAAAAAAGAGCACTATATCCGCCAACATTAAAACGCTGACTACAGGAATAAAAATAGCCAGCATCAATACTGATTCCGATTTGCTATAGGAATATCTGACGATGTGATAGATGATAAAAAGACTTACTAGTGCAAAAGTAAGAAGAAGTATGGCAAAAATTACGGTAAGTATAAGCTGCATAGCTGTTCACTGACTTTTTATTTTTATATTAATTTCGTTTGTCTCTCTTCCGGTACTTCATAGCCCAAATGTTTGAATCCGTTCTCTGTCACTATTCTACCACGAGGTGTGCGAGCAAGGAAGCCCAGCTGGATTAGATATGGTTCATATACATCTTCAATAGTCTCCACCTCTTCGGAAGTTGCTGCAGCAACCGTACCAATGCCAACAGGTCCTCCGTTAAACTTTGTAATAATCGTTTCCAAAATATGTCTGTCCGTAGGTTCCAGACCTTGCTCATCGATATCAATCATACCCAAAGCCTCGCGGGCGATAATTTTATCGATTACCGCATGATCATGAATTTGAGCGAAGTCACGTACACGTTTGAGAATGCGGTTAGCCACACGTGGCGTCTGACGCGAACAGGAAGCGATTTCACGCGCACCGCTTTCATCCAAAATAACTCCGAGCAATTTAGCAGAGCGGTTAATGATGTGACACATCTCATCCAAAGTGTAGAATTCCAAACGATGCGTCGCGCCAAAGCGATTGCGCAATGGGTTCGATAAAGATCCCAGTCTGGTTGTTGCGCCTACCAAAGTAAATTTTGGCAAATCAAGTTGCAGCGTACGAGCAGATGGCCCCTTACCGATAATTACGTCGAGTTTATAATCTTCCATTGCCGGATAGAGCACTTCTTCAATCAATTTGTTCAAGCGATGGATTTCATCAATGAAAAGCACGTCGCCATCCTGCAGATTAGTGAGGATCGAGCCAAGATCGCCCACACGCTCAATCGCCGGACCAGAAGTTACACGGATATTAACCCCCATTTCATTGGCAATGATGTGTGCCAGCGTAGTTTTACCCAGACCAGCAGGGCCGTATAGCAAAACATGTTCGATCGCTTCGCCTCTTTTTTTTGCAGCCTCCATGAAGATACTCAAGTTTTTCTTGATTTTCTCTTGTCCCACATATTCAACAATGCGCTGCGGACGCAGCGTTGTCTCCAGGGAAATATCTTCTTGCTGTTGATTGGAATCAGTAATCATCCCAGGTTCTGTATTATGTATAAAATATAATGTATCATGTACAACTTAAACATGAAACAAACTTATTCTCCCAGCGTATTACGGTTGTGAGGCAATAAGTCTATTTTTTGTTGCCCAAACAGTTCTTTTTTCGGAAAACTATAGGCATTTTAGCACGGGTTGACAAAAATTTCCAGCTGTGCTATGTTTATACGTCGCACGTAGCAATTGCGTGCGGTGGTCTGTAGACAATTGGGGGCTTCTATCTTTTGTCCTCAATATCGGGAACTTTCTTGTCCAGACATGGGTTCGGTGGTTTCGGCTGTTGTTCTCCTCGACACTGTTCCTTCCCCGGGGATCTAATCCTTGGGACTCGTCTACAGTACAATGCACACAATACATAAACCCCGGCTTCGGCCGGGGTTTTGTTATGCGAAAATTTGCAATTCTCGCCTTATTTCAATTTATCTCTACTTTATTTCAACATATTTCCATCGAATCTGTACCCCTACTCCTCCACTACCCTATCCACTTCTTCAAAAGTCGTTGTACCTTCCAAGACTTTCAAAATTCCGTCTTGCGCCATGGTGATCATGCCGTTTTCGATTGCCTTGTCGCGAAGCTGCGAAGTGAGCGCGCCTTGGGCGATGAGGTCTTTGATTTCGCGATCCATCACGAAAACTTCACTGACCGTTGTGCGTCCTTTATATCCCATACCATTGCACTTCGGGCAACCCTTGGCTTCATATATCATTTCCGTTTGTGGAATTTCCACGCCCGCTTTGGATGAAATCGACTCCACCACTTTTTGCACGCGCGCTTTCTGTTCTTCACTCATGGTTACTGATTGCTTGCAATCACAAAGCTTGCGCACCAAGCGCTGCGCCATGAAAGCATTGGCTGCGGTCGAAAGATCATCAGCGCGCAATCCCATGTTGAGCAAGCGTTGAACGGAACCGACCGCATCGTTGGTATGCAAGGTGGAAAGAATCGAATGACCGGTTAGCGCCGCTTGCACCGCAATATTGGCCGTCTCCTCATCGCGGATTTCACCTATCATCATGATATCCGGATTTTGACGCAACAGTGCGCGAAGAGCTGTTGAAAAAGTATAACCCTGTTCTTCATTTACTTGTGTTTGTAAAAGTCCTTCCATTTGATATTCAATCGGGTCTTCCACGGTGATGATTTTTACTTCCGATTTATTCAACACTTTCAAAATGCTATACAGAGTTGTTGATTTTCCGCTACCTGTCGGTCCGGTATTGAGAAAAACTCCGTTGGGCTTTTTAGCTTCGTGCAAAATACGTTCCAGATTTTGTTTGCGAATTCCCAAACTCTCCACATCAATCGCGGTGGCTGACTTGTTCAAAAGACGCATTACCACAGTCTCTCCATGACCGCCCAGAATAATCGAAACACGCACGTCTATTTTAGTTTCCGTAATATTACCAAAAGGTTCTTCCAGCGCGATTGTAAAACGTCCGTCTTTGACGCCTTCACGAATTTCCGTCTTGAAACCACTCAGCAATTTGATTGAACCCAAGAGGCTTGGATATTCATTAAGTGGAATCACCCCGACGTGTTGCATGATACCGTCAATGCGAAAGCGAATAGCAATATATTCGCCTTCCGGTTCGACGTGTATATCTCCCGCTCCAAGCAAAACGCCTGCCGCAATAACATAGCGCAGAGTGTCCTTCTGATTGGACTTGCCGATAAATTCTTTCAGTTCCTCGATGGAACTGAGCTGTGCGGAAACATTTTCCAAATCATTTTTTGGAATATTTATGGCACGAGACAAGGTTTGTTCCATCAATTTTTCATACACCTCTTCCAAAAATTCCGTCTGCCCTGTGGCGCGCCAAACTTCTTCCATGGAAGTGATTCCATCCACTGCTTTGAGTATTCCATCTTGCGCCATCGTCACCATACCGTCCTCAATAGCGGCTTGCATGATTTCCCGTTCACCTTCCATCTCACGAATCAGTTTTTCAATCGGCTCGGTTATGGTCATGATTTCAAAAATACCGATACGTCCGCGATAACCCAAGCCGTGACATTTCGGGCAACCGACAGGGCGATACATATATTCGATCTCTTTGGGAATTTCCACTTTGGATTTTGGCGAGATGATGGAAAGAACCTTTTTTATGGAATCGACTGTCTCCTGAGCCGGCACATATTGTTCTTTGCAATCAGAACAAAGCTTGCGCACCAAGCGCTGAGCGATAAATGCATTGACCGAAGGCACAATAATGTTCGGTTTCACTCCCAGTTCAATCATGCGCGGCACCGTAGCTGCAGCATTGTTAGTATGAAGCGTTGAAAGCACGAGATGTCCGGTAAGCGCTGCGTTAACAGAAATATCAGCAGTCTCTTCGTCGCGGATTTCACCAACCAACACCACGTCCGGATCCTGACGCACGATTGCGCGCAACCCTTCGGCGAAAGTGTAATTGCGATCTTTTTCTACTTGTGTCTGTGACACTCCGACTATTTCATATTCAATCGGATCTTCAATGGTGATTATTTTCACTCCGGGCGTGTTCATTTTGTTGACCAAAGCATAGAGCGTTGTTGTCTTACCGCTTCCCGTCGGTCCGGTAGTCAGAATCATGCCGTGAGGCTTTTCGATTTGTTTTTGCAATCTTTCATAGGCCAAACCGCGAAGCCCCAAATCTTCCACAGACAACAGTATGTCCGCCTGATTAAGAAGACGCATCACTATCGACTCCCCGTGATTTCCTGGAATTACATTGACACGCACGTTGATGCGGTTGTTTTCCATGTCCACGGAGAAATGCCCGTCCTGAGCGATATCGCGCAAATTTATTTTCATACTGCCCATCATCTTGATGCGCGAAACGATAAAACGACATACTTCCACAGGGAAAAGTGCAATATCCTGCAATACACCGTCAATGCGAAAACGCAGCCTCATGCCGTTTTCCTGGGGTTCAATATGGATATCGCTAGCTCCCATTTTCACCGCGCCAGCCATGATAATGGATATTATTTCAGTAGTCGGTATTTCCCTGATTCTTTTTTTGAGATCGATCAAATTGCCGAACTTTTGTTCAAAGTCTTCCAGATCCCTGTCTTTAAGCAAGATATGCATCGCTTCCAGATTTTCCAGAAACGGAACTTCACTATATCTCTTCCACATTTTTTCCAGCGAGGATCGAGAAATGACATATTTGGTAATTTCCCAGCCGTTTTCTTTTTCTAGTTGAGCGATTCGCTTCAAAACATCTTCATTCTCCGGCTCCACCAATCCCAAATATACTTTCTTGGAAACTTTTTTGAAAAGCACCATTTTATAAGTGCGTGAATCGCCTTCCTCCAGCATGCGAAGATCATCACTACCCACAGGAAACATGTTGAGATCGATATATGAAAGTCCCAATGTCTGAGCAAGCGCTGCCGCTTTTTGTTCTTCAGATTGATCACGCAGGCTTTTAAGCACCTTTGCCGTCTGCTCGTCTTTCTTGTTTACAGGAGTTTTTTTTGATGATGTTACTTTAACCATAATTGAAAGATTCTAAATCCTAAACACCAAATCCTAATTTATAATTAATTATTGATTTCGCGTTAGAAATTAGCACATTTTATGTTTGTTTGTTTATTCATTTTACTCTATTTATACTTTCTTCGCAAAACAAAAAAGGCGTTGTGCCTTATGTGTTCTTTCGTATCTTTCCGTGTTTTCCGCAACTTACATAATGCTCTGCAACGATTTCGCTATCTGTTCGCCAACCGCTTGCACATTATTGCCGGCTTTTGTGAAAATCAATGAATCCCCATCTTCATTTGCTTCCAGAATTTTTGTTGCAGATGAGTAAAATTTCTCATCGGAAAATTTGATAATTCCCTTAACTTGTTCGGGCGTGTCTTGAAATAGCATCATGACTGCGCGTGCCGCGGCATAATTGTCGCGTATTTTTTCCAATATTTCCGGAATGTCTTTGGCACTGGAACGGCTTTGTACGAAATCTTCCAGCATTACCGGCGCCCATGCTAACTTCATGTCTTCCTCCCAAATCAAGCGCGACATCACGCGCCCCCATAATTTCAAAAGGTGCAATGGTTGTGTTTTGTACAAATAGCGCACGATCTCCTGTTGGTTGGCACCTTTGGTCATAAGGTTTGCCGCAGCGTTAAGCGCACGAGGAGTAGTATTTTTTTGCTGAAAACTATTGGTAGCATCAATGATGCCCATAAGCAAACATTGTGCCGCCTTTTCATTGATTGAAGCTGCATCAACACTTTCCAAAATTTCTACTAACATCTCCGAAGTAGAAGAAGCAACCATATCGACAATATTCACTTGGCCATATTGTTCATTGCCGATATGGTTGTCGATATTGATGATCGGCACTTCATAGAAAATGTCCGGATTTTCTTCATAAAGCTTACCGAGAGATTCTTTATCGGCACATCCCAACACGATTACGATGTCATATTTGAATTTTGCCGGAATAAATGAAAAGTCGCGTGGATCGATGGAACCTTTCTCCGGAGTGATATAAATGCGCAGTTCATTATCAAGCGCCTCCGAACGCAAATCGAGAATCTTGTTATACTTGGTATTAAAAGAAAGCACGAAGTCACGTGCACCGGCAACTGATTGCCCGATTGTTTCCGGGCGTGGCAAAAAACTATATTTCCCGAGCATTGCCGGATCATGTGCAAAAGAAATTGCCGCTTCCATGCCGCGCTTTTGCAAGAAAAAATACAAGCCCCACCCTGCACCAATGGCGTCACTGGAAGGATTTTGGGGTAGCAATATCATTGCTGAGCGAGAACGCTCAAGAAGTGTTTGGAATTGTTGCTGCGAATCAAGCATTTCAGTGTCCGTAAATATCTTAGTATTCTTTTACAACCGGAAAGTCTCGAAGTTTCATGATAGTACTCAAAAATAGCAAGCATTTAAGCCTCTGTCAACGTTTTACCGCTTGTTCTTGACTTTTTTCTCGTTTGGGTGTATAATATACGGTTAGCATAAGTTCTCAAACAACCAAAAACATAGGCGCCGCGCGCCGAGGAGGGATTATGAAAAGGTTTTTATTTTTTGTTTTGGCAGTCTCCATCGTTTTCGCAGCGGGTTGCGCAGCGCCCAACTACAACTATAGGTTAACTCCGACCTATAACTACCCCAGCCGTGGCTATAATAGCACGACTGAGGGAGCGAAAGTTTCGCGTGATTGGGCCCAAACTGAGCAGCAATGGGCCCAAGCTGAACAAATGAGGGCTGATGCGGCTAGGCGTTGGAACGACGCCGAGCGCGAAAGGCTCCGCGCGCGCAGCGACTACGTGCGCGAAAATGTACGCGCTGTTCGCGAGGCAGCGGAAGCGGCCCGCGAAATTCGCAACCTGTTTAGGAGGAGTTGGTGGTAAAAGCGCCAACTCCAACATTAACCCGCTTGGGAAATCTCGAAATCGAGAAATTACCAAGCGGGTTTTACTTTTTTATATATGATGCTAATCTACAAATATTGCATTTTTGTTCGTAGATTCGTATATAATTCGCCCGCCTGCAATGCTTAGCATAGCGAAGCGGGCAGGTAGTTTCGGATCGGTTCTAAATGAAGGAATTTATCACCACATCGCAACAAGAAACAAAAAAACTCGCTCAAGAAATAGCGAGCGGTTTTCAAGGCGGAGAGATTATTTGTCTTTCAGGTGATCTTGGCGCGGGGAAAACAACATTCACGCAAGGCTTGCTCGAAGCACTCGGCGCCGAAGGACCCTATACCAGCCCCACTTTCACTATTGTGAAAGAGTATGCTTTGAAACACCCAAAGATCCATGAATTCCCTAACAAACTTAGCAAGGTTTACCACATCGATACCTACCGCATTAGCTCTGACGATCTTCTCGAACTTAGCTTCAATGATTTCGCCGGAAAACCAAACACAGCGACCATAATCGAGTGGCCGGAAAATGTGAAAGATATTATTCCCGAATCCGCAATGTGGCTGAACTTCGAATGGCTCGATGAAAACAAACGCAAAATTACTTTGCAAAAAAAATAGGCGAAGCATTTATCGCTTCGCCATTTTGCAACAACCTTCAATATTTTTCTGGAAAACGGATAAAAATACCATTTCTCGAACAAACCTCCATCTCCACATCACTTTCTTTTAGCCATTCGGCAAAATAGCCTCTGAGCTTATCCAGCGCTGCGGGCACACGGTTTTTCTCTTTGGGCGTAAAACACATCCTTCCTTTCAAGTGATTTACGGGCATGCTTTTTTTCAAAAACTGGCCACACACTTCCAGGGCCTTGTTAATGTCCACGCTTGAAGAAGACCTCAAATGACCATCTTTTTCAATTAATATTATTGTGTTTTCCGACATCCAGTCCTCCTTTTTTGCTTTGCAAATTTTTTGGAATTTTACTGCTATATGAAGGTAATTAAAAATAGCGCACTTATTAAAGACGCGCAATATCTTGACAGCTTTGATATTTATGCTATTATATAATCCCTCTTTAACAACATAAAATAAATAAGAATCTCTCGACATAACAGAAAGGAAGTGTGCTATGAAAAAAACACCCTCAGGAAAAGAGAGTGCCGTTGCTTTACCTAAATCAGATTACAATTTGCTTATTGAGCAATTCGGAGAAAAGCGAGCAACAAAAATTCTTATGATTGCACTAGCGCTTCGCAATGAAAGACTGGAACGCGTGCAAGAAATTAGACGTACTTCATAATGTAGCTGTACGCCTTATCTTTTGCAGCCTTTGACTCGAAATCTTCGGGACGAAGGCTGTTTTTTTCTGCCGCAATTTCTTGAAAAAGCTCTCGCCATGAAGTAAGTTTTTGGGTTATCTCGCTATAAATGCCGTTACATTCTATGGAAACAGCATTTAAAACTTCCAAATTATGATTTATTTCCTCTATAAGCATATATTGCATATGATGCTTTGATATATCACCTATTCGCCCAACACTTTCACACAGCTCATGAACACTATCTTTATCCGCTCCAAACATTACCACGGGTATATCTTTTAATGCTCCTTTTTCATCAGTCAACACAGACTTAAAATATTTTACATCAAACAATTTTCCTTTTTCAACAGCGCCAAAACATTTTTTCTTTTTTTCATTCAATCTGTCCCAATCAACAGACGTTGTTAAGTCTATGCCCATTCTCATTATTGAACCATCATCGGCCATCATCTCCAAAATCACATCGCAATGAGCGCCATTTACAAGCTTGTCATCATATTCGCTCGTCCGGATAAGAGCATATTGCCTTTCTCCCAACCAATTATAAAGCTCGGCCAAATTAGCTACAGCCTCTTCCAGGACCTTCGAATAATTAGTGGGCTCTTCATAACTTTCACTCTCTTTCATAGCCTTGACTCTTCTCTTATCGCTTTCGATTTCATCTTTGCTGTATATATCCGAAAAATCCTCCATTTTTATCTGACTTGAATCATATTTTTTCAGAAATTTATCGAATATTTCTTGCGCGGTTCTTTCTATTCTTATCGATTTTTTTACCGCACCTCCCTGGGTCATTGATGGCGTTCCGAATTCAGGCATACGTTTGTAATTATTGTTAATCCTTACCACCTCCATTATATCAGCCAATTCAAACAAGCGAAAACACTGCTAATCATGGCTATTCAGTTTTTGATAATTTTTTTGATAATTTCCTCTATACGACTATCTTTTGGTTTTTCTTTGCTAACACAATATAATTCGTCATAAATATATAACTCGCTTCCAGTATCGATATAATATTTGATAATATCGCGCATATGTCTTGTTAGGTCAGCGTAGTACCGCAAACTTTCAAGATCTTCCGGATCGTCTTGGGTTGCCCCTATTGCTTCTTTCATTGCATCGCTATTAATCTTTTTGTATAATTCAATCCATTTTTCAAAAGGGACACGCTCAAGTGTGTCTTCAAAATCATCTTCAATCCTGACGTTCAAAACTATCTTAAATAGCGCTGTAAAAAATTCATGAAAAGGATACCGTGTGCCAAAGTAATCTATTTCTTCACTTTCCCTTGCGATATTTGCTTCTATATTTTCTACACATTCAGCTATGGCAATTTTGTCTTTATTTAAAATGGCTTCATCTAAGTGAAGCTTCATTCTTTTCAAGTCCTCGAGTCTTTCCTGCTTCCTTTTTAGGGATTCTTCTTGCTGTTGCAACTCATAATCAAGATCGACTCTAGGATTTTCATTTATATTTTTAAGTTCCTTTTCTAGTTTGCTATATTCCTTGTTTATTTCCTGCTCGAATTCGTCTTTTAATATCTGCTCCCATATTTGGTCATTTTTTTTCCTGCTAAAAGGATGCACGGATATATAATATGCCATATGTATTTTAAGCTTATTTTTTCAATTACATTATACCTTTTATCCCTAATCCAGATAGGGAACTTCCTTGTCGAGGATATTTAAAAAACGGGAGCATGTGCTTTTTTCACATACTCCCAAAGATCTCGCCCCAAGATCATTTTTTGTGATGATACTTGGCAATGAGACCTTCAACGACTTGCGCTGCCTCGAGAACAGCACAAACTTCCTGGGGTTTCAAAAACTTCTGTCTGAATCCACAATTTATTATTTGCAAACTCAGAAAAAGTTGGGAGCACGCTAATCGTTGCGCGATACTCCCGAGTTTAAATGTGGCAAGGATCGGGTGCTCAAGATTCTGAGCGCCGGTCCCTCACGAGGTCCTTGCCGTGCCATGCTGCAAGCGATGTGTGCAGCGGATGGCATTCCCCGGATCGTCTCGGCGCGATCAGTCCCGATTGTTAATTTTTGTCACCGCGCCAACAATCGTAAAGCGCTTAACAACAGACTTTCATCACCAACCCCTTTCTCGAGATTCTAGAAGTGCTCTTTAAGCAACTTCCTCATCTCGCGCTTGCTGTTCTTACGATCATATCCGCGGACGCCTTTTTCCGTAGACTGCGGACCACCTTTGGAGCGAAGCAGTTTCCATACATCTTCGGGAAGACGCGGCCTTTTAACGGTATTGCTCATCATAACCTCCTTCCTTTTTCTGCCGTTTCTTTTTGATCGGACGGCGTCGAATGATTGTCGGACTGATACGGGTTTCGATGTACGCTTTTTTTGCCATGATGGCACCTCCATTTCTTTTGTTTTGAATTTTTCCCTCTCAAAACCAACTTATAAAAAATCTGCTTTGAGAGAGACAAGAAAAATACATTGATCGTTCTTGTCTGCATGCGAACAGCATTATAATTCAATCCCAAACACTAGAACATATCCAATCTGCCAAAATCCTCCTTGCTTTCTCTGCATTTTCCTCCTCTTCCCTTGTGACACATTCTCTGCATACTTCGGCAGGCCTACAAGAAAGCTCATGGAAATTGAATTCTCTTCCGCATCTGGAACAAACTTTTTTTTCTGCTTCGCATGTTGTAATCATTTGCAACCTCCGCTTTTTATTATTTCCCTCTCAAAACCAACTTTCGCAAAAAATTGATTTCGAGAGAGAGGCAAGATAGGACGGTTCTCTCTTCTTGCCTTTTTTTACGCGATATACCTCTTTGAGGCTCGCAACCAATGATTTATGTCGGGTTATTCGTTTTAGTCCGACCACATTGGGTTTTCCCAGGTTTATTTTGTTCGTCGCCTCTGACCTGGATGCGACTAGACTCACAAGTTCCCTGAGCCTGGGTGAGCTTTGTTTATCGGATCGCTATGGCTTTGAGTTTTGGTTGAGCCTTAGGCTCTTCCTTCACTCGCGGCTTCGCGAAATCCGACAAGTACGCACGGAGAGACTGAGTTTCAGCGTTGCGCCTTTCAGCTTCACGCTTACTTCCCTCCAGCCCATAGAACTGGATTGTCTTTCCTTGCGCCCGCGCTTCTCTTTCCAGAGATTTGCGGCATCCGCTGCATACAGGGGTTACGAACCAAGCCCCGCTCTTCTTGTCTCGTTTGAGAGGAAGAGAGAATTTGGCTTCACCCTTGCATCCGGGGAGGATGTTGCAGGAATCGGTCGTGGTAATCACCTCCTTTCGACCTGGTTGAGGTTGAAGTTGGGGTTGCCGAACACCTTGAACGCCATCACGAGCTTGGACGTAAGATGCGCGATCAAAATAAACCACTCCATAGTGAATGTAGTATTGCATCTCACACCCTCCCTCGTTTTTTATTTTCAATCAAAAAAGCCTTCCACCTAAGGAAAGCTTTTTGCGCAGCTTATCTCAAAACAACTCAACGCGACTTAAATTGTTAAAGACAAGCAGTGCAAAAAACCTTCCTTTCGGCGGTGTCGCGTTGAATATTACCCCTCATATGTGCCAACTTTGATAAACAGGCATATATGAGGGAACGTTGTTAATGTGCGCTCTTTGCGAGCATCTCGTCCCTCAACAATAGTCATTCTACCAAGATTTCGTAACGAGCATATTGACTTTATGGCACCAAATATTGTTATTAATCGTGCTAAAGCCTTTTCGCTCTCGAACTCCCCGCGACATCGTCATGTTTGCAATGGCCCCAATCCACGTAATTCTCCTTGCAAAATGCGTATGCTACAGCAAATTTGACTATCTATCTTTTGAGGAACTCGCTGTCTCATTTCTCAGCGTTACACCCCATTATAGCGCACAGAAAGTATTTTGTCAAGTGTTTCTAACATAATTTGCATTACTTTTGTTTATTTTGCTTTATTAAAGACTTTTTTTGATTTAATTTTGATGGTTTGCTTAAACATAAATTTATAATTTTGTTTTATTTTTCAACCAAAAAATTATGTTTATCATAGTAAAATATTTTAACTGCATATTTTACTTATAATTAGCCATTATTTATATATTCAGTAATTTTAGTTGAATACTATTGACAAAATATGCAAAGTCTGCTAGAATAGCTCGAAAGGTTAGTTTTTTGACAAATAAGCGCCAAGGGGGCGCCTGGAAAAGATTTCTACTCTAACAGCCTGTACGGGTGAAGGGGGTGAGATTATGGACGATTAGTCCGCTCGACCAAATTCGGATAGCGGATTAGTCAAATACCGTTCAGCCTGCGATCAATATCGCCAGGATCACTTCAACCGGAGGAAAAGCTATGGGAGACTGACTTTGAAAATTAAAAATGTGTCCGCTCTGGCTACTATCCTGTTCAGTTTATGATGAGTCTCGAATTTGAGACGGTTAAAAACGGGACCGTGGAAAGCCAGTAAAGTTGGCGAATGTTTTCGGGCATAGGAGAATCGCGGTGCCCAAATATATACATTCGCCATGACGCGAAACATATTTCGCGTCATGAAACATACTCAGAAAACAAAGGGGCTTGGAAAAATTCCAAGCCCCTTTTATCTTTTTAAAAAGTATTTTTAATTTACTTATCTTCGTATTTTTCTGCCGCCTCCCACGCAAGATTCAATATGGATCGAAGAGACTGCGCTATTTCTTTGTCTTCTATAATAATGCCAGTAAGCCTATCTCCCAAGGAGGCTAATCTTACTTTGTCGTCATATACCGATATGTCACAAGTTATCGGAAATTTTTCGAACGGAACTTTTCTTCTCTGACTGTCTTCCGTACTTTCCCTGGCACCATCCTTGAATGTGTATATTGATTTTGTTTTTATGCCTTTACCAGCCCTCTTACTCCTCCATGAAGACACTTCTTTGTTTTGAAAAAAATTGTTTATCGCATCAACCGAATATGCCATGTGTGCCGTACCTTTGCCGGAATATTTTAGAAATTCATCCAACATAGCTTTTATGCCCTCCTTGCCCTCATAATATTTAACTACTGGCTTTCCTTTTTGTTTATTGTTCAATGATTGTAATTGTGGAAGCAGTTTGTTGAGATTTTCTTTTTTCTTTTCAATATTTTCTTTTTCTTGATCCATAATTTCCAACAGACGTTCCGGATCGGCAGCGATAAAATATTGCTTCTTGCCCTTATGAAAACTACTCATGAGGCCACGCTGCATGAGCGCATCAATGATAAAATACGCCGTCGCACGGTTAACTGCAGCCTTGCGAGCTATGTTTTGCACAGTCGATTGTCCGAGCTCTAAGGATGAAAGATAAACTTTGGCTTCTTTTTCATTGAAACCAACTGAAATGAGGTCTTGTTCAAACATAAGAATTGTGTACCTACCCCTCTTCTCCTTTCCAAGGAGAAGGTGCCCCAAAGGCGGATAAGGTTTTCAATATAAAAAGTGTCAACTCACATCAACATTTTAGCATGTTTTGATGAAAAAATCAACCTTGCCGAACAAAAAAGAGCTGCTTCAAATCCACGTAATGCTTGATGACCGTTTGAAAAAAGAGCCCCTGGGGGCTCTTTGAGTTTTTGAAAATTTCAATTCAATTTATTCCTAGGATTCCTAGGATTTTTTTTAATTCATTGGGAGCGGAAGAAACTTCTTGGAGCTCCTTCCTTTCTTTTTCAAGCTGGTTATCAATTTCTGATAGCTTTTGCTTTATCTTATTCTTTTTCTCGTTGAGCGTTCTTATGTTTTCACTTATTTTTCTATGCTTCTCTGTTTTTTCCTTCAGCTGCATCAGCATAGACTCAAGAAGTTTCATATCCAATTCCGCCTCTCCTTTGTTGACAGCTGAATTTGCTCTTTCGCCGAATTTTACTTTTATGCTTCCTTGAGCTTGAACGTCTTCAAAAAAATAGTTGTTTTCGATAAGGAAGTTAAGTGCTTTTTTTTCACAACAATCAAATCCCAATGTTCCCAAGAATTCCAGGAGATCTTCTTTTTCAACTTCTTTTTCAGAAGCAAAAAAATCCTCGATATGCAGAAGCGTTATTTTGAGTAATTCAGGATCACCGAAAACAATGTCTGGTTCAATCTCTTTAGCGAAGAAATTTTTATCTTCTGCTACTCGATCCTCAACAAATGAAGCCGCGCCTTCTACAGCAGAAGCCAGTGCATCTTCCGAAGAAGCTGCTTTTTGCAATTTTTCGAAAAAACCTTGCGGGTCATGACGGTAGTGTCCTGGGACAAAAAGAATACACTCACTTCTTGAGTCCTTTCCATCTGGTTGCACTTTGAGCAAAATCGCAAAGGTATTTTTATCAATATTGCCAACCTGCACTCTTGGAAAACGTTCATGCCCCCTTATTCTCTTTCCTAGCTGTGGCTTGAAGTGGCCTGAGAAGCCGCCTTTTTTCAACAATTCCTCAATTGCTTCCGCCGTTCCTTCTGGAGCAGGCACGCTGTGCTTTCCTTGGTTTAGCTCAACCATTAGCTCACTCATCGCCGTTCCTCCTTTTGAATTAGCTCCTCGCGGAGCGCAACAAATTTTCAAAAAACAAGAGTGTATTGTCACATTTTTTGAAATATTTGTCAAACAAAAAGAGTCACTTCAAGGCCTTTTATTGTAATATTTTCCGGGCGAGGTATACTGTAAATAAGCAAATATAAACTTATTTAAAGCCTAAAAGCGAATTTTCGCGAACAAGATATGTCAAAAAAATTATTACTCATCGACGGCAATGCCATTATTCATCGGGCTTATCATGCCCTGCCGCCGCTGACGACCAAGAGCGGCGAACTGGTTAATGCGGTATATGGGTTCACCTCGACGCTGCTAAGCGTGATTGAAAAATTTAAGCCGGACTATATTGCCGCTTCTTTCGATTTAGCCGGACCGACTTTTAGGCATGAAAAGTTTGAAGAATATAAAGCCAATCGCGTGAAAGCTGACGATGAATTGTACGCGCAAATTCCGATCGTAAAAAACGTCGTCAAAACATTCAATATTCCAATTTATGAAAAAGAAGGCTTCGAAGCTGACGACGTGATCGGAACGCTCGCCAAACAAGCAGGCGCATTGGAAAGCGATTTGGAAACGATAATTGTAACCGGCGATATGGATACGTTGCAACTAATCGATGACCAAACGAAAGTATACACCATGCGCCGAGGACTAAGCGACGCGGTTATTTTTGATGCCAAAGCTACAGCTGAAAAATACGGTGGACTTGTTCCGGAACAACTAATCGATTACAAGGGTCTTCGCGGCGATCCAAGCGACAATATTCCCGGCGTGAAAGGTATCGGTGAAAAAACCGCGATCGCACTATTATCGCAATATGAATCAATCGAAGGCGTGTATGAACATCTGGAAGAAATCAAAGGCGCGGTCAAAGAAAAACTTGCCCGCGACAAAGCGCAAGCACTGCTTAGTAAAGAACTGGCGACGATCGATCGAAATGTGCCGGTTAATTTGGAACTGGAAAAAACCGTTTTGCATGATTTCGATCGCGACAAAATTGTGAAACTTTTTGGAGAGCTTAATTTTTATAGCTTGGTGAAGAGATTGCCCTCAACCGATTCGAATCTACGAATGGAATCCGAATCTACGAAAAAAAATGCGGAATCAGCAGGGGTGAAAGATTTTAAGTATGAAGTTATAGGCGAAAATGGGAGTGAGATGAGTTTTGAGGAGCTGCTCAAACAAAAGGAATTGTCGATCGCGCTTGATATGAGAGATAACATCTTGAAAGGCATCGCTTTTTCTTGGAAAACCGGCCGCGCCACCTACGCAACTTTTAATCCTTCTACTTCCGACAAGATCAAGGAAATTCTCGAAAACAAATCAATTGCCAAGATTGGTTATGATTTAAAATACATTTATAAGGAACTAGTGAAAGAAAAAATAACTTTGCAAAACATCGCTTTTGACACTATGATCGCCGCTTATGTTTTGGATCCGGGAAAACCGGTTGCACTTTCCACACTAACCATTACTTATCTTGGTGAAGAATTATCCATTGAAGGAAAAGGCAAGCAACTTTCCATGCTGGAAATACCAGATGAAAAAGAATTTTCCGATCGCGTTTGCAAACAAGTGGACTATGTTTTCAAGTTGCGCACATCTTTGCAAACAGAATTGGAAAACATAAGCGAACAACAACAAAAAGCTGATCATCACACAGTGCAGGAAATTTTTGAAAAAATCGAAATGCCTTTGGTAGGAATATTGGCCGAAATGGAAATTAAGGGCATCACTTTGGATACTTTGATTTTTGAAGGCATTTCGGAAAAATTAGGTAAGCGTTTGGAAAATTTGGAAAAATCAATTCACGAACTTGCCGGCAAGGAGTTCAATATCAATTCCCCTTCCCAACTTGCGGACATTTTGTTTAATACCTTGCAATTACCCACTACTGATATCAAAAAGGGCAAAACCGGTTATTCCACTGCCGCAGCCGAATTGGAAAAATTAAGAAATGAACACAAAATCATTGAAAAAATCGAGGAATATCGCGAACTTTTCAAATTAAAAACGACCTATTTGGATACCTTACCCACAATGGTCGACACGAATTCCCGCATCCACACGACATTCAATCAAGCCGTTGCCGCTACCGGCAGACTTTCTTCCGCTGATCCGAATTTGCAAAACATCCCGATCAAAACTGATCTGGGACAACTTTTGCGCACCGCATTTGTTGCCAAAGACGGATATAAACTGATCAGTGCTGACTATTCGCAAATTGACTTGCGCTGTGTCGCACACGTGAGCGGCGACAAAAAGATGATCGAAGCTTTCCAGCGCGGCGACGATATTCATCGCTTGACTGCAGCGGAAGTAAACAAAGTCACCCCATCGCAAGTGACTGAAAAAATGCGCTCTGCTGCAAAAGCTCTAAACTTTGGCATAATTTATGGCATGAGTTCATTTGGATTTTCCCAATCAGCTGGAATTTCCCGCGAAGAAGCGCAGAAATTCATCAATGCCTATATGGAAAATTTCTCCGGAGTAGCGCAATACATGAAAGAAACAAGGGAATTTGCGCGCACTAATGGCTATGTGGAGACATTGCTTGGCAGACGCCGCAACTTGCCGGAAATTAAATCACCTAATTTCCAAGTAGCCAACTCCGCCGAGCGCATGGCCATCAACATGCCTATTCAAGGGCTTGCCGCGGATATCATGAAGCTGGCCATGATTGCAGTCTCTACGAATTACGAAAAATACGAATGTACGAAAAAGGAAGATTGTCCTGTACAAATGTTGCTACAAATTCACGATGAGATAATTTTGGAAGTGCGTGAAGATCTGGCGGACGAAGTTGCCAAAAAAGTCAAAGAAATCATGGAAAATGTTTTGCAGCTCAGTGTTCCGTTAATTGTCGATGTAAATGTGGGAGATAATTGGGGCGAAATATGATACAAATTGATGCGAATATAAATACATGCTAATTTTCGCAAATTAATTCCCTGCACCTATTTGCAATTATTCGCATTAAATTATTCGCATACATTCGCATCCTTTATGCCTGAACTACCAGAAGTACAAACTGTAGTAAATGATTTGCAAATTATTGCCGGTGATCACCTCACCGGTTTTTGGACGAATTGGAAACGTGCGCTTGGTTCAATGTCACCCTCTGCACTGGAGAAAAAAATCAAAGATACAAAAATTATTGCAGTGAGAAGAATGAGCAAATTTATTGTCCTGGATCTATCATCAAAAGAATCACTTTTGCTGCACCTGCGCATGACCGGGAAACTTATTCTCAATGATCAAGGATCAATGATCAATGATCAAAAAAATGCAAATAAACATCTGCATCATAAATTTTTTCTTAAAAATAGAGGCGCGCTGGAATTTCATGACATTCGCAAATTCGGCACAATCAAGCTGCTACCGACGTCCGAAGTTGTTCTGAAAAATTTCAATCTCGGTATGGATCCTTTGGCGAAAAATTTCACGACCTCCGCTTTATCAAAAATATTCACTGAGCACAGAAATAAGCCTATTAAAAACTTACTGCTAGACCAGACGCTGATTTCAGGAATTGGCAACATATATGCTTCAGAGATTCTTTTCGACAGTAAGATAAAGCCAAGCAAAAAAGCTGGAGACTTAAATGTCGGAGAAATTAAAAGTCTCCACGAAAGTATCAAAAAAATCCTCCAGAAAGCGATTAGTTTGCGTGGAACATCAGTCAGCGACTATCGCGACGGCAATGGCAAAAAGGGTTCTTTTCAGAAAGTCTTGATGGTATATAAAAGAAATGGTCAAAAGTGCAAAGTTTGTGGTACAATTGTGGGGAAATCAGTCATGTCCGGACGTAGTACATTCTATTGTCCGGCATGCCAAAATTGATAATATAAATCACGAATCGACTCGAATTTATCACTAATTATCTCGAATTTCATTAGGGATTATTAGAGAAAAATTAGCGTATGATTCGAGAACAAAATCATCATGACAAGAAAACAAATCGCCGTTATAGTGATCATAGCGGCAATGATCGCCGGAGCGATCGTGTATTTCACGGTAGGCAGAAACGCTCTGCGTTCAAAAAACGTGAAGCAAATTCAGGTAAACAAAGATTCCAATGAAGAATCCAAACAGCCAGCAAACAGCGGCGATGTTAGTCCCATTTCAGGACTTGCCTGTGAAAATTGGAATCGCCGCCCAGTAGCAGTCATGCAGCCAGCCGATGTTTCAGCAAGGCCAGCTGCCGGATTTTCTGATGCGGACATGGTGATCGAAATGCCTGTTATCACCGCGACCATTACGCGCCTGATGGGTGTGTATATCTGCGGCAATCCGGATGATGTCGGTTCGATGCGCAGCGCCCGCCATGATTTTGTACATATTGCAAAAGGTCTCGATGCGATTTTTGTTCATTGGGGACGATCTGATATTCCTGAATTTAAAGATCGCCTGAACAGTGGAATTGTCGATGACATGAATTGCAATAATGATGCAGGAAAATCCGCTCAGCAATATTGCTACCGCAAGGAAGCTACTGGCACAATGCGCGGAGTAGACACGGGCTATGCAAAATTTGCCAAACTTCTTGAGGGCGCCAAGGATTTTGGATATCGCATGGAAGGAAAATTCGTCGGATATCCCCACCAAGAAGAGGCGGCCTTGGACAAGCGTCCTGGCGGCGGAAACTTGCGCGTAGCGTTCGCTGGTCCTTTTGCCGTTGAATATGATTATGACAAAGAAACCAACAGTTACAAGCGAACTTGGGGCTCAACTGCGGATACTGACCGCAATAACGGAAAAAGAATAGCTCCTAAAAATGTTGTGGTCATGATAGCAAAATCGGAGCAAATTGAAGGACAATATAACAATGTTCAACTTGGTGACCCATGGTATGATACCGCTGATAGCGGTGATGCCTATTTCTATTTCAATGGTCAGGAAATCAAGGGTACCTGGAAAAAAGATAAGGCAAAGGCGGATAGTAAATTGACTTTCTATGACCAATCAGGACAAGAAATTAAGTTTGTGCCCGGACAAATTTGGGTTGACGTCTTAGAGCCGGGACAAGCGCTAAGATGGACACCTGCTAGTTAGGATACGTGTTAGAAATATAGTTGAAATATCATGGAAATATGGTTGAAATAATAGGTAGAGCAATTTATTTCTATTTATTTCGCGTAGTGTATTTCTATTTATTTCTAAGGAAATTATGTTAATATTTTTCTACGGCGCGGATTCATTCCGCAGCCAAGAGAAAACAAATCAACTGAAAGAACGTTTTTTGAAAACAGACAACTCAGGCTCCGGCCTGAGTTGTGTTGACTTTGACGAAAAAGCGTCTTTGCGCGATCTGGCCGAAGCTCTTTCTTCCGGTGGATTATTTTCGACAAAACGTTTTGTAATCGTGCGAAATTGCATTGCGAGTGTGCCACTGGACATGCAAAAAGAAATTATCAGCTTGCTCAAAAAACATTCCACACTTGTTGATGACAGGGATTTGGTAGTTCTGTTTTGGGAACAAAGCGAACCAAAAAAGAACAATGCCCTTTTCGCCTATCTTTCCAAAACTGCCAAGAAAGAGTTGTTTGCACCGCTATCCGGAGCGTCATTAAACAAATGGATTTCCGAAAGAATTGTTTTTCATAATGATAAATTATCCATCGAGCCAAAAGCTATGCAAATGCTGGCAGCTCTTGGTGGCGCGGACTTAGTGCGTTTGGATAATGAAATCGCCAAATTGTCCCAATATGTCAACGACGTTATCAAAAAAGAAGATGTGGAACTTCTGGTTCGCTCTGAGGAGGATGCGACAATTTTTGAAACAGTCGAAGCACTGACTGGCGGCAACAAAAAAAGAGCACTTGAACTTTTCCACGGTCAATTATCCAAAGGCGAGGACGCATACTATATTCTTTCAATGTATGTCTATCAAGTAAGGAATTTGCTGAAAATCGCCGATTGCGTGGAACGAGGCAACACTAACCATTTCAATATTGCCAAAGAAACCAAACTGCACCCCTTCGTCGTCCAAAAATCCCTTCCCCACGTGCGCAAACTTTCTCTTGCAAAACTAAAACAGATGTTCTCCTCCCTCGCCGACATCGACCACGCCGCCAAAACCGGCAAAGTCGATCTTATCCTCGCACTTGATATGTTTATTACTTCGATATAAAAAGCAGGATGAAGTTTTTCATCCTGCTAAAATTTTAACCATTTCATTTAGCCCCAAGCTTCATATAAATCACTCTCGAAGTCGCGAGCTTGCTCGAATCTAGCTACGCGTTCTTCGAGTGAAGACTCGAGAAAAGAAACAGCTTCCTCCAGACTCATATTTTTGGGGCCATCAATCACATAATAGGTTATTTTACCCCTAGGAGATACCAGGAAATTTATATTTCTTTTTTTTAGGTTTTCTTGATATTTGTTATGTCTGGCGATATATCGTCCTTTTGTCCATTCCACCAGACCAAACTCAACCGCCATTTCACCTGTTTCCGAGACATATTCAAGCTTGCGATACTGCGACATTACCGCGAACATAATTCTTCCAAAAATCCGCTTTTCCATGTGTTCTCCTTTAGCGTTTTTAGCCCGTCGGCTATTTAGTTTTCAAGGTTCTTTTTATTATCGATTATTCATCGTAACACTGGAGTATAGCAGATTTAAAAGAATTTGTCAATAGTATTTCGTCATTTGGCTATCTTGAGCCATTATTCACTATTTGCTTTTTTATAGGCTGTTCTTGCAATTGACTTTTGGCGTAATCGGGAATATAATATAAATATGACGACATATTTTCGTCACTTTTTCCAAAAACAGCCATGGGAATCCATAAAATCATAGAAAAGCTTGATTTAAACCAAAAACAGGCAAATATCTATTTCGCCCTACTTCAGATGGGAACCGGAAGAATCCAAGAAATAGCCAAAAATACCTCTCTTAAGCGCACAACCACATATAGTATCCTCGACGGGCTAGTTCAACGTGGCTTTGTAAGTGTTCTCAAGAAAGGCGGTCACCGGGAATATTTTGCCGAAGATCCAAAAAAACTTCCACAGCTTTTTGAAAGAGAAATTCAGGAAATCAAGCGAAAGCAAACCAATATCACAGAGGCACTACCTGAATTGGCTTCCATATATAACGCCCATGCTACCAAACCGAAAATAAGCTTTTATGAAGGAATTGAAGGAATCAAAAGGGTTTTCAATGAAACTTTGGAACTTAAAAAAGGCGAAGAAATCCTCGCCTATGCATCCGCCCACGACATCCATTCATTCCTCGGCAGCGATTATGTGAGAAATTATCTCGAACAACGTGTGAAAAAAGGAATCGTGCAGCGCGCCATCGCCGAATCTTCACCAGAGGCTATAGAGCATCAAAAAAACGACAGACAAGAACTGCGAAAAACAAGATTGGTTGATAAAAATAAATTTCCCTTTTCCAATGAAATCAACATTTTTCGCAACAAGATGATCATTCTTTCATATAAGGATCTTTTGGGTGTTATTATCGAAAGCGCAGAAATCGCCAAAACCCAACGCGCCATCTTCGAGCTCGC
>CAZAFB010000011.1:0-41785 GCA_964484505.1 uncultured Bdellovibrionales bacterium
TGATTATTTATATTATTTACAATTTCCACGAACATTCATGAATTCTTTGCGGGATATTCCAAATGCAAAAATCAAAATGCAAGATGCAAAATGACAATACAAAATTATAGTTCATTTTTAAATTCAGCCACGTCCTCTTCCATTTCAACCTCATCTTTACTAATTGGAATAATTTTGTGAGGTTTTTCTATCTTGAAATATTTCACTGGCTTTTTCATTTTCTTTGCAATTTGTATTTCAGCCAAGACACCATTTGAAACGTTGCCAAATACCCACAATTCCTCAGATTTTTTGACTATATTATTATTCCCTTCTCTTACTAAATTTCGATCAACACTATCTAGCAAGAAATAATCAAATATCATGAACGGATTCAACGGTACGCCGCCATTTTCCAAAACGAATTTTGAAATATGCATGCGATAATAAAACAAATGCTTAGACATCGCCGTATATACCAACGGTTTATTATCAGTCAACCCAAGCGCTTCATGATTAAATTCTGCTTTTGTCATTTGAACTTTGGAATTTTATTAGAAATTAGAAATTTTATATCTTATTCTTCATCCGAATAAAACGTAATATCAACCCCAATCGAGCGCAAACGTTCTTCCAAATTTTCATAGCCACGATTGATCGCATAAACTCCCTTCAAAAGCGACTTGCCAGGAGCGGCGATCATAGCTACCAAAATTATTGCCGAAGGACGAAGCGCCGGCGGGCACATCACATTGGCAGCTTTCAATTTACTAGGGCCTTCGATGAGAACACGATGCGGATCCATCAATTTGATGTCCGCGCCCAACTTGTTCAATTCCGTGAAATATATCGCCCTGTTTTCATATACCCAATCATGAATCAAGGTGCTTCCCTTGCAAACCACTCCTACCGGCACAAAAAACGGCAAGTTATCGATATTCACACCAGCATTGGAAGGCAGCGGATGAATTTTTTCTTCCAGAGCCTTCAACACTGAATGATACGTCGTCACGTCCACCAATTTTGTCCTGCCATTTTTCGCCAAATATTCCTTGGAAACACCCATTTTCATTCCCATCTTAGAAAGCTTGAGCAGTTCCAATTCCAAAAATTCAATCGGACATCTTTTGATCGTCAATTTGCTGTTGGTCGTAGCCGCAAGCGACAAGAAGAACATCGCCTCAATCGGATCTTCGCTTATTTCATATTCCAAAGTTTTGTTAAACCCAGGATTTCCTTCCACTTCAAGAGTGCTCGTGCCGATGCCCTTTATTTTCACTCCCATCTTTTCCAAAAAGAAGCAAAGGTCTTGGACCATATAATTCGCCGAAGCCAAATGGATGGTTGTCTTGCCTTTGATTTGCGCAGCAGCCAAAAGCACGTTTTCCGTAACGGTGTCACCTGTCTCATATAGCACGACTTTCTGCCCTGCAGCCAACTTTGACACATTCACATGAAAACCATCCGCCTTGGTTTGAATCTTTACACCCAAATTTTCCAAACCAAATAGATGCGGCTTGATCGTTCTGCTTCCCAGCCTGCACCCCCCTGCTTGTGGAATAACATAGTTTTTCATCTGCCCTGCCAGGGCACCGATTATCATAATGATCGATCTCGTTCTTTCGGCAGCTTCGCGATCAATCTTGGCAATATTAACCTTCTTAGGGGGAATAATGATAAGCTCGCTTCCCCTGGATTCAAACTTCACCCCAACACTCTCCAAAACTTCCACCAACCTGTTTACCTCTTCGATCTGAGGAACATTCTTGAGAATAGTTTTTCCCTTATTGAGCAGTGAGGCCATCAGCAAAACCACGGCCGCATTTTTGGAACCATTAACCGATATCTCCCCTTTGAGCTTTTTGCCGCCCTTGATTTCAAAATATTCCATACAATGTGAGTAATATTTTATGAATGGATTGCGCGTTTGCTCGAAATAAGAAATGGGTGTTTGCGCTTCTCTTTTCTTAAAAGCAAAGCGCATAGGGGCCCATTTCGACTTGAGAGTAAATGCGCAAGCCATAATATCATCTGAATGCAGTATACACTAACGCCCCATTTTTTCAAGTTTTTCCCCAAAATAAAACAAAAAGAAGGCAAACGATGTTGCCTCCTGTGGATGTTTGTCCCTCCAAGGGGACCAAGACATGGACTCATGCCTTAGAAAGAATAAGGATTTTTAATCCTTTTTTGTTTTTTTGTATTTATTTTTACTTAAAAGAACAGGTTTTTAACTTAAGCTTAATTCTATCGAAAATCCTTTTATGCTACACCATTATCCCCTCTTCTTGCCTCTTCCTATATGCGACCAATATATCGGCAGCCATCGCGATTAAGAATGCTCCCATAGACAACATCACGACCATCGAACTAGTTGAATATTTTGGAGACATAACCGGAACATTTCCTTTTCCCGGCTGCAAGGAAAGAAGCTGCTTTTCACTGGGAACTTCTTCGGAAATTTCTGCAGACTTAACCTCGGCAAACTCAGGGTTTTCCTTATCTTTAACCATAGGCACGCTCTCCGGCAAAGAATTCCCTACAGCTTGTTTACCAAACATCTGCACCACAATCAAGGATTCGCGATCATCTATTTTAACAGTGCCCACAGCTACTCCGATGTCGGCATATTTGGGATTCAAAATATTTTTGCGATGCGTAGTGCTGTTCATCCAAGCCTGCTCCTGATCTTCCACATTCTTATAGTTAATCGCCAAATTCTCTCCTGCATAAAGATAATCATAGCCAGCCATATCAAACCAGTGCCAAGGTTCAACGCCTTTGGGTGAAGTATGTGCGAAATAACCATTTTTTGACATATCATCAAGTTTTTTTTGAGCAGCAGTATTCAATATCTGATTTTCTTGAAGAATTTCTACTCCAAGCTTCATCCTGTCTTTATTTGTAAGCTCAATAACCGCATCAGGCGTTATTTCGCTTGCCCAAGCCCTATCGGCAATAATCTGTATGAAAAACAGCGAGATTGCAATAGTCAAGGTAAATTTTAGCAGTTTATTTATTTTTTGGCTTGTTTTAGTCATTTTTTTAAAAAAAGAAAGAGGGCGTTTCACCCTCGGCAAAACCCCTCTTTTTTGCTTTTCTGATACCATTATACTACAAAAAAGGCACCCCGTCAATCATTTAAGTCTTTATAATATTTTTAATTATTGCTAAAATTAAATTATGGAAAATACTAATTTCCTCAAAGAAAGATACAACCTCCACTCATCTCCAGAAGTAGGATCATCTATCAAGAGAACCGAGATGCGTACTGGTGAAAAAGTTTCGCAAAATCCCGCGGAACGTATTCAAAATTATCTTGAAAGACTCAAGAGTATCTTTGAAATTGAAGATCCTACAAAAAAAGAAAGGGTTGTCAAAAAATTGAAAAATATTCTTTATGAAAAATTCGTAATTAAAGAAAATGACATCCCTGAATCATATTTCGAAATTCAAAGAAATTTTGCGAAAGAACAAGGATATGGAGATATAAAGATTGAAAGAGAAACGCGCCGACAGCTTTCGGAAGTCATCATAACGGATCAAAAATCGAGCTTGGACAATTGGTTAAATTATCTTTCTTCTGACGATGCCATTTATCCTGACTGGTTCAAATATTGGGTTTTTCGCAGCGCAATGGGAATAGGAAAATATGATAAAGAAAGAAAGCAATTTACCAAACGCGACCAGAAAACTACGATTGCTCCGTTTTCCGACATAAATCGTGAAGCTCTTGCACACTTACTTGATATAATCGAAAAGAAATATTCTAAAAGCAAGATAGAATTCGAATCTTTTGATGAAAATCAAAAAAAAGAATTCGGCAAATTCTTGCAAAATGAAAGCTTTGCTAAATTGTATGCATTTGCAATTGAAGAAGTTGATCATACTTCCACAGAGCGAATGGCCATTGTTGAGGGAAAATGGATCAAATATGATAAAGGTTCTGATTATATACCTCTTGTAAAATCCCTTAGCGGTTTTGGAACTGGATGGTGTACTGTTGGAGAATCAACTGCCAAAAACCAGCTTAAAGGTGGGGATTTTTATGTTTATTATTCTATTGACGAAAACGGGGTCGCAAGAATTCCACGCGTAGCAATTCGCATGCAGGATAATAAAATCGCTGAAATAAGGGGTATCGCAGAACAACAAAATCTTGATCCATACATTGGAGATGTAGTCAAAAATAAACTCCTTGAATTTCCCGATGGAAGCACATATGAAAAAAAGACTCTGGACATGAAATTACTTACACAAATTGACAAAAAAACTAAAGCCAAGCAAGAACTCGTAAGAGAAGAACTTATTTTTCTATATGAAATAAATAATAAAATTGAAGGATTTGGCTTTCAGAGAGATCCTCGAATTAAAGAAATAAAAGATGCCCGGAAAGAATATACCCAAAAAGACGCAGCAATTATTTTTGAATGTTTACCTGAACAGATTGCATGGGACAGGAATGAAATTAATGAAAAAACAAAAGTTTATATTGGTCCGCTTTTTGAAGGAATTTTTCAGAAAAATATAAAAAACATATGCTCATCATTTCCAGAAGGATATATCAAAAAAAATCAAATAAAAATTGGGGGCAAATCAAAAAACAAGCTGATCGAAAACCTGAAAAAAAATGGTGTTGTTATAACTTCATGGGCTAAAGATTTGTTTGAAAGTAAAGATTTTTCAGTTTCTGCAAAAATTGAAAAGATAACATTGGTTCGACTCAAAATAAAAGATTTGGGATTGAAAATTAATTTAACTACTGAAAATATTTATAGAGAGGCAAAAAAAATTGGCCTTGATACATGTCCAACCGAGACCGCCCTCCATACGGAATCATTAAATATAAATGGGAGCTGCATACTGATAGCGACAAAGCTACTAACTGATAGATTTGGAGATTGTGATCTTTTTAGCCTCTATGATGATAATGGCATTTTAAAACTTAGTGGAGAAAGCGCAACATCAAAAAGAGTTTGGGATTTAGATGATAAATTCATATTTTCAATAAAAAGAAAAACAGATAATAACTAATTAAGATCGTTTTTTATTAAATTCTTCTTTAATACAAAATTGAAAATCTGAGCCTTTTTCTTCAAAATTTTTCCATAAACTATAGCTAGGGGAAGCCGTTGAAAGCAAGCACATGTGTTTCGCCTTCGTGTTTTTAAAAGCAAATGCTACCGCCTCTTGCATACTCTTCGTCTCCAATATATTGAAATCATCTTTTGAAGATAGTATCCTTTTGCCACTTTCCGGAAACAGAACAATGTTTCTTATGCCCGCATTGTGCAATTCTTTTTCCAGCTCCAAAAAATTATAACCGCGGTCTTCCCCTCCCAAGAAAATAGTATCAACTTTTTTAAGTGCCTTTATAGCCATAATTGTGGATTCTGGAGTTGTAGAGATAGCATCATCATAGAATTTTATACCGGAAAATTCTCCCACAAGTTCCAGCCTATGTGGCAATGATTTAAATTTTTTCAATGCATTAAAAATATCCTTTTCGGATACACCAAGTTTTTTTGCGACCACCACAGCAGCACGTATATTATTCTTATTGTGTTCACCTAGGAGATGGTGCTCGAATTTTTTTATTTCTTCATTATTATATGCAATCGTTTCCGACTTTATCGCTTTTGTCCATTCACAAAGAGTTTCGATCGTATCATTATATACAAAAACATCGGATTTCTTTTGAAAACGCGTTATATTTCTTTTTGCCTCATAATATTGTTCAACTCCGCCATGATAATTCATATGTTCCGGAAAAAGATTAAGTACGACCGAAATATTCGGAGAGTATTTAAGGTCGTCAAGCTGATAACTGGAAAGTTCCAAAACAAAAATTTCATCTTGTTTGATTGGTTGCAACAGCATATCCAACATCGGGTTGCCGATATTTCCCAGTAGTGAAACTTTCATTCCGGATTCTTTCAATATTGCATGAATCAAAGAGGAGGTAGTGCTCTTCCCTTTGCTTCCTGTAACGCCCACAATCACATTGTCAACTTTGGAAAAGAAAATGTTCGTCGCCGTCGTGTATAAGATAGCAAGCTTTCCCTTTGGAATACCTGGCGTTTTTATAGCGATATCGAAATCATCTTGATTAGCCAAATAATTCTCGCTGATATCTTGGTCAGCGATTCCAATTTTAAGCTTTGGATATTTTTTTTGCAGATATTTTTCAGTGGCTTTTCCTTCCCTGCCATAACCAAGAATAAGGGCACTTTCCATACCTAAAAATGCGTATTCCGCAGGCACGGTTTTTACGATATTGGTTTTCAATAATTTCTGAGCCTTTTCCACTCCGTTTTTAATCATTCCCTGAAGCTGTTCCATTACAAAATCACCTTTGAATTTTTCACCGGCCAGAAAAAATGCTGCCTGCGCTTCTTCGAAAGTACCCACGCAATCAAAAGGTTTCGTGCCGCCGAAGCCAAGTACGTCCCGGAACATCAAAAGCAACCTTTCTTTTTCATATAAATTTTTCCCGAATATTTCCACAAGCTCTTCCTTGGAGAGAAAAGCGGAGAGCAATGTAAACACAAAAACACATTTGGGACATTCCCCGCACCATAGCTTATCTTGTTTTTCTTTATGGATCCTGAAGCTCCTGTTGCAACTGGAAAAATATGGGAAATATTTTTTGTGCGCAGCAAACATTTTCGCGATACGGATTTCATAAAACGGCCTTAGCGGTGAAAAATATGTGATGTCAGGACAAAGAAAGTTTTTCGAATATTCCTGAAAAAGAATTTCGAATTCTTCCGATTTACTCCACTGGTGGTTTATTTCTTCTCCTTTATAATCTATATTCCCGAAGTTGCTGCTGAATTCATTTCCAACCACCACATATGCATAGTCATATACAACTGCAGCCAAAAAACCCAGGAATGCAAAAATTGCAGATATGGGGACATGCCCATTATAGGAACCTTCGTATTGTTGAAAAATTTTCTCATCCAGAAAGCGTTCGATTTTCAACTGAGGAACTTCCATTTCTTGAACGACTTTTTCTGAAATCGGCGAACTTCTTTGCGTTTCAACAAGTAGTGCTGTGATATCCTCGCCTTGCTCCTTTAAAAGCTCTCCGACCACAATAGAATCTTTGCCTCCTCCGATTCCCATCAAGATTCTCTTTTTACGTTTAAATTCCACGCTTCGAACCTCGAGCTCACTATCAAATGGAAATTCTATCAGTCCGGTAGGATCGATATTGTTGCGATAAAAAAATTCTCCCAAACCTTTCCGATATACGGTATTGAAAAAATACGCTTGCTGCTCGGAAAGTGGGCGCTGTGTGATAATCTTTTTAGGACAATACAATTTGTAATAACTAATCCCCAAAATAACATGGGTGCTTGCAAGTACCTCGTGCAATAATTTGGTTGGTATTTTGTTTTGATCGAATGCTTTCGGCAATACTATCGTTTCTGTAAACTTAAGTAGTTCTCTATTTGCAAATTCAATTCTGTAATTGAAAAAAACTTTCCGCTCTTTGGGCGCCAAGTTATAGGAAGAAAAGATGAATTTTTCAGCGATAGGCTGCATAAATTTCCCAACAACAAAATAAGAATGGAACCAGCATTCTACCTTTATATAAAGCTTCTGTCAACTAAAAACTAAACCAAGAATGCTTTTTGCGCAAGACCATACCTGATCGGCTTCCCACGGCCATACCATCAGCAACTGCGACAACGCCATTTACAATAACCCATTCAATACCTTTGGGATATTGATATGGATTATCCTCATCTGCCATATCCTCTATTTCGGAAGGGTTAAATATGGTAACATCCGCATAATTACCTTTTTTGATTATTCCTCTTTTGTCCAGAGAAAATTCCTGGGCCGGACAACCGGTCATTTTATATATCGCTTCTTCCCAACTCAAAATTCCTTTTTCACGCACATATTTGGACAAAACACGAGGGAAAGCTCCAAAACTTCTTGGATGTACCAGTTCGCCGGTCTGCTTGTGCTCAACCGAATAGCCAGCCCCGTTGGAAGCGATGACTGAAAAAGGATTCTGCACCGCCTTGTCCACATTTTTGTCACTGAGTACATGCATCATAGTGACAACCCTGCCCTCACTGGCAACCAGGAGGTCAAGCAATGTTTCCTCCACGCTCTTTCCTTGCTGGATTGCAATATCTGAAATATTTTTTCTTGTGAGAGTTTTGTCCAAAGGTGACATCGATATGGTTATTTTGGAATAATCAAAATCGCTCTTGCGCATGTCTTCCAAAATCTTTGCTCGCGTATTTTCATTGCGAAGTCTGGCTAACATCATTGTGCGCCCACCCTCCGTGGCCCAATCAGGCAAAATAATATAAAGAACCGAACCAGTCATCGTATATGGATATACATCGAAATGCACATTAACGTTATCCATACGCGCATTTTCAATCATCTCAATAGCTTTATCCATAAGATGCCAATTGCTCTTGCCCATTGCCTTGAGATGTGAGATATGGAGATTTATCCCGCTGTGCTCGGCGATACGTATCGCTTCTTCTATCGCATGCACCAACTCTTCACCCTCGCCGCGCACGTGTGTCGTATATATGCCACCGAATTTTTTAAGCACTTCGACAAGTTCATCTATTTCCAAAGAAGAAGCCAGTTTTGCATGAGTATACACAAGACCAGTGGACATTCCGAAAGCACCTTCTTTCATGGCCTGCTTGAGCATCAACTTCATCGACTCCAATTCTCGTGGGCTAACATCTCTTGCTTCATCTCCCACCAATCCTCTGCGCAAAGTCCCATGACCGACCAATGTACCGAAATTAACCGCCAGACGCCGACGCTCCACCTCATCCAAAAATTCCTTCACGGAAAGCCAGTTTAAGTTTATCGAGCTGATATCTGCCCATTTTTGGATAGTCCTAATAATTTCCTTATTAGCCAACGGAGCCAAGGATGATCCACAATTCCCGCCGATAATCGTAGTCACTCCCTGCTGCAGCATGCTTTGTAGCTGAGGGTCCGCAAAAAGACGCCAATAAGTATCTGAGTGATTGTTGACATCCACAAATCCCGGCGTCACATATAATCCCGTCGCATCAATTATGTGATGGGCATTTTCATTATGCAGCATGCCTATTTCAGCAATCACCCCTTCCTTGATACCCAAATCGGAAACGAATTTTGGCGACCCACTACCATCGATCACTGTGCCGTTTTTTATAATGATGTCATACATAAACCTTTTTGTTTTAGTCGTTTTGTTTCACGCCTAAAGTATACTACTTATTTACAGCAAGAGCAATCGCAATTTGGCATAAATTATCAATTTTCAATTATCAATTTTCAATGAATTATAAAATTTCAAATTCCCGAAATGCCCCCTTATTTCTAGTCATTTAGTCATTGAAAATTATTTGAAAATTAAAAAACCTGCCAACAAAAACAGGTTCTTTATAAAAATATAGACGTAACAAACGATACCTAAACTATATCCACCCTTTCTTTTCCAATCCATTCCTTGCTGCCTCCCTTTGTGCTTCCTGTTTGGAATTACCTTCGCCTTCCGCCACCAGAGTTTCGCCCAGAAAAACTCCCACTATGAAATGTTTGTCGTGATCTGGTCCCCATTCTTTCATCACACGGTATGACGGCGTGACCTTTTCATGCTCCTGTGCTTTTTCCTGGAAATAGCTTTTTGGATCGACATAGAGTTTCTTTTCCAATATCTCATTAAGTTTGACCACTACATTTTTCAAAACAAATTCCTTAGCGTTTTCGTATCCCTGATCCAAATAGATTGCACCAATAATTGCTTCCATAGCATTAGCTAAAAGATATTGCCGCGCCCGCCCCGTGTCCTTGGCCTCTCCTTTACTCATTAAAAGATACTCCTCTACTCCAAGGCCTTGCGCAATCTTGGCCAACATATCGCCATTTACCAATGCGCTACGCCAAGCTGTAAGCTCACCTTCAGGATTTGTAAAATTAGCATACAAATATTCTGTAACAATCAACTCTAAAACAGCATCACCCAAAAACTCCAGACGCTCATTATGATCCAGATTATAGGAACGGTTCTCATTCAGATAACTGCGATGTGTAACCGCTTGTTGAAGAAGACTGACGTCTTTGAATTTAATGCTGAGCTTTTCAGCTAAAGAAGAAACCATGGAATCGTAATTCCTAATTTCTAATTCCTAATTTCTAATCAAATCCCAAGCCTTAATGAAAAAATTGGACATTTGTTCATTGACTATTGTTTAGAAATTATAAATTATAAATTGGAAACCTTAAAAAACTTATTTATCTTCAGAAACTTTTTCATTATTACCATCTGCAACTTCCTCATCTGTTTTTTTGTGTTTTTTCGATGTATCATCCTTCATCGGTTCGCCCATCTCGCGATAGATCGTGCCTAGCACGCCGTTTACAAATCGCGCGCTTGAATCGCCACCGAAAGTCTTGGCGAGTTCAATTGCTTCATTGATGGCAACTTTGGGCGGAACTTCGTCATAATTGCCATACATCAATTCATATATTCCCAAACGTAAAATATTGCGATCAATAATGGTCACTTGCTCCAAGGGCCATTCCGGGGCACACTTCTCAATTAAAGCATCGATATTTGGACGATTAGACAATGTCCCCTTAACCAAAGAACCTACCAAAGCAGACTCTTCAATTCCCGGCGCAAACTCCGCTACGTTGCGCTCGATAATTTCATCGACTTTGTCGTCATGCTTTCCCTGAAAATCCCACTCAAATAGGGATTGCATCGCTATTGAACGTTGTAAATGTCGATTAGCCATGATGATATAAATCACTAATCATCGCGAAGATCATCACTAATCTTCACGAATTTTCGTTTTTCCTTTTAATATTCTTTTATGAATCAATCCGTTTTTTCCAAAACATGCCAGAATACCCAAATCTATATCTTTTGCATTTAAATATCCCAGAACTTGCTTTATATCTCTTGCGTAAAATTTGGAAGAATTCTTTATTTCCAGAACAATCCTTCCTTCTATCAGAAAATCCAGATAATAAATTCCCAAATACTGATCGCCGAAATATAATTTTATAGGAAGTTGTTCTTTAAATTCTATTCCTCTTTTTTTAAATTCACTCTTTAAAGCTTTTTGGTAATACTTCTCTTGATAACCGCTACCCAATCCGTTATAAACGCTAAACAACGATCCGATAACCTCATAACTAAGTTCTTTATGTATTAACTCAGCCATTTTATTAGCGACTATTCGAGATAAATCCGTGGAGATTAGGGATTTATATCATCATTTTTTTACTTTCTTCCTCATCGTATTTACAACCTCTCTTCCCTTATAGAAACCGCAAAAAGCACACGCTTTGTGAGGAAGTTTTTCTTTTTCACATTTCGGACAGGTTTGGGTTTTTTTCGGCTCAACCGCAAAGCGCTCACGCTTGCGATCACGTCTTTCTTTGGTGTGTCGTTGTTTTGGTACTGACATAGTATTATTTGGAAATAAAGCGAGATCTATATTTGAAACTTCAGAAACACATCAGGTTTTCCGTTTTATCAAGACCCTAATTTTCAATTATCAGTTTACAATTTTCAATCAATGACCAAATGTAAATTTTAAAATTTAGACATTGAAAATTCACTGAAAATTGAGACTTGAAAATTGAAAATTCACCCTATCCCAAGATTTTTACGTGTTAATTGAACAACAATATCATAACATGCCCTTCACTTCTTGGCAATACTATGCCTATTTAAGGCATTTTTTGACCGGGGCGAAGGATTTGCGATGAATTTCACATGGACCATATTGGATCAAGGTGTCCATGTGCAATTTCGTACCATAGCCTTTGTGTTTATCGAAGCCATATTGAGGATATTTTTCGTGTGCCTCCATCATCATTCGGTCACGTGTCACCTTCGCCACAATCGACGCCGCCGCAATTGATTTCACCAATCTGTCTCCCCCAATTATCGCCTTCTGCTCCATGGAAAAATTCGGTATTGCTTTGTTTCCGTCTACAAGAACGATACATTTCTCATCCGACTTGGAGGTCGAACCTCCAATTGGAGGTTCGACCTCCAAGGCTGCATCTTTTTTTTCTTTTTCTATTTCTCTTTTCAAATTTTGGACTGCTTTTTTCATCGCCAGAAAACTCGCCTCCAAAATATTGATGTGATCGATCGTCTCATGATTGCAAAGACCGATACCGACATGAAAATTTTCATGGATAAAATCAAACACCTTCTCACGCTGCTTTTCAGAAAGTTTTTTAGAGTCCCTCACCAAGTTCCAATATTTGTCATCCTGAACTTGTTTCAGGATCTTAATTCCATCTTGCTCTATTCTAGATTCCGGATCAAGTCCGGAATGACACAAAGAGTTCTTCAAAAGTACTGCTGCTGCAACCACCGGACCAGCCAAGGGACCGCGCCCAGCTTCATCCACACCCAAAACAAGGCTATAGCCTTGCCCTAAAAGTTCTTTTTCGATTTCAAATGTCGCTATATCCATCCGGTAGTAGAAATTCAAATGAGCTTCGCTCAGAAAAAACTTCAAAATAAATCTGATACTTTAAAAAAATATTCTTACATAGGATCTGAGTAAAAATTACAACATTTTTTGAATTTTCACTACCGGATCCATATGTTCAGTATATATTATATAGTATTTGGTATCCAGTATATTGTATCAAAATTTCAATGTGCTATAATATCCCAGTAAACATCTTGCCAAATCCAAGGAGCGATCCGGATCAGGGGGATAATGTAAAATTATGAATACCAAACTTATAATTTTGAATATTTTGTGACCCTATTTTTTTTGATAGAGGTTTTTATTTTGCTCAAAATCAGAACCACTGATTAACACGTGATTTTCCTGATTGCACATGAATTTTTTATCAGTGAAATCACATGATTTCATGTGATAATCAGTGGTTCGTATCCTTATGCAGTTTACCCATCTCCACGTCCACTCCCACTATTCCCTGCTTGACGGTCTCGGCAAGATCGATGATCTTTTTGATCGCGCCAAAGAACTGGGCATGGAATCTTTAGCTCTCACCGACCATGGCGTGATGTATGGTGCAGTTGAGCTTTTCATCAAGGCCAAGGAAAAAGGCATAAAGCCAATCATCGGCTGTGAGATGTATGTAACTCCGGGAGATTTGCATTCCAAAAACAACACCGCCGAAGATCGCAAAAGACATCATTTAATATTGCTCGTAAAGAACGAGGAAGGATACCACAACTTAATGAAGCTGGTTTCCATCGCCCACATTGAGGGATTCTATTATAAACCGCGCATCGACCGTCCAACACTTCGCAAATATGCCAAAGGCTTGATCGGCCTCAGCGCTTGCGCTGAAGGAGAAATTCCCGCACACATCATTATGGACAAATATGATCGCGCCAAAGAACTCGCTTTGGAATATAAAGATATTTTTGACGAGGGATCTTTTTTCTTGGAAGTACAAGACCACCAAAAATTCGCGCAACAGAAAATAGCTAACGAAGGAATTTTTAAACTTGCTGAAGAATTAAAAATACCGGTCGTGGCAACATGTGATGTTCATTATGTAAGAAAAGAAGATGCAGCTGCTCAGGATATTTTACTTTGCGTACAAACTAACCGCAAAGTTGATGAGACTGACCGCATGAACTTGATGGACTTTGATTTATCACTTCGAAGTCCGGAAGAAATGGCCAGCGGATTTCCTGGACATCCGGAAGTAATCTCCAATACTCAACTAGTGGTCGACCAATGTGATTTTCAATTAAAGATGGGTGAAACGCAATTACCTCATTTTGACGTGCCCGAAGGCCACACCCCCATGAGCTTTTTGACCGAGATGTGCGAACGCGGATTAGTAAAACGCTTTGGCGAAAACATCACCGAAGAACACCGCAAGCGCATGGAATATGAGCTTTCCGTGATTGAAAAGACCGGTTATGCTTCCTACTTTTTGATTGTGCAAGACTTCGTTAACTGGGCCAAAGACAATGGCATTGTAGTGGGTCCAGGTCGTGGCAGCGCCGCCGGCAGTTTTGTTTCCTATCTGGTCGGCATCACCAACATGGATCCGGTGAAATATAATTTGCTATTTGAACGCTTCCTCAATCCTGAACGCGTATCCATGCCCGACGTCGACATGGACTTTGCTGATGACAAGCGCGACCTTGTTTTGGAATATGTGCGCAAAAAATATGGCGACGACCATGTATCGCAGATCATCACTTTCGGAACTATGGCAGCACGCGCCGCCATACGTGACACCGGTCGCGCTTTGGGACTACCCTATGATTTCTGTGACAAAACCGCCAAGATGATCCCGATGTTTTCTTCGATCAAAAAAGCTCTCGAAGAAGTTCCCGAATTCAAAGATCACTATAATTCCGGCGCTGATGCCAAAAAATTGATTGACAGCGCGATGCGCCTGGAGGGCGTGGTGCGTCATGCCGGCATGCATGCCTGCGGCGTGGTAATAACCAAAAATCCCGTCACAGATTATTCACCAATCCAGAACATCACCGGCTCACGTGAAGGCACCGTAACTCAATATTCGTCCTCCACTAAGTCTTCTTACGTAGAAAAAATAGGTTTGCTTAAGATGGACTTTCTAGGACTCAAAAACCTCACCATCATCCAGAACACTTTGCGCATCGTCCGCAAAACCAGAAAGCTGGATATCGATATTGAAACCATTCCACTTGATGATGAAAAAACATACGAATTGTTGCAAAATGCCCAAACCACCGGCGTGTTCCAGTTGGAAAGCTCCGGTATGAAACGCTATCTCAAACAACTAAAACCTACTGTTTTGGAAGATATCATCGCCATGGTTGCACTTTACCGTCCAGGACCGATGGATTGGATTCCTGATTTTGTTGCAGGCAAACATGGCACCAAAACCGTAAGATATATCCACCCTAAACTGGAACCGATTTTGAAAAACACCTACGGCGTTGCTGTTTATCAAGAACAGGTGATGCAAATCGCGCGAGATCTGGCCGGTTTCACCATGGGTGAAGCGGATGTTTTGCGCAAAGCCATGGGAAAGAAAATCTACGACTTAATTCAAGAGCAGAAAATCAAGTTTATTGACGGCTGTGTTGCCAACGGCATCGATCGTAAAATAGGCGAACAGGTATTTTCATTCATTGAACCTTTTGCTGGTTATGGTTTTAACCGTTCCCATGCAGCCTGCTATGCGCTCATTGGTTATCAAACCGCTTATCTAAAAGCGCACTTCCCTGCCGAGTTCATGGCAGCACTACTAACTTCCGACCAAGGCGACACTGATCGCGTGGCCATTGAATGCAGCGAAGCGCGCGACATGGGAATTGAGGTTCTTGCACCGGACATCAATGAAAGCTTTGAGGAATTCGCCGTAATTGTTGATGAAGAAGGTACAGAGCGTATACGTTTTGGACTCAATGCTATCAAAAACGTCGGCCATGTTATTGCGCACGAAATCGTAGAAGAGAGAAAAAGGAACGGCAAATACAAAACCTTGGGCGACTTTTTGAGTCGTGTCGATTCCAAGGATCTCAACAAAAAATCAATTGATGCACTGGCCAAAGTTGGCGCGCTTGATGAACTTGGAGAACGAAGTCAAATCATCGAAAGCATGGAAAATATTTTAATGTTCGTCAAAAACATCGCCAAGAGTCGCAACTCCAATCAAGTAAGTCTTTTCGGCGAAGTGGAGTTGGAAACTCCGACCGTGCCACTGCTTGAAGTTCCACCGGCATCCAAAAGAAATCGTCTCGATTGGGAAAAAGAACTTTTGGGATTATACGTTAGCGATCATCCCGCTGCAGAGTTTCAGACATACATCAATACCGTAGCTCTGCCCCTGGGAACTTTAAATAGGGATTTAGTCGGTAAAAATATTAAAATAGGAGGAGTAATCCAAAAAGTACAAAAGATTTTAACCAAAGCAGGTCAAACCATGTATTTTGTAGTTGTTGAAGATACCACGAGAAAAATTGAACTGTTGGTATTTCCCAAGACTTTGGAACGCGTCGCCAGCGTCTGGGCGGAAGGAAAACTTATTCTTGCGGACGGCAGACTTTCCGACAAAGACGGGCAATATAAATTAATTGTTGATGATGCCAAGGAACTTAATCAGCGCGAGGTGGAAGAATATATGCGCATTGAAGCGACAAAGAAAATTTATGGAGATAATGATAAAAACGATAAAAATAATGGGAGTGGTGGCGCAAGTGTGATTAAAGATAAACAATCAACAGACAACTCACAACAAACAACTTGCAATCAATCAATTAACCAATTAACTAAGAAACTAATCGTAACGCTTCCCCACGATGCCACACCGGACGTTATTCATAAACTTCAACAGTTATTCAACACCTGCAAAGCCGGCTCGTGCAAAGTATTTCTTCATCACCAAGCCAACAAACTTGAAACTCCCTTCTCCATTGAACATCATCCGACGCTTTTGGAAGAAATTAAAACAATCATCTCCAATGGAAACATTGAGCTTGTTTAAATACATAACTTGCAAAAATCTTACAATTATATATAATACCAGCATAATTAAATGAGGCTGTGGCTCACCAAACCACACTAACCGCCTCCGTTTCGGCAGCTTACGAATAAGCGCACAAAGTGCCCAAATAATACGGGAAATCGAGTGGAACCTCCTGTCGCTCACAAGCGACGGGACTCGATACTGAAACATTTCGTTTCTGCTGTATTGTTTGAGCATTTTTTATTTTTAACAAGACCACTATGAAAAACGAATTAGAAATCTTACGTCATTCCACCGCTCATATCCTCGCTGCCGCTGTCCTCGAAATGTTTCCGGAAGCCAAATTCGGCACCGGGCCGGCTATTGAGAACGGATTTTATTATGACTTCGACCTTCCCCGCACGCTGATTCCCGAAGATTTGCCGCTGCTCGAAGAAAAGATGCGCGCAATCATCAAGGCCAACCACCCTTTTGAACGCGCCGATATTTCCCTTGAAAGTGCCTTGGAAAAATTCAAGGAGCTTGAACAGACATACAAGCTCGAATTAATTAATGATTTGAGAAAAGAAGGTAACGAGACAGTTTCCGTTTATCATACTGATAATTTTGTCGACCTTTGCGCCGGACCACATATCGATTCAACCGGTGAAATCGACGCTCAGGCTTTTGCACTGACCAAAATTTCTGGCGCCTATTGGAAAGCTGATGAAAATAATCCGCAAATGCAGCGCATCTATGGCGTCGTGTTTAGCAATAAAAAAGAACTCAAGCAATATTTCCAAATGCTCGAAGAAGCCGCCAAGCGCGACCACCGCAAGCTTGGCAAGGAATTGGACTTGTTTACATTTTCAGATTTGGTCGGTCCCGGTCTGCCGCTTTTTACCCCAAGAGGAACAATCATCAAAGATGAATTGCAAAAACATATTGAAAGTGTTTGCAGAAAATACGGCTTCCAGAAAGTTTCAGCTCCCTCTTTGGCCAAGATAGATCTTTTTGAAACATCCGGACATGCGAAAAAATTCGGCGATGAACTTTTTCATGTGACCTCAGAAAAAAAGCATGATTTTGTACTCAAGCCCGTGCAATGTCCTCACCACACTCAAATCTACGCTTCCAAAACAAGATCCTACAAAGACTTGCCTATTCGCTATATGGAATCAGACAAACAATACCGCGCAGAAAAGACAGGCGAAGTGGGAGGATTATCCAGAGTATATGCGATTACTGTTGAAGATGGTCATTCCTTTTGCCGAGTTGATCAAGTTAAGGATGAAATAAAAAGTATTGTTAACATAATCAGAGATTTTTATACCGTCTTAGGATTATGGGATAATCATTGGGTTTCTCTTTCAGTTCGCGACTACGCACATCCGGAAAAATATATTGGCGAAAGCGAAGATTGGGATACTTGCGAAAAAATGCTTCAAGAAATCTCCGATGAAATGAATCTTGATGCTCGAAGATGCGAAGGTGAAGCCGCTCTCTACGGTCCAAAGCTTGATTTCATGTTCAAAGATTCCATGGGACGCGAAATACAAATTCCAACCGTCCAGATAGACTTTGCAACTCCTAAACGTTTCGAGCTTACCTATATAGACGAGAAAGGAGAAAAAGTGAATCCCGTCATGGTGCACCGCGCAATCCTTGGATCATATGAACGTTTCATGATGCTGTTAATCGAACACTTCGCCAGTGCCTTCCCTCTTTGGCTTGCTCCCGTGCAAGTTGCGATCATCCCGGTCAGTGAAAAATTTTCAGAATATGCCGAGGAAGTAAATTCGCTCCTGTTAGCTTGCGATATTCGCTCTTTCATTAGCGAAGAATCAGACACGCTTGGCAAGCGCATTGCCGAAGCGGAAAAGCAAAAAATTCCCTACATGATTGTAGTTGGAGAAAAAGAAGTCGCCGACAAAACCGTTACCGTGCGCATCAGAGGAGAAAAGAAACAAGAGACGATGGAGGTTGGAAAGTTTGCAGAAATGCTAAAGAATGAAATCGCAGAAAAGAAATAAATGAGAGAAAAATATGTCAGATAAGTCTTATGGGTCCTACCATATCAAAACCTTTGGTTGTCAAATGAACCACTCTGATAGCGAACGAATTGCTTCCTTTTTGGAAAGCAACGATTTTGTGCTGGCTGAAAAAGCAGAAAACGCTGATTTGGTGATCATCAACACTTGCGGCGTGCGCCAAGCTGCGGAAAATCGCGTTTATAGCCTTGTGAATAATTTAAGAAAGAACAGCGATCAAAGAACAAAGGACAATAGACTTATAATTATCACCGGATGCATTGCACATAGAAAAGATGTTCAGCGACGATTGAGAGACAAGGTTAATTTATTTTTTCCAATCAACGATTTCAAGGAATTTGAAAATTTTATCATTGAAAATTGTTTGAAAATTGAAAATTGGTCATTGAAAATTCCGGAACAAGATAATATAACAAACAAGGAAAGCATCGACTATCTCTCAATTAACCCTAAATATTCTAACAATTACGAAGCTTTTGTTCCGATTATGACCGGCTGCAATAATTTCTGCGCCTATTGCGTCGTGCCATATGCCCGCGGGCGCGAAGTGTCGAGACCTGCAGATGAAATACTTACCGAGGTAAATACTTTGATATCCAGTGGATATAAGCATATTGTGCTGCTAGGACAAAATGTTAATTCTTACTGCTCGCCAATTGACACGAATAATTCACGAATTGGCGCTAATGTTAATTTTGCGAAGTTGTTGAAAAAGATTAACAGTATTCCGGGAAAGTTTTGGGTGTCATTTGTAAGCTCGCACCCAAAGGATATGAGTGATGAGTTGATTGAAGCAGTTGCCAAATGCAAAAAGGTTTGCGAATGGATTCATCTTCCTGTTCAAGCCGGCAATGATGAAGTCCTCCGAAGAATGAACCGCAATTATACTTCCAAGCATTACCTTGGACTGGTACGAAAAATAAACAGGGCTTTTAAAAAACACAAACCGGAAACACCTTACGCGATTACAACTGATGTGATAGTGGGCTTTCCGGGCGAAACCCGCGCGCAATTCACCGATAGCGCTTTAGTTATGAAAAAAGCAAAATATGACATGGTGTATTTTGGTCAATATTCCCCACGTCCAGGCACGGTCGCCTGGAAAATGAAAGACAATGTTTCCAAAAAGGAAAAGGAGCGCCGCGAAAACGTTCTCAATGAAATTCTGAAAAAAACTACCTTTGCCAATAACAAAAAATATGTCGGCAAGAAGCTTGAAGTTCTTATCGAAAAAGAGCAAGTCGCTAAAGCAGAGCGAATGGACAGCGAATGTGAGCGAATCAATATTTACTTTGGCAAGACACGGACGATGAAGAATATAAAAATTACCACAAACAAAAAAATCCCCGTGGGATCTTTCATGAAAGTCAAAATCACAAAAGCGAATGTTTGGAATTTGGAAGGTGAAATAAAATAAAAATGGGAATAATGTATATCACATTTCCCATTTACATTAACAAAACATATTTTTATTCCTAACTGACAACATTGTTCACCTCGGAAGCAAGTGATTCGAAATCCAATGGCTTTCTGAAAAATGGCGTATTTAAATCACATATCTTTGCCATAATTTCTTCCTTGCAACGGCCGCTCATCAGAAATACCGGCGTCTTGAGCCCAGCATCCCTCATTTCTCTGAGCATTTGCAGTCCGCCCTTTTCAGGCATTTCAACGTCAGATATGACAAGGGAAACATCAATATGGCTCAGGAATGATAACGCTTCTTTGCCATTCTCAGCCACTGCCACAACGCGATACCCCATTCTTTGTAAAAGCAAAGGGAGAATCTTTCTCGTGTTGAAATCATCATCAACGACCAAAATAACAGCGCTCTTATTCATTTTCATCCCTCCTTTTTTAGATGATCAGTTTGTCCAAAGAACCAGTTGCTTTTTTACTTGCCTTCAGTATACTCCCTAATATGCAAAGCGCAAGTCCCAAAATCATCGTTATCTGCGGACCGACCGCATCGGGCAAATCCGATGTGGCTATTCGCCTTGCCAAAAAGTTCAGCGGCGAAGTGATTTCCGCTGATTCAAGGCAAATTTTCAAGGGAATGGACATTGGCACAGGAAAGATTTCCAGAGATTCAAAAGTTGAGCTTTTAAATTATCAAAGCTCAACTTTAGGAAAAGCTGCGTATTTTTCCAATAGCATCCCTCATTATCTTATTGATGTGGCTAACCCCATGGAAGATTTCAATGTCTCCCATTTCAAAAAAGCAGCGACTGTTGCCATTGAAGATATTTTGAGTCGAGGAAAATTACCAATCATCTGCGGCGGCACGGGATTCTGGATTGATGCGTTGGTTAATAATATTGATTTTCCTGAAGTAGAACCGGATCCAGAGTTACGTAGCATGCTACGTAGCAAATCCACCCAAGAATTATTTGCCATGCTTTCAAAACTTGATCCGGAAAGAGCAAAGACTATCGATAAAAATAATCCGGTGCGTTTGATCAGAGCGATTGAAATTTCAACAGCACTTGGCGCAGTACCAAAACCTAGAACCTATCACCTAGAACCTAGCTACTCTTTTTTACAGATTGGCATTGATGTGCCACGAGAAGTATTGAATGAAAAAATAAAAAAACGATTGGATGATCGTTTTCATGAGGGTATGGTAGCGGAAATTGAAAATCTTCATAATCCGCCAGCTGGCGGAGGTGTTTCTTGGGAGTGGATGGAAAAAATCGGCCTGGAATATCGTTGGCTTGCGAGATATTTACAAGGTCAATTTAGTATGGAAGATATGCGAGAGAAATTATATTTCGACATCATTCACTATGCCAAACGCCAAATGACCTGGCTCAAGCGAGATAAAAACATCATCTGGCTATCAAATTACGAGGACATAGAAAAATATGCGAAGGATTTTCTAAAAGCAGAAAGGCCGTGAGTTTCCACGACCTTTTCTTTTTGATACTCCTACGCTGCAATTGGCTGAGCAGTACGTTCGATGCAACTTGGGCATCTTCCTTCAATTTTGCTGTTATTGCTTTCCAGCGCATCGAGACATTCCGACTTACATCCGCAGCCAATGCAGGAGGTGCATTTGTTTGAGGTATAAAGAGAACCGCATCCCATGCAAAGAATGAAAATTATTCGCTCTTCTTCTCTTTTTTTCTTCATACAAACACCCCCTTTCTGTTGTCAAAGTTCTTTTTTTGGTTAAAAAAAATCGCCATTACTGGCGTTTCTTTCGGTCGCTTATATTTGCAAATTCTGTTGTCTTCTTGAGTCTTTTCATAGGCATTTTTATTATCATACACCCGCAGGCAAGCCACTGTAAACCACCCCTTATCCACACCCTTGACAACTCCAGCTTTATGTGCTAAAAAACATGGTTCGCAGCAAAATACAGTTCTTTGAGAAAGGGGTATGCTATGCCTGATTATAAATGGAACAATCTAATGGAAATCATCCTGAGCTTGACTGCTGGAGCAAATAATATGATTTCCATTAAGTTCAAGCCAGGAACTGGACAAGAGACTATAAAATTCTTCTCTGGCGCCCTGCATTTGTCTGTCACGAGTCAGAATGGGAAAGTAAAATACAAAAATCCCATCATTATGATAGACAAGAAAATTTATAAAGAAGAATTACTCCTTGAAATAAGCAGCACCGCCAACATTGAGGAAGGAGATTCTATCAAAATTTACGCGGTGCAACAAAGGGTGCGAGAACGCATCTACGAAATCAAAAAAACGGGACCATAATGGCCCCGTTTTCTTATTTCCTAAAGCTGTTCATAATAAGCTATCACTGATTCAAGTCTCGTAAGAGATTTCTTTATTTCCGGATCATCCGCACTGGAAAAATCAATTTGATCTTTCAATTCCTGAATGGCCTTATCTTTTAATTCTTGCTTCATCCCGGCAGGTGCATTTTTTATGACTTTTATCCAGCTGGATTCCCCGACCTCATCCATATACCTCTTTCTGAGCTCCTCATTTTTCTTTAATTCCTCGGCAATCTGTTCAGCAGTGGGCTTCTCTGGCATCTTAACAACTTTGGAATCACTATTTTCATTTTTTTTCAATTCTCCCATAAACTCCAGCGCTGATTTTCCCACTTGATATTCTTCACCACCCTCGATCAATTTTTTTCTATATTCTTCTCCCTTTTTTCCAATATCAACGGGTTTTTGATTTACGTAATCAGGTCTTTTCGGTTCCCACTTTTTCTCTGCTTCTCCCATATATTTTTTTATTAACGATTTATTATTGTAATTTATTTTTTAGTATCTCCATAACCACCTGCGGATTTGCTTTGCCTCCCGTATTTTTCATCACCTGCCCCATCAAGAATTTCAAAGCATTTTCTTTACCTGCTTTAAAGTCTTCCACTGACTTTACATTGCCAGCAAGTACTTCCTCTACAATCCCTTCCAATTCTCCCGCGTCGCTCGTCTGGGCAAGATTTTTCTCTTCCACAATTTGCGAAGGGTCGCCGCCGTGATGATACATCTGCTCAAGCACGGTTTGCGCCGCACTAGAATTTATCCTGCCACTTGCCACCATCGCAATCAATTCGGCAAAATTTTCCGGTGTCACTTTGATATATTTTACCGCCTCATTATTTTTAATCAGATGCTTCCTTAATTCCGAAATAACATAATTGGCAGCCAATTTCACAACTCGCTCTCGATCAAGATCGGCTTCATCAGAAGCAACTTTTTCCTCCAGCTCACTCACTACGCTCTCAAAATAATCAGCCAATTCGCGATCCTCAGTTAAAACCTCGACATCCTGGGATGGCAGCGCATATTCTTCAGCAAACCTCTTCGCCTTAGCATCTGGCATCTCGGGCAATCTCAATTTCAATTCTTCCACATATGCCCCATTGAATTCCAAAGGTGGGATATCCGGCTCGGGAAAATAGCGATAGTCATGAGCTGATTCTTTTTTGCGCTGACTCACAGTCACATTTTTCACACTATCCCAGCCGCGCGTTTCCTGAACGACTTTTTCACCGCTTTCCAAAACTTCAGTCTGCCTTTGGATTTCATAATTAATCGCTTTTTCTACAAATCTAAAAGAGTTGATATTCTTCACTTCCACCTTCGTACCGCTCAATTTTTCTTCCCCCTCTTTATGCAGCGACAAATTAACCTCGCAGCGCATATTGCCCTTTTCCATATCCGCATCAGATATTCCCAGATAACGACAAATTTGCTGCAACTTCGTGCAAAAAACGCGCGCTTCCTCCCCACTCTCAATGTCCGGCTCCGTCACCAATTCCATGAGTGGCACGCAAGCACGGTTCAAATCTACAAGGGTGTGGTCTGCTCCGGTTGGGTGAGTAAGTTTCCCCGTATCCTCTTCTAAATGGATACGAGTTATACCTATTTTTTTTCCACTTATTTCAATATGACCCAAACCGCACAACGGCTGATCATATTGCGATATCTGATACCCTTTCGGCAAATCCGGGTAAAAATAGTTCTTGCGGTCAAATTTCGATTTCAGATTCAGTTCGCAATTCAAAGCCAAACCGCAAAGCTGCACGAACTCAATCGCCTGACGATTAGGCACCGGCAAAGTTCCCGGCTGCCCCGTGCAAACCGGACAAATGTGAACATTGGGCTGCTTTTCCGCACCAAGACCGTTCTTGCAAGAACAGAACATTTTCGACTTGGTCTTTAGCTCGACATGCACCTCCATGCCGATAACAGGGATATATTTACTCATATAATTTCAAATTAAAAATTTCTAATTTCTAAACAAATCACAATTTCCAATTTTTAAATTCACAAAAATGACCAGACTCTTAAACATTCAGATTTCATACAATTCCAGTACTACCAAATCTACCATCACCACGGTTCGTTTCTTCCAATTCATCAACTTCTTCAATTTCCGGTTGTTCGATCTTTTGAATCAAAACTTGGGCAATCTTTTGACCTTTTTCTATTTTATATTCCTCTTGACTCAAATTCACAAGTCCAATAAGATATTCTCCCGTATAATTACTATCGAAGACTCCTCCTAATGTTTTTATTCCAAACTTATGTGATGGCCCACCCTTATCCCAAATCAGTCCTACGTATTCTTGTGGAATTTTTATAGCAATTCCGGTTGGACATGACACGCGCTCTCCTGGTTTTAAAATAATATTTTCAACAGAATACAAATCCATCCCCGCATCACCCTCAAGGGCAAACTTCGGAATCTTAGCATCTGGATGTAATTTTTTAATTTGGATTTTCATAATAAAACTTCTACCTGTTCAACAATGCCTGCATGAACTTTTTCAATTGTGTTATTGGCACCAACTACTGTCCAACCGTATTTTTGAGCAAGTAGCAAATGGAAATTTTTACATATCTGAATGCGCTCAGCTTCCATCTCATTGCGATGATCTTTTTCCACAGCGGTCAAAAAACGATTGCCATGCATCAAAATAGAAAGATCCGGTTGATATAAGTCCTGGTTTATCGATTCCAAATATTCCAAATTGCCACCCCACGTGAGCCCCCAAGCAACACCTGTCCCCAAATAATCTTCCGCGACAATCCATTCGCCTTTCTTCAATCTGTCCCATAATTCGGATTGATATCGTTTACGATTCTCGACATACTTTAGTTGCAATTCATTGGTTGAAATTTCATTTGCCTTGCGAAATTCCACTTCGCGCAAATATTTATATATGAAAGGTCCTTCTGGCTCCAAATCATAAATAGGGTATTTCAATCTGGAAGCGTTTTTTCCTTGTTTTTTGAGATATTCCACCAAAAGTTCCACTTGGGTCGTCTTGCCAATGCCATTAATTCCATATATCGCAATAAATTTTCCCTTTTCAATCCTTGCCATATTTTTGTCTTTTAGAGCCATTTCTACCCTATTTTAGCACACTCGGGCAAAAAGAAAAGCCCGATTCATCAAGAATTAGGCTTTGTTCATCTTAGTTATTTCTTTTCCGTTATATCCTGTAGTCCGCGCCTCACGTCCCAATCATCAAGTTCCAAATCACTAAGCAACCGTAAAAACGGAAATTTTTCTATGAGCGCATAGTGCATCTTGTGCGCTATTTTTCTCAGAGTCGGATGCACCGGACGACCACTGCGCAGCTCCGTGACATAAACCGCTGCAGGCAAACCATAAGTTACTTTGCAATCCACCAGGTAACCCATGGCGATATAATATTGTTTTACTTCCGGAGTAGCATCAAGCGATTCTATAGCTTCCGACTGCTGAGCAATCAATTCGCGCGCTTGTTGTGCCAAATCATCCGGTAGTTGTTCGATATACCAATGATGAAACCCTCTCTTGGTTGTAAGCAAAGGCATTCGACATACTCCGTTACGATGGCGCTGAATGTCTCTGAAAGAACCGAAGTCCAAGGGAAATTCAAAAGTTACCGTTCCCATTTCAGCCAAGAAATTCGGCAATCCTGTTTTTTCCGGACGCCAGAAGATGAGATCCTTATATTGCGCGAGTTCTTCAGTATCAATATTCGTATCTATGGAAAATTGCGGCTGTTGTTCACTTGAATAATAAGTATATTTCTGAACGGCATATTCCCGATACATCTCCTGATATTTTTCCAGAGGATGAGAAAAACTATGCGCATATTTTTCCTTGAGCCTTGCAAGCATTTGTTCGGCAATATCTCTCACTTCCAACAATGGATGGTGCCTGAGCAAGGAAAGCTTATCCCACGCTTGACGCAAATTTGTATGCCATGAGAGCTGCGTAGTGATACCGGCAGGCAAAAATCCCCGCAAACTATCGAAAGCGCGCGCCTTGATCGCCTTTTCATAAACCGCTTCATTCTCTTCAGGCTTGCGTGGATACTTTTTTTTCAAATGCTCGACAACCTTGTCCTGATTTGAAATATAGAAATGCATCCAGCGATCCAGAATTTCTTTTGATTTTTCCGTGCCGACAGGATCAATGATCGCCTGCTTAGACATATCGATATATCTCGTACTCGTCTCCTGCCCGCTATACATCTGCCAATCCTGAATCGCCTTGTCAGCCAGCATGCTGACTCCTTCAATAAAGAGTGTTGTGCTGCCGCAATCCGCAATACTCATATGCCCATAACCGACATAGAATTTTTCCATGAAACTGCCGCTGCCCGACTGTCTTACTTTCTCCGCATGTTCAGTCACACTTTGGGGACTACGCGAATATAATGCCTGCATCATCGCCGTATCTTGCGGACCAAACTCGTCATACACGAATACCTTAGCCATAGAATTTTCTTATTCAATGTTTATATCCCCCAAGTGGTCTTTAATTATATCACCCTCCCCTAAACAAGAAAATATTTACATCACTGTATTTTTGTGACATAAAAACAGGCCTCCTGGGAGGCCTGCCTCAAATTCTGTCAATTATTTTCCTTGATTATCTTGTCAATCTGTTCATATAAATCCGTGTAAGTGCCGTTGTTATCAACAACATAATTGGCATAATTTTTCAAATCGCGAATTTGTGTTTCCGATTCCAATGTTTGTTCCTTTTGGAATTCTTCAAAAGTCTTGCCGCTATCATCAGTATTTTCGCCGCGCTTAATGATACGTTCATAGCGCCTTTGGATATCCGCTTCAATGTATACTAATTTAAAATGAGGTAACTCTCGCAAATATTTAATGTCAGCTAGTCTGCGCACACCATCAATAATAACGATTTCATGCTCATCACTTTCCGCTTCCTTCATCATAGTTTTTGCCATCACATCTTCACCAAAATTATGACGCAAAATTTTAGATATCAACGCCAAATTATCACGACTCTGCTCGATATACATCCTGTCCAACACATCACGAAGCATCGTCGAAAAGCGATGCGATCCCGCACCATATTCTTTTACAATATGACTGGTTATCGTTCCCTTGCCACATGCTATTTCCCCCGTAATTCCCAAAATCAATCTGGCCATATTTTTCAATTTAGATTAAAATTTATTTCTCAAAAACCAACTTATTCTCTGGAACATATTGGCGATACTTCACGCCAGACATATCCAGCATGCGTCTTGATGCAACCCATGGATCCTGGTCATGATATTTGTCGCTTTCATAAATAACCTCCTTTATTCCTTTTTGAATAATAACTTTAGTGCATTCGTTACAAGGAAACAAAGTGCAATAAATGCGCGCACCTTCAACCGAAGCATTAGCATTTAGTACAGCATTTTCCTCAGCATGCACCACGTAGGCATATTTGGAATCACAAAATCCTCCCTCGCGCGCCCATGGCAAATCACCATCACCACATCCGCGCGGAAAACCATTGTAGCCCAATCCTAAAATTATATTTTCATCATTTACAATACACGCTCCCGCCTGAGTACTGGGATCCTTTGAGCGATTAGCAATAACTTTGCTCATTTGCATGAACGTTTCATCCCAACTAAAATAATCTTTGCGCTTGTCGCTTTCCATATTAGCGTTTTATTAATTCTTTAGGCCACTTCATTTTACCCTTTCTGAAAATTAACGTCAAAAAAGACGCCCCTCGCGGAGCGCCTTCCTAAATCTAAAAACTAAGCTAATGAAGCTACAAGCTAACCTTCACTCCCGGTCCCATGGTTGAACAGATGGACACGGAAAGGATATATTTACCTTTGACTCCGGCCGGCTTGGCTTTGGTCAAAGCGTCGATGAAAGTTTCGTAGTTTTCCTTAAGTTTTGCTTCGTCGAATGACAATTTGCCGATAACCTGGTGGACATTGGCGCCATTGTCATTTTTAAAGCTCAATTTACCCTTTTTGAGCATTTCCACAGCATCCTTGATTTTGTCCGTGACGGTCTCTGTTTTTGGACTAGGCATAAGACCGCGGGGTCCAAGGATTTTCGCCACCTGAGCCAATTTTGGCATCATTTCGGGGGTTGCTACAATCACATCAAAACCTTCGATTTTGCCTAATTTGATCTTTTCAATCATCTCCTCGCCTCCCACAACATCCGCGCCGGCTTCCTGAGCCTCTTTAGCTTTTGTTGAGGTAATAACAGCGATCTTCTTTGATTTTCCTATTCCATGTGGAAGTATGGCTGTTCCGCGAACTTGTTGATCTCCTTTTTTCGGATCAATCGAAAGCTTGATGTGAACCTCTATAGATTCATCAAACTTGGCAACCTTACCTTCTTTTACCAAAGCAATCGCTTCATCGAGAGCATACAATTTATTGCCCTCCACTTTTTCCGCAATAGCGCGGTACTTTTTTCCTCTTTTCATAACATTTGTGTGGTACACACGAAGCTTGCGATAATCGCCAACTTCTCCCACGTAAATTAAAAATATCACTACGAAATTACAAAATCATACAAAAGTACAAAATTACGAAAAACTTTACCTTCACATTTTTGTAATTTTGTAACAATTTGTATGTTTGTAGCCTATTCTACTTTAATCCCCATGCTCCTCGCTGTTCCTTCCACGATCTTCATCGCGCCTTCCACATCATTGGCATTCAAATCCGCCATCTTTGCTTCCGCAATTTCGCGAACCTGATCTTTGGTAACTTTACCAACTTTGTCTTTCAAAGGATTGGCAGCACCTTTTCCAACTTTAGCTGCTTTTTTGAGAAGCTCCGCTGCTGGAGAAGTTTTCATCACAAAATCGAATGAGCGGTCTTCATATACTGTGATTTCAACTGGAACCACCTCGCCCATCTTTTCGCGAGTTGCGTCATTAAAACGGGTGCAGAATTCCTGAATCGCCACACCGTGCTGACCCAAAGCTGGACCGACTGGAGGAGCTGGATTAGCCTTTCCTCCTGTAACCTGTAATTTGATAACTGTCTTAATTTTCTTCGCCATATGTGTAAATAAATCTCGAATCGACTCTAATTATTCTCGAATAATCTCTAATGAATTTTTCGTGATTATTAGTGATAGAATTCGTGTAGATTAGTGATTTATATCATTATATCTTTCTTACTTGCAAAAAGTCCAATTCGACTGGTGTTTCGCGTCCGAAGATCGTCACAAGCACCTTGACCTTACCCTTCTCCTCATCGATTTCCTGAACCTTACCATCAAAATCCTTGAATGGTCCGTCATTAACCTTGATTGCATCATTAACCTTGAGTTCAATCTTGTATTTCGGCTCGGAAACTCCCATCCTCTTCTTGAGCATCTCAATTTCCGCAGGATCAACAGGTGTCGGAGTCGTGCCTAAGCCGATAAAGCCGGTCACATTGGGCGTATTACGCACCACATACCAAGAAGCGTCCGTTACGATCATGTCTACCAGCACATATCCGGGATATATTCTTTCTTCCACAACCGTGCGCTTGCCATTCTTCATCTTGATTTTCTTTTCCTTGGGAACCATAACGTCAAAGATGAGATCCTGCATATCCATGGATTCGATACGCTGTTTCATGTTGCGTGCCACATTGTCTTCATAACCGGAGTATGTGTGGATCACATACCACGCTCTGCCATGATGTTGGGTTTGCTTTGCCATGTTTGTCTGCGAGGTACGAGCAGCTACAAACATGAGCATCCCGCACCAATTCGCTATTTAATCTGACTTATAAAACTTGCTGAGCCGAAGGCGTTACCGTGCACCAATTATTATTTTACCAAAAGCTTATTTCGGAATTTGGCGCGGGGTGCCCACCTTTTAAAATCTATTTCAAAATATAAGTTTTCAAAATCGAACTGAATCCGTAATCCAAACCTCCCAAAAAAGCTGCTACCACGGCGCTTACTGCGATAACCAAAATCGTATAATTCACTGTCTGTTTTTTGGTCGGCCAATTGACCTTCATCAATTCAGCCTTCGCTTCTTTGATGAATGTTAAAATTTTATTCATTTTGATAATCGTGCGACTCTAATATACCAATGAGCACTCTAATGACCCTAATGAATTCCTATTCGAGTCATTCGGGTGTATATTCGAGTCATTCGAGTCGCTATTTTGAGGTTTTTTAAAAAGCCCCTGGGGCTTTCTTGTGATTTAAGTATAGCAGAGTAGGAAAAATATGTCAATAAAACAAAAAACAACCCTTAAAGGGTCGCCTGTGGGTATGCCAAGATTCGAACTTGGGACCTCGTCATTATCAGTGACGCGCTCTAACCAACTGAGCTACACACCCTCAATGTGGACCGGACAGGACTCGAACCCGCTACCTCCTCAGTGCAAATGAGGCGCTCTACCAGGTGAGCTACCGGCCCAAATTTTCTATCAAAATGAGCTCAAAACTGAGCCACGAAATTCATTATACTAGATATAAAATATTTGTCCATACCTGCACCTTGCACGAGCATTTGACGCAAAACCTTCTTGGGTATTTAATGAAAATATACCAATAAGAAGGAGGTGAAAATCGTTCTTTCTCAACAAACTTACGAACCACCAAAACCGTGACCTTCTGGAGGAAGAAATGAAAAAAGAGACGATCCTCAGAAAAAAACAACAAAAGGCCTTGGAGCGAGAAAAGTCTCTCAGCAAAGAGGAGGAGGAAAAAACTCTTTTGCTTCAAGAAAAACTGGTCAAGAAGCGCAAAGACCAGGAAAGGAGAAGGATCAGGAGAAAAAAACAACTTTCGCAAAAACCGGAAGTAGTGGAAGATGCAAAGGAAACAACCTCTGAACCGGAAGTTGCCGAAGATAGCTCTTCTGTCGAAAATGATTTGCCAGTTGATGAACCACCGGAAAAACCAGCAGAAGAAAAGGCGAAACCTTTTGTCATGAGGCCACATTCCCGCAAATTCTTGCGAGAAAAAGATGAACAAATGAACCCTAGAAAGGGATTGATGGCAACAGTCCAGGAAAAATATAAAGATCTTGCTGCTGGACTTCCTACGGATTTTGAAGCAAGACGTCTTTTATTGAGACAATGGCGAGGATTGGATAATTAACAATCTTCGCATTTACAAAAGCCCGCCAGGCATAACTTGGCGGGACTTTTTTATAAAGAAGTTCTAACGCGCAAAGTATACGACGACGATTATGAAAGCAAGAACCAAGCGATACCAGAAAAATGGCGCGTAGCCGACTTTTTGGATGAAGCGCAGCATATATTTTATTGCTAAATATCCACTGATTGCAGCAGCAAGGATGCCCATAACAACAGGTATACTGATTCCTTCCTTTAGTAAGTCAGGAATTTTTACCATCGCTGCGCCAAAAATTATAGGCGTAGAAAGTAAAAATGAAAACCGTGCTGCCGCCTCACGTGAAAGTCCGAGCACCAACCCCGTGGTCATTGTCGCGCCGCTTCTGGACACTCCGGGAATGACAGCGACAGCTTGCGAAAGTCCGATAAGCAAAGAGTCTTTATAATTTATTTGCCCAATAGTTTTTTTGTGAACCGCATAGCGATCAACAAAATACAAAATTAAACCGACAATACTCAAAGTGCCAGCAATAATGAGCGGGTTGCGCAAAGATGTTTCAGCCGCATCTTCCAAAAGATAACCAATAACCGCCCCCGGCACTGAAGCAGCAACCAAAAGCCAAAGCAAGTTTTTCGAATAGCCTGGACTACCAGTCCTATCAGCCTTCTCCGAAACTTCACTAACTTTGCCAAAAGCAGCTTTCAAAATCTCCACCCAATCCTTCCAAAAAAATCCAATCACCGCAACCAGCGTGCCAACATGCAGCGCCACGTCAAAAGAAAGTCCCGGGTCTTGCCAGCCGGTCAAATATGGCACCAAAACCAAATGTGCCGTCGATGAAATCGGCAAAAACTCCCCCAACCCCTGCACGATTCCCAAAACGATCGCTTGCAAAATATCCATACTGAAATGCATTATGAATCAAGAATTATGAACTATAAATGACTTTATTTCTTTTGTTTTTATTATAGCACTAAACATACATATTAAATCTTTTTCCCAATCAGCACAATATTCCGCCCATCAATGACTTCACATCTCTCGATTTTAAATCCTGCATCTTTAAAAAGTCTTTTCAATTCCCTTTTGGTGAAGGCATGGTGGAATCGCTGAAACTTATTTCCCTGATTATCCGTGAAAGAAATCATACAGTCATTCCAATCAAGCTCGGCGCATGAAGGTCCAACCTCCCTAATGGAGGTTGGACCTCCAAAAATAGCTTGTATTTTACTAAGCCAATTTTTAAAAATATTTTTAAAGTATTTTTTCTGAAAAAGATTCCAAACCGTGATTACTACGTAACCATCTTTTTTTGTAACTCGATATAATTCCTGCGCCATCTTTTCACGATATTCCCTTGAGGGAAAATGATGAAAAACCGCAATACTATATGCAGTATTGAAAAATTCGCTTTCAAATGGTAGAGTACTTTGGCTGGGATCAATCTTGAGAAAATTGGCATTTACGGTAGCATATCGCTCTTTTGCAATATTGATCAGCTTTTGGGAAACGTCCGCACCATAATATTTCATGCCAGAAACATCTCCAACCAATTCCAAAAGACGTCCATTACCACAGCCATAGTCAAAAACATCACCCCCGGGATGCGTATAATCTTTCAGAAACTCCAATCCCCGCCAAAAATGCTTCCTCGTTTGGGAAAACTTGGTGGAAATTAAATCATACCCGGCCTCTGTTTCCTTCAATATTTTTTCAGCAATCTCTTTTCTCATATGATTCAAGCTTACGACAACTACATAATTTCTGCAATCGAAGAACTTCCCGAAACCCAGGAAGAGTTTTTGCAACTGAAAAAATCTCTTTCCAAAAAATACAAGCTGCCGATTCCTACCAACGCGGACATGCGCGACAGATATAACGCCTTAGTAGCTGAGAAAAAAATAAGGTCCAATATAAATTTTGAAAAAATCTTGCGCACGCGAGGCATTAGGACACAATCAGGTGTTGCGGTTGTGGCAGTACTGACAAAATCATATCCCTGCCCGGGTAATTGCTTGTATTGTCCGGCTGAGAAAGACATGCCCAAAAGTTACCTTTCCAACGAACCAGCTGTGATGCGTGCCATTGATGCAAAATTTGATCCGTACCGCCAAGTGCAAAACCGTTTGCGTTCACTTGAACTCAATGGTCATGCCACTGATAAAATTGAATTAATTGTCATGGGTGGTACTTTTTCCTATTTACCAAAGGCGTATCAAAAGAAATTTATCACGCGATGTTTCCAAGCATGCAATGATTATCCAAAACCTAGCACCCAAAACCTAAAACCTAGTACCTTACTCAAAGAGCAAAAAAGAAACGAAAAAGCGAAACATAGAATCATCGGACTCACATTGGAAACAAGACCAGACTATATCGATGAAAAAGAAATTTTGAATTTCCGCAATTTGGGCTGCACCAGGGTTGAATTGGGAGTTCAGAGTATTTTTGACGACGTTTTGCGACTTAATCGTCGCGGGCATGACGTCCAAAGCACCATCAAAGCCACTAAAATGCTCAAGGATGCCGGTTTCAAGATCAACTATCACATGATGCCAGGCCTCCCCGGAAGCACCCCAAGGCGCGATTTTACCATGTTTAAAGCCCTTTTTTCGAAGCCGGATTTCCAGCCCGATATGCTCAAGATTTACCCGACCGTGGTTTTGAAAGACAGTGATTTATATAAGATTTGGAAAAAGAAGGGCTACAAACCCCTTACTGATAAGCAATTTGAAAAGATTGCTTTGAAAATAAAGAACGAAGCGATCGTGCCATATGTACGCATCGCCCGTCTTGTACGCGATGTACCGACCAATTCAATTATTGCCGGACCAATTGTTTCAAACCTACGGCAAATAATTGCCCAGAAATCAAACTGCCCTTGCATTCGTTGTCGCGAAGTAAAAAATGAATATGTAACGGAGGAGCAAATGATGCTGGATCGAATTGATTATGATGCGTCCGATGGCAAAGAAATATTTTTGCAATATACATCACCTGATAAAAAGAAATTGTTCGCATTGCTTCGCCTACGAATCCTAGGTAGGATAGGTGGAGGTTCAACCTCCATAAAGGAGGTTAAATCTCCATTCAAATCGCTGCCTGTATTAGAAAACGCCGCTATCATTCGCGAGGTGCATACTTACGGCAAACTTGCTAAAATAAATTCAAAGGATAAAAACTCCCCACAGCACATTGGCCTGGGTAAAAAACTACTCCGAGAAGCTGAGCGCATCGCCAAAGAAGAATTTGGCCTTGAGAAAATTGTAGTAATTTCGGGAGTAGGAGTAAGGGGATATTATCGGAAAAATGGCTACCGCCTGAAAGATACATATATGGTTAAAAGTTTATAAACCAAAAATATATGAGTAAGATTATCATTGTTTCGGGGCCAGTTATTGTTAAGGATAGTAAAGTACTTCTTGATATCCAAGGAGATGATGCTTTTTGGAAATTTTGTGGCGGAAAAGTCCGTGAAAATGAAACATTGTCACAAGCCGCAGCGAGAAGAGCAAAGGAGGAGTTGGGAATCAATATTGAAATAAAAAATACTGAGCCATTTCTATTGCACACAACCAAAGAAAAAGATAACGAGCTTTTTGATGTGATTCTTGCACACTTTCTTTCAGATTTTTCGGGGGGTATTCTCCCAAGCGATGAGGTAAGTCAGTGGAAATGGATTACACTTGATGAGTTGGAAAATGAAAATCTCGCACCCAATATCATCCCAACACTCAAACATTTCGGGTTTATAAAATAGCTTTTAGTTTATAGCTTCACTAGCTTATAAAAACAACCCTAACAAAAAACAATTCGCAGCTATTATGTGAATTGTTTTTTACCCGTATCTTGTTATTCTAAAAGCTAATGAACTGGAAGCGAGTAAGCTCTTTTTTCTGTCATGCTGAACTTGTTTCAGCATCTAGTTGAGCCTCTGAGCTACTCGAGATCCCGAAACGAGTTCGGGATGACAATGCGGCTAATGTATTCAGAAATTATGGCTGCAACAAAGGATAACGGAGGTTTATTGAATACCAGCTAAATGCAGCTAAAAGCTAACTCCTGCCCGCCAGCTGCCCGCACGCCCCTTTGATTTCATCCCCGAGCGACTTGCGTATCGTGGCATGGATGTGAAGTTTTTCTAAGTCGTTTTTAAATCGCAAGGTTCGATCTTTTGTCGACGGTTTTAATTCCTCTGAAGTAACGTTGTAACGGATAAGATTGACGTGCAACAAATGTCTATTGCCTATTGATTTGATATATTCCGCAAGTTGCCTTGCATCAAGAATGCTATCATTTATGCCATCGAGCATGATATATTCCAAAAAAACTTTACGTTTAGTTATTTTAAAATATTCCTGCAAAGCATTTTTCAGCGAAGACAGGTTATCTTTCAAATTTGCCGGCATGTAGCGACTACGTTTTTCATCGTTGGCAAAATGAAGAGAAATCGCCAAATTGACTTGCGGGAATTCTTTGGCCATGCGCACGATACCGTCCGCTATGCCGGAAGTGGAAACAGATAGGCTGCGCGAACCGAAACCGAAAAGTTTTTCATCCGTAAGAATTTTAATACTTTCACTGACTTCGTTCCAATTGTTGAATGGCTCTCCCATGCCCATATACACAATGTTGGAGACATTGGAAGGTTTTAGGTTTGAGGTTTTAGGTTCTAGATTTTTTAAATATTGTTTCCAAAAGAGAATTTGGTCGGTTATTTCTTCAGCGGTTAAATTTCTTTTGAATCCCATTTTTCCAGTCGCGCAAAAACGGCAACCCATCTGACAACCGACCTGGCAAGAAATGCACGCGGACCACGCCCCAGGTTTTGGAGAAATTAAAACTGTTTCAATTGGACTTTTATCATGCAGTCGCAGCAGCGCCTTTATCGACTGTCCATCTTTGGCTTCCAAAACTTGCTCGACCTCAAAAGATAACATCTTCAAATCATTTCCCATTAACTCCCGCAAATCTTTGGAAATTGTCGAAATTTCCGCAAACGAAGAAACACCGTCCTGAAAGACGGCTTTTTTAATTTGCTCCAAACGAAATTTCGGCAAATTATTATCTTTGATAAATTGTTCAAGTTTTTTAATATCCATTACAAAATATTTTTCACCAACATAAACGCCGTAACCGCATAGATAATTCCCAACATAGTACCTGCAAGAATATCAGTTGGGTAATGCATGCCATTGTGCAGGCGAGCAAATCCCACAATCAAGACAATCACCAGAGCATAAATAAGGAAACCGGGATAAAAAATACTAAGCACGGCAAGAATAGCTGCTGTACTAGCCACATGACTGGAAGGAAAAGAGGAATCTGAAAATTTTCCTCCTATCGGCCTTATTTCTCCCGGATGTGCGACATATGGACGCTGGCGAAACAAGCCGAGTTTCTTGCCACCCATTTTCAAAATACCTTCACTTATGACGAAATGAAAAATAATAGCAACCGCAGCAACGGAAAATATCTTCATGCCATTTCTTTCATCAAGCATAGCCACAGCAAGCACCAGAAAAAACCAGCCAAATACCGAAAGCGGCACCCAGCTTATCACCTTGGTTACCGGATCAATTGCCGGACTCAAAAAGGAATTGCACTTTTTAGTTATGATAAAATCCAAAGAATTCATATAAACAAAAATATTATTGAAGCGAGTACTGCGATGGTCATAAATATCACTGCCAGCCAACCGAAAACAAGCGTGAATTTGGAATGAGTTTCCTTGCCCATAATTTTTTTGTCATTGCCTATTTTCATAATAACAATCAACAGGGGAATCGCAATAATACCATTGATGAATGCTGCCCAATACAAAGCAGTGATCGGATTAATACCTAACAGGCTGAATACTAGACCAAAAATTATAGAAAGTACGATAATCAAATAAAATCCTTTTGCTTGAACAAATTTTAGTTCCAAACCTTCTTTCCATTTCATAATTTCAGCAAGAGCGTAGGCACTAGCTCCAGCAAGCACCGGAACAGCAAGCAATCCTGTTCCGATAATCCCGGCGGCAAAAAGCGCATAAGCCCAATCTCCAGCCAAGGGGCGCAAAGCCATTGCTGCCTGCTCGGCAGATTGTATCTCAGTTATGCCATTAGCAAAAAGAACATTGGCAGTAGTTAAGACGATAAAGAAGAAAGCCACATTAGCCAAAAACATTCCCGTGTTCACATCTGTGCGCATTTTCGGAATTCTTTCTAGTCTAGCTTTTTTATTATTACTTCCGCGATACATTCTGCCCTCCTCCACCTCTTCCGATGTCTGCCAAAAAAACAAATATGGCGTAATTGTCGTACCGAACACCGCAATCATAGCAAACACAAAACCTTCATTCCAAGAAATGCGCGGAATAAAAGCGTACTTGGCAACCAATGACCAGTTTGGATTAATAATAAAACCGGTAATGATATAGGCAAAAATAGAGATGGTCAACCATTTCATGATCCGCACATAAACATGATATTGGAAGAATAGCTCCATCAAAATTATGACGAAAGCAAAAATAATCGCCCCCATATACGGACTTACATCCATAAATAAAGCCAGCGATGCTCCCATGGCTCCCAAGTCGGCTCCGATATTGATAATATTCGCAATAATCAAAAGCGCCACCAGAAAAACAACCGTCCTTTTGCGATATCTTTCCGATAATACTCCCGCTAATCCCTTGTTGGTTACGATACCGATGCGCGCACATGATTCCTGCACCGCAATCATAACCGGCAAAAGCCACACCGCCATCCAAATTATAGCCATGCCGAATTTGGCACCCACAGAAGAATAAGTACCAATGCCGGAAGGATCATCATCAGATGCTCCCGTAATCAATCCTGGTCCAAGAGCGCTGATGAAAAGCTTCGTCTTGGTCCAAGGATTAGCAATAAGCTCTTTAGCCTCAACAAGTTCGGCTTGCGTGATACGAATCGTTCCATCTATGGCTTTTATAGTTTCAACGCCACCCCAAGAAATCAGCTTTTTTGCCAATACCAACGGAATCCCCAATTCCCTGCGAAATTCCGATATCGTAAATAATTTCTGGTTATTTGTTTCTGTTTTTTGCATATTTGTACATTTGTATATTTGTAGTATATTTGCCAGCCTCGCATCGGCGAGCAGATTGTCTCTGCGAGTCGAGGCGGGTAATTTTGTAGGGCTATAGGATTTCCTTTATTATACTTTGCGGATCGCCAAACTCCAATATCATCATTAGCAGTTTTGCAAGTTTATCGCTGTCATGGCGAATGAAAGATCGCGAAGAAGCCATCACATCGTTTTTATTTATTCTTATAGATTTTGCGTGCAATATATCAGCCATTACTATCTTGTAAAGTTTTCTTTTCCTGTCAACTTCTTCCCTGTGCACTACCATTGAGTTTTTTCCTTCCCTGAGTTCATATTTTCTCACCAAATGCACCGGTATTTTTCTGCTATTGAACGTCACAAAATTTATTCTGCCTTTGCCGATATACTTTTCCAAAATATGGACGTAATCCTCGATTGAATAATTATCCGTCTGACCTTTTTTGTTGGTAAGATTACAATTATAAATCACGACTGCCTTTGATTTTCTGATCGCTTCGCTAATTTCCCCTACGAGTAAATTAGGTAGAACCGAACCATACAAGTCTCCTGGCCCCATGATTATCATATCCGCCTTTAATATGGCATCGATAGCTTTTTTATTCGCCTTTATCTTAGGCTTTAAAAAGACCTCTTTGAGACCTATCTTTCTTATTTCTTCATTGTGATCCAACTGGCTTTGTCCGGATATCACTTTGCCGTTTTTCAATTTTATATGCAAACGCATATTTTGCTCGCTCACCGGAAGCACTTCACCACGCACACCGAATATTTTTGTGACTTGCTCAATTCCCTCTGTGAGATTCTTATTTATTTTTTCCAAGGCGGATATAAAAAGATTTCCAAAAGAATGACCTTTCAGTCCTCCCTTATCGAACCTGTAATTCATCAGTTCTCGAAGCATCTCAGATGATTCACTCAGCGCCACCAAACATTGGCGGACGTCTCCCGGTGGAAGCACTCCCAATTCATCGCGAAGCACGCCGGTTGAACCACCATCATCAGCCATTGAAACAATCGCCGAAATATCTACCGGGTATTTCTTAAGCCCGGAAAGAAGCGTAAAACTTCCCGTCCCCCCGCCAATTGTTACTATTCGTTTTCTCTTCATGAAATATGATACTAATACACGAATTTATGCGTATGATGCGAATATGCAAATGTTGCTAATCACTCAATGATCATTCGTGTCATTGGCATATTTGCCCGCCTCGACTCGTGGAGACGATCACTCGTCGACACGAGGCGGGCGTATTAGCATAACATTCGCATCATTAGTATTATCTAAAAAATCTATGTATAGCCTCTTCTGCCTTTCCCAAATCATCAGGATTGCCAATCGGATGCCAGTCGTGCGCCTTGATAATCTTTATTTTCTCATCCTGCGCCATTTGAACCAAAGTTTGTGGCAAACCGAATTCTGTTTCGCTGATTTGCACCAAATGATAATCAAAAAAATGTTTGCTCAAAACATACGCGCCGATGTTTGCCAAACCCGGGCCACCCTCTTTTGGTTTTTCAATAATGTCAACCAAATGATGATGTTCATCAATTTTAAACACCCCGAATCTACTGCAATCATCAACATGAATAGCCAAAATAGAAAAAGGAAATTCGATCATTTTTGCCAAATCATCGCGATGATAGAGATCATCGCCCATCAAAACGAGAAATTTCCCTTTGATCACATCCTTGCAACAATGCACCGCACCACCAGTTCCATTCAGGGTGTCCTGATGCACATAAGTTATTTTGCGACCGCCAAATTCATCGCCGAAATGTTTTCTGATATGTTCGCCAAGATAATTGACCACAAAAATAACTTCGTCGATTTCTTTTGGTAAAAATCCGAGCGTGTGTTCCAAAATTGGCTTGCCCGCAACGGGAAGCATCGGTTTTGGAATATCATATGTCAAAGGGCGCATCCGCGTTCCCTTTCCAGCTGCCAAAATTACTGCCTGCATATTCTAATCCGTTACAATACTTAGAAGTTTTCCTGGCACAAAAATAATTTTCTTGATTTCCTTCCCCTCAATAAATGCTTTTACCTTCTCGCTTTCCAACGCCGTCTCTTTGATTTCATCTTCTGTCACATCTGCCGCAACCATCAAACGCTCGCGCACCTTTCCATTCACTTGCACCACCATTTCAACTTCTTCATCCTTGGCAAGCTCCGGATCATATACTGGCCATTCGGACAAAAATATCGATTCTTTGCTGCCCATTTTTTCATTCAATTCCTCGGCAATATGAGGAGCAAATGGAGACAAAATTTTTATATATTTTTTCACAAAACATATCCTAGCTTCTTCTGTAATTGTATTTCTTAAAACCAGAGCCTTAGCATCATTTAACGCAATCATGAGTTCACTAATTGCAGTATTGAATTTAAAGTTTTCAATATCTTCAGTTACTTTCTTTATAGCTTTATTGATTATTATATCTAATTTGTTATCACCATTATCCGCATCCAGAATACCGCCACCAAAATAAGGATTTTGCAACACCCAAACTCTTTCTAGAAATCTTACGATACCAGAAATTCCCTTGGTGCTCCATGGTTTCATGGCTTCAATCGGACCCATGAACATTTCATACATGCGAAGCACGTCAGCACCAACTTCCGCCACGACATCATCTGGATTTACCACATTGCCAAGCGATTTGGACATCTTGCGTCCATCTTCCGCCAAAATAATTCCTTGATGGCGAAGCTTCAAAAACGGCTCGTCAAAATCAATGTATCCCAAGTTATGCAAAGCCTTGGTAAAAAACCTTGCATACAAAAGATGCAGCACGCTGTGTTCGGCGCCACCGACATACATATCAACAGGCAGCCATTTTTCAGTGGCCTCCTTAGAAGCAAATTCTTTTTCATTTTTTGGATCAGCGTAGCGGAAAAAATACCAAGAAGAACAGACGAATGTATCCATAGTGTCTGATTCTCTGCGCGCCTTTGCTCCACAAAGCGGACACTTCACATCATGAAATGATTCAGAATACACCAGTGGGGATTCTCCCGTAGGCTTGAAATCAACATCAGTCGGCAGCATTACCGGCAAATCTTCTTCCGGAACCGGCACTGTCCCACATTTATCACAATATATGATCGGAATCGGCGCGCCCCAGTATCTTTGGCGCGAAACAAGCCAATCACGTAATTTGTAGTTCACTTTTTTCTTTCCAAATCCCTCTTTCTCCAACCACTCAGCCATCTTTTCCCGCGCCTCTTCAGAGCTTAGTTTATTATAGTCTTTTGAATTAATCAGAATTCCATCATCACAAAAAGCAGCATCCTCGTTTCCTGGTTGTTGGCCACTGATTACTGTTTTGAGTGGCAAATCATATTTCTTCGCAAATTCAAAATCTCGCTCGTCGTGAGCTGGCACGGCCATGACCGCGCCCG
>CAZAFB010000012.1:0-36012 GCA_964484505.1 uncultured Bdellovibrionales bacterium
CGGGAGAAAATGTGAAACGTACCGGCGATGACACTTTGATTGCCCTTACTGACGGAATCGTAAAATTCTCAACCAAGCAAGTACGCGCCTTCACCGGCAAGTTGGCTAAGCGTCGTTTCGTGAGCGTGGTTAAAGCCGCCAAGCAAGCTGCAAAACCTATTTCAACCGCAGCAAAGAAGGCTGTAAGAAAATCTGCCGAAAAGAAAGCTGCTAAGGTTGCGAAAAAAGCTGTAGCAAAGAAGCCAGCTACAAAAAAGACTGCAAAGAAATAAGCATTCGCCAATAATCACGAATTGAAAAACGAATGTTTGCGAATATAAAATAAACCCCATACGGGGTTTATTTTTTTCTTAGATCTGTATGGTATTTGTAATTTCGTATCGGTAAACTATTTCTTCTCATGCCGCTCATTCGTCGCTTCGATAAATTTGGCGAAAAGCGGATGTGATTTGAGTGGCGAGGATTTGAATTCCGGATGGAACTGCGAACCAAGCATGAATGGATGCTCTGATTTCGGAAGTTCGGCGATTTCCATCAGTTTGCCTTCCGGAGATTTGCCGGAAAATACCAAACCTTTTTCTGTGAGACGTTCAATATATTCCGGATTAACCTCCCAGCGATGACGATGACGCTCGGAAATTTTGTCTTTGCCATAGGCAGCATGGGCGATAGTTCCCTTTTCCAAGATCGCATCATATGCGCCAAGTCTCATAGTTGCACCATAATTACTGTCTTCCAGATTTTTTTTCTGCTCCGGCATAATATCGATAACTGGATTTTTAGTATCACGATCTATTTCGGTCGTGTGTGCGTCTTTAAGTCCCAGAACATTGCGGGCAAATTCAATAACCAAAAGCTGCATACCATAGCAAAGTCCGAAATATGGAATCTTGTGTTTGCGACAATATTCAATTGCCTTAATCTTCCCTTCGATTCCACGTGAGCCAAAACCTCCTGGCACTACGATACCATCATATTCTTTCAATGATTCAACTTTTTCCGGTTCTTTCTCATATACTTCACTATTAAGCCAATCGATATCAGCTTTCGCGTCGATTTTATAACAAGCATGTTTTACTGCTTCAATCACGCTGATGTATGCGTCCGAAAGTACGAAATCTCCTGTGCCGAAATATTTACCGATGATGCCGATTTTGATTTTCTTGCGAGCCCCTTTGACGCGCTCAGCGAGATCCCTCCATTCATGAAGATCTGTTTGCTTCGGTTCAAGCCTGAACTTGTCTAAAATTATCGTGCTAAGATTGTCGCGTTCAAAATTAAGCGGAATATCATAGACAGTTTCCACATCTGGAGCGCTGATAACGCATTCTTCCGGCACGGAGCAAAACATGGAAATCTTTTCTTTGCGTTTTTGATCCATCGGCACTTCGGAGCGCGCGATGATTATGTCCGGTTGAATTCCTGCGCCGTTCACTGTTCTGACTGCATGCTGGGTCGGCTTTGTCTTCATTTCCCCTACCTTGTTTGGACAAGGCACATAGCTGACCATAACAGTGATGACATCATCCGGATTTTTGATTTTCATCATGCGGATCGCTTCCAAAAACAGGATGTTTTCATATTCCCCAACTGTTCCGCCGATTTCCACGATAGTAATGTCTGCATCAGCCTTATTTGCCGCGTGTTTGATGCGGCTGATCACTTCCAGGGGAATGTGAGGCACTACCTGCACGCATTTGCCTTCATAACCAAGGTTGCGCTCACGGTGAATAACAGATTCATAAACACGTCCGGTAGTCATATAATGATCACGCGAAAGCGTGATGTCCATGAAGCGCTCATAATTACCCATGTCCTGATCGGTCTCATCGCCATCATCAAGTACAAAAACTTCGCCGTGTTCAGTCGGGTTCATCGTTCCGGCATCCACGTTTACATAGGGATCAATTTTGATAGCAGTAATTTTGTAGCCTCTGCCTTTGAGAATCGCCCCAATGGAAGATGCGGATGTGCCTTTGCCCACGCCGCTCATCACTCCCCCAATGACGAAAATGTACTTTCTGTTTTGCATTATTTTACCGATCCGAATCTACGAATTGCATCCGAACCTACGAACGAAAATTCCATTCGAGTCATTCGAGTGCCCATTCGAGTCATTCGAGTCGCTTAGATTATATATAAAGAGTCGCAAAATGCGACCCCTTTTTGTGTATTGATTGCAATAAGTACGCCCCTCCTCAAGCAGTATACACCTTCACTTAAATTTCGACAACTTCAACAGAAATGGTAGTTTTTATGCCCTGTTCAAGAGTCATGTTAATTTTATGCACACCTATGTCTTTGATAGCAATATGCCCCAAACTCTTCTCTTTGACATTGAAACCTTTTCCAGCAAGTGCGGCTACCACATCTTTGGCGCCAACCGATCCAAATAACTTACCGCCTTTGCCCTTTGCTTTTACGACGATATTTTCTGAAGATATTTTTTCAGCCAAAGCCATCATATCCTCTTTTAATTTTAAGGCCCCTGCCTTATTTTTTGCCTCCTCCTGACGAACCTTTTCAATAATTTGCGATGTAGCGATATCCGCTAGTCCTTTGGCTAAAAGAAAATTGCGAGCATAGCCGTCCGCGACATCCTTGATTTCCCCTCTCCTGCCGATTTTTCGCACATCTTGTTTCAATATCACTTTCATTTTTTTGGCGTTATGTTAGTTTGACAATTTACCAGAGCTTTTCGTTCCCTATTGAAAGCATAGACGAAAAGCGCTTGAGAAGCAACTGCTTCCAAAAGATCCAGATCTTCATTGGTATGATTCTTTTTTTTCTTTTGAACCGCTATGTATGCAAGCACATCATCTACCGTTCTTCTTGACTTAACAATAAGCAACTCATCGGTCTCAATAACTCTTTTTGATTGAGTTTGTAAGATAGTCGTTTTGCTGCGCGCCACACCCTTCCCTCCCTTTAATTCCTTCAGTACTTTGCCGCCACCATTTTCAGAAACGAAGCGAACAACAAAAGAATCCGCCTTAGTAAGAATTCTTATGGCTTCCAAGATGGAATCATAAACCTCTCTTTCTTTAGCAGGTGTGAAAGAAGCTGCTTCCGGCAAGCCCAGGGCAATATTTTTCAGGATATCCAGCTTGCGGTTGATCTCACCAATATATGAATAGGAGTGAGTCAAATCCTTTGTCATGCGGTTAGCTTCTCTTAGAAAACTGGCTTTTTCTCGGATATATTCCAAAATGCGCTTCTCTTGAATCATAAAAAGGGCAAAGCCTATCGCCCCGAGTAAGAAAATCACTATTTCCTCCACTTTTTCTTCAGGCAAAAACCCGAAGTCTTGTTGGATTATATCAGGAATAAATACTATGAAAATGAAGATAATGAAATAAAGCCAGTACATACAGTAAAATTACTCCAAACACCCCCTATTTAAATATACGGGGTTATTTGGTTAATATTTCATTCATTATTTATTTAAAAGCCTCGCAATCCTTGAGATATTCTCGCAGCTTCTTGCCAATTTCAGGATGTTTCAGTCCCATGTGAATCGATGCTTTCATGAAATTGAACTTGTCGCCAGTATCAAGCCATTCGCCATCCAAAATGCGTCCATATAACGGGCGATTACTTTCCAACATTATTTCAAAAGCGTCAGCCAATCTTATTTCGCCTGATTTTCCATTTTTCATATTTGCCAAAACGTCGAATACTTCCGGGGTGATAATATATTTACCTACCGCAACAAGGTTAGAGGGGGCTTCTTCCGGTTTTGGCTTCTCTACAATTTTTTTCACCTCTATTGTTTGCTTATCAAGTTCCACTCCATCCAATACGCCGAATTTGGAAACTTCTTCCCTTTCCACTTCGCTAAGTCCAATTACTGGATCTCCATATTTTTCAAAAGTATCAATCAATTGTTTGGAGGCAGGTACTTTGCTGTCATATAGGCAATCACCAAAAATAACCAAGGCAGGCTCACCGTTAACAATGTGCGCTGCTTGCAAAAGCGCATGGCCGTCACCGAGAGGCAATGGTTGGCGCACATAGGAAAATTTTGCCAAGTTGGGAATTTTCTGAACCTCCGAAAGAAGTTCGTGTTTGTTTTTTTCCACCAAAGTTTCTTCCAACTCGAAAGATGTGTCAAAATGATCCTCAATGGCACGCTTGCCGCGACCGGTTACAAAAATAATTTCTTCGATACCTGATTCAACAGCTTCCTCCACGAGATATTGGATTACCGGCTTGTCAACAACTGGGAGCATTTCCTTTGGTTGTGCTTTGGTGGCTGGCAAAAATCGTGTTCCAAATCCAGCTACTGGCAAAATTGCTTTTCTAACTTTCATGATATATCCGATCCGAATATACGAATACTATCCGAATCTACGAACGAAAATTCCATTCGAGTCATTCGGGTGCTAATTCGTAAATTAGAGTCGCTTTAAATTTTATAATAACTTCTTTTTACTCCTTGCTTTCAATTCTTCGCTGAATTCTTGGATTGCTTGGTCAAGTACCGGTGCAAAATTACGGCTGATGCCTTTTTCTTTTACGATCGCACTTGCTTCTAACAGCGAATCTGGCGTTCCCGCATCAAGCCATTCCCCATCAAACGTGCTCACATTTAACTCTCCAAGATTCAGGTAGTAATTGTGAAGTTCCGTAATTTCAATTTCCCCTCGCTCTGAAGCAGGCGCATTTTTGGCCGCCTCACACACACGATTGTCATATACATACAATCCCGGAATCGCATAGTCGCTGATCCACTCTTTGGGTTTTTCCACGATTTGTACCGCTTTGTTGTCATCGTCAAATTTCACCACGCCGAATCTTTCCGGATCAGGAACTTTCTTGGCAAAAATCAAGCCCCCGGATTCGAAGTTTTTGATATCATCTGCAAAATCTTTTTCGAAAATATTATCTCCCAAGATCATGGTCACATTATCATCGCCAATGAAGCTTTCCCCCAAAATAAAAGCATCTGCCAAGCCGCGCGGTACCGGTTGAACCTCAAATGAAATATTGATGCCGTATTCTTTAAGTAGGGATCCGATTAGATTGAGGAATTGTCCGCTGTGCTCGGGTGCAACAATGATCAAAATGTCCTTAATTCCCGCTTTGATCAAAGTATTAAGCGGATAAAAAATCATCTGGCGGTCATATACCGGAAGTAGTTGCTTTGATGTAGTGGCAGTCATGGGAAACAATCTTGTAGCTGTACCACCAGCTAAAATTATCCCTTTCATTTTCTTCTTGTTCTGTTTGGACATTTTTTTACCTGTCATTCCGGACTTGATCCGGAATCCCGAGCTTAGAACATCCAGCTCCGTGCCACGCAGATCCTGAAACAAGTTCAGGATGACATACTTTATATGTTTACACTTTAGGGTATATCGGATACTTCTTACAAAATTTCGTCACATCTTTCCTAATTTCTGAGAGTGTTTTCGGATCATTATATGCGGTCAAAATCGCGTCCATCCATTCCACAATTTTTCTGATTTCCTTTTCTTTCATACCGCGACTGGTCACAGCCTGCACGCCTATGCGAATACCGCTTGGATCCATCGGACTTCTCGGGTCATCCGGAATCATATTCTTGTTTACAGTAATACCGGCCTCATCCAAAGCATGCTCGGCTTCCTTGCCGGTCACGCCTTTGCTTTCCATCACATCCACCAAGACCATGTGATAGTCGGTTCCGCCAAACATAATTTTATATCCACGCTTGGTAAGTTCAGTTTCCAAAACTTTTGCATTCTTGATCACCTGCTTGGCATATGATTTGAAAGAAGGTTTTAATGCTTCACCGAACGCCACAGCCTTGGCTGTGATGTTGTTCATGTGCGGCCCACCTTGAAATCCCGGGAATGCGGCTTTATCAATCGCTTTGGCATATTGCTGTTTGCACATGATCATGCCACCGCGCGGTCCACGCAAGGTCTTGTGTGTTGTTGTGGTCACGATGTCAAAATATGGCACCGGATTTTCAATCGCTTTGCCTGCAATGAGCCCGGCGATGTGTGCGATATCAAACATGGTGATAGCACCAACTTTTTTGGCAATTTGTTGGAATTTTTTGTAATCAAGTTTTCTGGTATACGCGGAAAAGCCAGCCAAAATAAGTTTTGGTTTGTGCTTGATCGCCATTTGCTCCAATTCTTTGTAATCAATTTTGCCGGACTTGTCCGTTTTATATCTTATAAAGTTGTACACCTTTGCAGAAAGCGTCACTGGATGACCATGTGTGAGATGTCCGCCATGCGAAAGATCCATGCCAAGAACCGTGTCTGCTGGTTTCAAAACCGCGCTGTATGCAATCATGTTTGCCGGCGCGCCTGATAGTGGCTGCACGTTCACATGCTCGGCACCGAAAAGTTTTTTAGCACGCTCGATAGCTAATTTTTCTACCACGTCCGTGTAGTCCTGTCCGCCGTAATATCTCTTGCCCGGATAACCCTCGCTATATTTGTTCGTAAAAACCGTTCCCAGCGCTTCCAGCACTGCCTCGGAAACATAGTTTTCACTGGCAATCAATTCCATTCCCTCTTGCTGCCTTTTGATTTCACCTTGAATCGCGTCGTAAATTTTCCTGTCTTGTCGTCTGATACTTTTGAGTTCCATAATAAAAAATAGCTTTAAAAGTTAAATCAAAACCTGCTAAATTTTTAAAGCTCGCTAAATCATTCTATTTGTTCTTTAAATATTCTTTAAGTGCTGATTTCCAACTCCTCAGTGGTTTGAGTTTAGTATTAATCAAAGTGGAAACATACGGTCTTTTGGCTGGGCGCGCAAATTCATCGCCGCTTACTGGAATCACTTTTGCCTTTACTTTAGCCATCCCATATAACTCTACCACTGCTTCGTACCAGGTGCAAGCACCGGGGTTACTGACATGATATATGCCAAACGGCAACTGTTTTTCCACGATTTCCAAACTTTGTTTGGCTAAATCAGGCGCATAGGTGAAGCAGGCAGTCTCTTCATCTACAGCTTTAACCTCAGTATTCTTCTTGCCCGCTTCCAGCATTACGTCAAAAAAACTTTTCTTTGCGCCTTCAGCCTTGGCTGGTTTTCCGAACAATTTTTGAAGACGGATGATATACCATTTTTCTCCATATTTTTGCACCGCATCTTCCCCCATCAATTTCGTCTTGCCATATTTCTGAATCGGTGCCGGAATATCTTCTTCTTTGAAGCCAAGTTCCGGCACGAACCCTTCATGAAGTCCGCAAGAACCGCACATGCCCGTGCAACCCTTGGGCTCTGGAAAGTCAGGCAGACCACTGAAAACATAGTCCGTAGAATAGTGCACCAAAACCGCATCGATTTTTTTGGCAACTTTTGCCAAATATCCCGGCGCGTCGCCGTTGAGTTTTTTCGCCTCGGCATACTCCTCCTTGTTTTCTTCGCATTTATCAACCGCATTATATGCCGCCGTGTTCAAAATAACATCAGGCTTGAGTGCAGTAATTTTTTCCTGAACCTGTTTCGGATCGGTAATATCAATATCTTCCCTGTCCCAAGCGACCACTTCATATTTCTTATTTTTCGAATAAACCCCAACCAACTCCTGCCCGAGCATCCCCTTCGCCCCGATTATTAAAACTTTTTTCATATAATTATATATTTAATATTTCTTCCAAATATTTTTTAGCTTCCAGCTGTCTTTCAAGGGAATTCTCTAATTCTATGCTTATGTATTGCGGCAAAAATTTTCTGTAATTACAAACATAGTCCAATTCGTCCAAACTCATCATATAGTGGCCGCCTACTCCTCTGAGCATCCTGACCAGTTTATTTTTCCACTTTGGCATGGCGGAAATGTGGCAACATCCGATTTTAAATTTCTTAGCAAATTTTTCGGTCGTTTCAGCAACTTCCGGAAATTGTTTTTTGGACTTTTCCCAATGCTGATAATCCAGACAAATGCCACCGAAATTATTTAGTTCATTTTCTGGAATGGATTTATGTTTATGGTTTTCAATAAATATTTCTTTTCTATATGGATCAAGAGATGGGTTTCCAGAATAACCCATGTGAATATTAAATATGGAAGTTTTTCTCTTCTTAAACCACTCCAGTTCCCAACTCTCAAAATCTTCTTCACGCAAATGAACGTGAGGAATTTCCAACTCATCTATACCTTCAAGCAAATTATATAATTCCTTTCGTTTTCCAATATCCAAAAAGGTTGGAAAAAGAGCAATTTTTCTGATTTCAAACTTCTTCATTTCCTCCACTTTACCACGCCAGTCGGAATGTGGGGTCGTCGTCAATCCCAATAATATTTCATGCTTCATATTTGCCGTATTGCTTTTCATAATATTTTTGATAATCTCCTGACTTCACGTTTCTCCACCACTCTTCGTTATTTTTGAACCATTCGATTGTGGTGGCAATACCGTCTTCGAATTTCACCTCTGGCTGCCAAGCAAGCTCGTTTTTAATCTTGGAAAAATCAATGGCATATCTTCGGTCGTGTCCTTTGCGATCTTCGACATATTCGATCATGTTTTCGCCCAAATTCATTGCAGCCAGAATCGTGCGAGCGATTTCAATGTTCGGTTTTTCGCCGTTTCCTCCCACGCAATAAGTCTCGCCGATTTTGCCGTCATGGATGATGCGGTCGATTGCGCGGCAATGATCTTCCACAAAAAGCCAGTCACGCACTTGCATGCCATCGCCATAGATCGGAATTTTTTTGCCCTCGATTAAATTAGTGATTATCAATGGAATAAGTTTTTCAGGAAAAATGTACGGTCCGTAATTATTGGAACAATTTGAGATGGTAATTGGCAAATTGTACGTGTGATAGTATGCTCGCACCAAATGATCGGATGCGGCCTTGGAAGCAGAATAAGGACTACGTGGATCATAGGGCGTATTTTCATTAAATGCCGGATCTTGAGGCGTCAAAGAACCAAAAACCTCGTCCGTGGAGACGTGATGGAAGCGTAGATTTCGCTTTCTGGCAGCTTCCAAAAGAACGTGCGTTCCAAGGACATTTGTACGCACAAACGCCTCTGCGTCCAAAATAGAGCGATCTACATGCGATTCAGCGGCAAAATGAACGATAATATCGACTTTTTCAGCCAAATTTTCAACCAATTCTCTGTCGCAGATATCGCCTTTGACAAAAGTGTGGCGCGGATTTCCTTCTAGTGATTTTAGGTTTTCCAAATTCCCCGCATACGTCAAAGCATCAAGATTGATGATTTCGTAGTCCGGGTATTTGTTGATGATATGGTGAACGAAATTACTGCCTATGAATCCAGCTCCACCAGTTACGAGAAGTTTCATAATTTTCAATGATCAATGATCAATTTTCAATAAATTTTCAATGATTCAATTTTTCAATACATTGGTGTTTGAAAATTCTGAAATTGGATCATTAATTGTAAATTGTAAATTGAAAATTGATAATTTTATAGCTTATATGGTGAATCCTCAACATTTTCCCACCTAATCTCATCAACCTCTTCTTTCTTGCCTTCTCCTTTATAAAGCTTGTCCGGCAGATTGATGCACCAGGCATCTTTGTCGGAAACGCATTTATATGCATGCACAACTCCCGGTGGCACGATTGCCATCGCCGGATTATCCTCTCCCACAACAACTTTGTAATGTTCTCCTCTTGTTGGAGAATCTTCGCGTCTATCCCAAAGGTTCAACTCAACACTCCCGGGACCAATAAACACAAACACATCTGTCTGATCAACATGTTCATGTGGACCGCGGGCGATTCCTGGTTTTGTGGCACTTACATATCCCATTGTCGGCTGGACTGAAATTTCATCGCTGCGATAAATTTCCGTCAGCCAACCGCGCGGGTCTTCATATTTTCCTAATTGTTTAATGACAACTCCTTCGATTTTCGTTTCCATATGGTTTTGATGGTCTTACTTTGCTTAATTCCAGCCCTTTTATCCTATCGCATTTCGGGAAATAAAAAAAGGGCGGCCATTCGGCAGCCCTTTCGCAAAAGAATAATCGCACGGAATCATGTCTCTTTCACCGTAACCTTGCCGCCATAATCTTTTATTATGACCGTTCCAGATTCTATGGAAGGCATTTCTGGAAATGACTTGATTACGACGGTAAAACCCCACAAATTTTTGCGCTGCACAATCGCATGTCGCTCCCCGGAAACATCAGTAAGGATCTTATCCAAGATAAATGTGCTTCCCGCGGGCATATCGCTCCAGCAACACATGGCGCTTTGTTGCCCTGCGATTAATCCCAAAAACCAAAGCAACAGCAGTAATGATGAAAAGGATAAGAAAATTATGACATACTCGATTATGCTCAAATTGACTCTAGCTGCCAAAACACCTATCTCTCCCGCAAATATCATCATCATGAGTGATGATAGGAGAATGAGAACAATGATGAGTAACCCAAAATTTGTTTCTTTCATCTTTTCCAAGTCCTTTCTTTTGGTTGATTCCCAATAATGTTAACTGGGGTAAGACTTCAAAATTCAATTTCAAAAACCCTCTGATCTTCAAATCCTCCTTTCCCAAACTTGATATTCTTTTTTAAAGAATGCTACTTCGTGATAATTTCACTATATTTTAAATCACTGTCCATAATAGTTGAAAAATCGTTTCTCGTGCCATCTGAATTTATCACATGTACCGAAACTGGCACACCGGAAAGTCCTGCCTGCTTTTGAATCAACAGACCATAGTCATTGGCGGCATCTTGAGGTAAAGTATAATTTATCTCAACAGTTTTGGTCGAATCAAGCGGTACTTTCACCAGCGCGCCGAAATATTTCTTGCCAAACTCTTCACCCGAAACAGCTCCGTCAAAGTTTTTCGTTTCCGAAAACTTCGCGCCTTGCGGTACATATACGCGAAGATATGTTAGATAACCCCTGGTCATCCAGTCCATTTGTTTTGCCGTATGAACATAGGTGATTTTTAAATTTGCCAAAGGCTCATCTTTGGATAAATCGATTGTATAAGCGAGCGAGCGCCTCACATAATAGTCGCTTTTGAATGATCCCAAATTGGCATCAATAGTCATCAAATAGTCCTTGTTCCAGTCCTCGTCAATTTTTCCCGCCCATTTGGCATTTTCGATAACGTCCTGAATTTTACTATCCGTAAAATATAATTGGATATCCTTTTTTTGCAAATCACCCAGCAGGATGTCCACCAGTTTTTTCTTTTCCTGCAAACTGAGAGAATGAGCCCGCTGCATGATCGCGCGAGCCAAATCTCCCATGATGGATTTTCTTTCCTCACGCTCGATCCCCTGCTCATCAAATGCTTTCTCCACTTGATATTCCAATTTCAAAATTGCATTTTCGCTGTCATAAGCCCCGGGATAGCATTCGATTTCCACCGGGCCGGTAACGGCAAGCAGTGACGTCAACACATTCGCAGTTATGCCGATAACGCCATCGATTCTTTCCTTACCACCACCAAGATGATACAGCGACTCGGCCTTCAATGCATTGATTGGAAAATCCGGCGACCAATTGGAATCGCGCAGTTTCCAATGATCGACGTAACCGATTTCCTTCATCGGATATGGCGGTTCTATGTTTTCAGGAACTTCTATGTCAAAATTCGAAAGATCATGAGTTTCAATTAGCTGTACTCTGCCGTTTTTGATTTTCAAAATTCCAAAGGCTCCGATAAATCCTCCACCGGGACGCAACTCCAAATTATTTTGAAACAAAAGCAAAAAAGTTTTTTCCTTGTTGTCTTTTTTCAAAAGATAATCAGCAAGTTTCAGCGATGTTGCATATTCGACGCGTTTTTCCCCACTCATGGGCAAATGATTTATAAACGTCACAAAAGTATTGAAATTCCTGTTTTTTACTTGCCAAAAACAAAACCAGCCTGTCAAAAAGACGGCTGATATGAGCCAAAATATTAACCAGAATTTGAGAGAATACTTTTTCATTTCTATACCTCTCCCCTAAGGAGTTTATTCAATCTTTCCTTTAATTCCTCCTGGGTCGGTTCGTGAGTTTTTGGTTGTTCGTCGATTTCCGCTGCAGTCACATGATCATCCGGCATGACAAATTTAGGCGGTTTCGATTCAAAAAAATCCTCGTCCGCAACCGGCAAATTGGCGGGTGCATTGGAAACGCGCGAATGGCTCACGGGAATTTCGGGAAAATCAGGATATATCCCCGTGGGAATATGATCCATTATCGGCAAATTGTCAGGTACCGAATCTTTTTTCTCCGAGACAGTTTCACCTTCTTGAATTATTTCATATGGAGCTTGAAATTCCTCTTCCGCCTTATATATCGATTCTATTTCTTTCCTGCCATCTTCATCGGAAACAGTTTTTTCTTTTTTGGAAAACATTTCTTTGAGACTTCCGAGTGCTGTCAAGCTGCTCTTCTTCAATATTTGTCCGGGACGAGATTTTTCACGAATTGTTTCAGTGTAATCACTCAAGAACGAAAAGAGCACGATAATCAACAAACCAAAAGAAAAACTCAGCAAAACAACCGAAAACCAGCTGCGAACATGCGCTGCGGTCACAGGACCATCCACTATACGCACGTCAATATCTTTTTTGATATCATAATATTTTCCTGTAATTGTTATCAAGGTGTTTACGGTTTTTTGCGCCATCACGGCGGCATCGTCCGCATCAGGCATAACGGCGCTTATGGTTATAAAAGAATCGCCTTGATCCTTTGATATTTTTGTTTCAATAACCGCATCCCATTCTGCCTTGCGTTTCTTGGCATCTTCTTTGGAATAAGGATCCTGGACATCAGGATTTTCCGCCAAAAGCATCTCATAGAAAGCCAGCTGTTTAGGGATTCCCGCAAGATTTTTGACTACGTCGCTTTTTATCAAGTTGGCATCTGGCGATTTGGCAATCACCATCAAAGTAACTTCGCTGCGATAAACACGGAAAATTTGAGCAAGCCAAACTCCGCACACGATCGCGCCTAAAAATGCCAAAACATATGCGTATTTTGGCACCCTTAAAAAATTTCCTCTTCCGTTTTTTGCATTAGTTCCTTTTTCCATTTCTTTCCTTATCAATTTTATTGATTATGTTTTCATATACTTCCAGTGTTTTCTCTGCAACCGTATCCCAACCATATTCTTTCTGCGCCCTTTTTTTCCCGATTTCACCCAGTCGTCGCGCTTCATCTGAACGATTGATCAAGAAGGCCATTTTTTCAGAAAGACTCACTTCTTCTTTATTTGAAAAATACAATGCAGCATCTCCTAAAATCTCACGGTTAGCTTCTTCTCTGTTTGCAATTATGGGAAGCTCTGCCGCCATAGCTGCGATAAAAGTCGAAGCAAGAGCTCCTTCGGTTTGCGGCGAGATATATGCATATGCCTCGAGCATCAATTTCGCTTGCAGTTTTTTGGCCCTGCTCTTGATCAAAATTATGTTATCGCGCCCTCTGCTGATGTCCCTTATTTTTTCCAAATATTCCAAATCGGCAGTTTCACGAAATTCCCCCGCTATCACCAATTTGAAATTGTTTGGCAATTTGCAAGTGTCTTCCAGCTTCTTGAACGCTTCAATCAGCAAATCGATATTGCTTTGCTGATTGATCCTGCCGCAGAAAAGCGCGAATCTTTTTTCGCGAATTCCCCATTGCGCAAGGTTATATTTTTCATCTTTCTTTTTTATCTCAGGCAGCAAATGAATCAATGTCGCCTTAGTTCTATATTTATCCTGAATGGAGTCCAGAGCCTCCTCGGAAGTAACTATAATTGCGTGAGGATATTTTAGCGATTGCAAATGATCTTCTTGAAAAGTCTTAACAAAAACCGTGTTTCTTTTCAGCATGTTCAAAAGCCAAACTGTGATATTTGGCATTGAGGCACCGAAATGGACTACGTCATATTTTTTGAACAACACATGCAGAAAAGGAGATATCTCCAAGCCGGAAAAAGATTTCTTGTCCCTGCCTGAGCCGGGAAAATTTATCATTTTCACACCTGCCCCTTCCGCGATATTGGGAGTTCGGGATAAACCGCGAACATACACAAAAACCTCATGTCCTTTCTGGGCCATTTTTTTGGCAACTTGGTCGGCATATCTTCCAAGCTTTCCACCTTCTTCTTGTTGTCCGATAAAAGCGATCCTCATAGCCCTACGAATTACGAATATACTACAAATATACGAGTGTACAAATGCTTTATTTGTAGGTTTTTTGTGACATATTAGAGTAACAAATATGGGGTTTTCTGTCAAACGTCACTGAGTTGCGGGTATCGGAGTTCGATTCCGAATCGGAGTCGAACTCCGGAGAAGCCTCTAAAGGGCATTCGATGTCTTTTCATGCAAGGACATCGAATGTCTACCCAGAGTTTTTTGTGTTTTGTATCCATTTTCGTACATTCGTATTCGTTCGTACTTCGTAGAGACAACGAAAAAAGCAGCCTGTGTTACAGATACTGCCTTTATGTTAACTCTTATTTGAAGAGTTGTTTTTTACTTTAGGTTTACAACATTCACAACATTGCCCTGCTTTTGGATCCCACTGGGGAGTCCATTTCTACTGAATGCTTTGCAAGTCAGCAGAATATCAGATGCTCTTAGAGCGCTCTGATTACCATGTGCCTAGCACGATGGTATTTACAACAATAAAGCGTAGGCAAGTTCAGGCATTAATCTACCTGAACTTGCCCGCATACCCATCAACTTATCACGATGTTTCCATCGGCGATGAGCTTCTCCATGAGAGCTTTCTGGTTCTGCTCCTGCGGAGTGGTGAACGGCGTGCCGGCGGACAGCTTCTCGATATATCTTCCGATAGACTGGCGTGCCGAACTCCTCACTTCTCCGATATCCTTGGAACGCTTCGCAATCCTCGTGGGATCAGCAGCGACCTTGGTTACCGTTGGCGGAACGAAAGGCATCACGTACATGTTGTCAATAATCGGCGGCGTGTAAACCACGTGTTTGCCTCTCACATCCTCCATGACGATGGTTTCGGGGTCAATCTTCTTGACACATTTAACCAACCTATTGGTCTGTCCGGTCCGGAAGAAAACGAGAAGGCCGAGAGCAGCAATCGCTGCGATAATTGCGATTGTCATCCACAATATAGCGGAATCAATCGAATCAATCTTGGCGTTAGTCTTGGAAAATTCACCATCTTTCTTGTCGGTGAGTTTTCTATCCAGACTATTAATCGAACTTGACATATTAGAAAAACCATCTTTCATGTCAGTTCTCAGGCCGCTAATCTCTAGCGCAGTCTCCGTATCCTTTCTTTCAATTGCCTTGGCCATTTCAGTGTCTTTTTTTTCAATTGCGGTTTTGAGTGCTGCAATTGAACTTTTGAGACCAGCCAAGCCGCCATCGGTCGTTTTGCGGATCGACTGCATAACTTTGCTAGCAGTCAATGGACAACCGGAAGGCTCCTCGGAAGTAGGCGCGGGTCGTGCGATCCGCGTGTCTTCCAGCGACTGAAGTGCTTGCGCCATCATCGGCACGAGCAACATCACTGCAACCATTGCGATTGTAATAAGTTTTTTCATCGGATAGTCCTCCGTATTTTTTTTGTAAGCGGGCTTCGGGTGAAGCCCGCTTTGAGACTATGTTAAAGGGCAAGCTTCTTCGAGTACCGTTCGAGGGTACAACGAAGTTTTTCAACCTGCTTCTTTTCATGAGATGTCAGAGCAACCGGTTTGGAGTTGCCACGTTTTTTATCAACGTGAACAACATATGCCGGTGCCTTCCAAAAGTTGTTTATCGAGCTGTCCCGCGCATAGAATGCGCTGGCCAGCAGATATTCAACTTCGCCGACGATCTTGTCCGAATCTGCATGTTTGGCTATGTCATAGCCATTGATATAATTCAACTCGGCCATCTGACCGTGTTGAATTGCATTTCCAAGATAAGTCGCGTCGCCCGTACAAAGATAGACGTTGAGACTTTCTTTCATGGCCTCCAGCTGCCAATACAGATTGTTGTGGCTGTACCTCTTGCAACCGAAGATTTCCAACTCAGCCTTTTCGAGCTTGAGCATAAATTCCTTCGGATTGCAAGCCTGGGGTTTATCCGGCTCGGGAGCCGGCGGCGGCGGAGGGCAAGGCGCGGGCGGAGGTGTTGGCGGAATGTGTAATGCCATATACATTTCCCCACCTGCTACATGCTCCATCGAACTTCCAGAGGAATATCCCCCGTTAACGGAGCCGGCACCGCCTGTGAAGCAACTGAGTATGGCGGAGAAAATACCACCAATTCCAGCGCCCCACGAACCAGACTTAACCTTCACCCAGAAATAGTCGTCCACCTTGATCAGCAGATTTACTCCGCCGATCTTGGCGTACGGATAAATCGCGTCGACCATATACATCTTGTCGACGGAATTTTCCCGCGGCTTTTTGTCCCTTACGGTTACAAAACCGACGACGTCTTCTTCGTTGATATTGGCGAAATTAACACTAGCCGCATCAACGACGAAGACAAACTCCTGGTCGCTCAAGGCTGCCCTTGGGAAATTGAATTTCGGCTGAACGACAAGGTCGTCCCGCAGATCTTCCCAATCCCGAGTTGATGAATCAATTTTATTGGCTTCGACGAGGTAATTCTTCATGCTGTCGAAGCTCACTTGATTCATCCGCATGCGCAGCCCGAAAGCTGCTGCCTGAGCAGTACGGCGATGACCTTTTGCATCAGGTCCGCCAATCAATCCAACTTGATAACCACTAATCCCGTTCAAAAAATTTCGGGGATTGTTGTAGTTAAAGTTTAGGATAGATTTTCCACCAGTTGCCGCAGCTTTACCACCCTCGCTATACGAGGATGATTCTGACGTAGACGTTGCGCCGGAAGATGAACTTGCTGCCGGATTGTTGATAACCGACGTGTTCATCTCCGAATTCAGCGTTGGCGTTACGTTCGTCGTAACGTTTGTAGCCTGATTCGCAGTTTGACCCTGCGTGTTGGTTTGGTTCTGCGTCCCCTGAAGGGACACGTCGTCCGCAAACGCGAAGCTCGCGGAAGAAAAAACCATCACAACAACCAAAAAAATCGAAATGAATCCTCTCATGACCTACCTCCTCTGCACGCTCGAAGCGCGCAAGCTAAATTTGTTGTAATCAATGTATGTAAACCTATTCGGTTATCAAAGTGCTGCTCATATATTCAATCGATATTTTTCGCTAAAAAACGAACAATATCGAACAGAACACACAACTGCCTTATTTTCACTTTTAACGATCTATTGTAGCAAAAAATGGCTGTTTTGTCAATAGCATGGCGGTTTATGGCTTTATTTAGGCGTTAAATGGAGGTAATAAAAATTTATATCCCTACAAATTACAAATTGATTACGCATATACAAATGTACAAATGCAAGACAAGATGCAAAAGCCATTAGTATATTCGTAAGAGATTCATAATTAGCTGGAGAAAAAACACCCGCTGCCACATATATGCACCGGGTGTCCCAAAATCAATTTTTGTCATCCTGAATTTATTTCAGGATCTCTGTTTTTATTTCGCCAATTCCCCTTTCACGATAATCCTTTTCAGATTCGTGCCGATCGGCCAACAAGTGGAAAGCGTGATAGTCGGATTTTCCGTTGAAGCGAAAATTCTTTCATCAGATGCAGTAGTGATAAACTTTTCCGTAATGACATAGTGGTATGTAATTGTTCTACCGTTTTGTTGAATCGTACGCACAGTCACATCATCACCGACATTCAAATCATTCAGCTTCTCGAAAATATAGTTATAATTCCCCTTCTTCCAAATCAAATTGCTGGAATGTCCGGAAAGAACCATATTTCCCTTTTGCCCGGGAGCTGCGGTTTTGTAGAAATGACCGATACCTTTTTCCAGATCTGTGAGCATTGTTTTCTCATCCTCGCTCTGAGTCCAAACCATCGGCGCATCCACACCTATTTTGGCAATATGGATCAATACAAGTGGTTTGATGTCTCCGGAAGCATCAGGATCATAGCCATTTTCAATCTCTTTCTTGTCTGAGAAGCCATCGCCATCAGAATCAGCTTTGAGCGGATTGGTTCCATGAACATATTCCAAATAGTTCGGCAGGCCGTCGCTATCCTTATCTTCATCAAGACTCCTGTTTTCTTCAAAAAGGTCGAAGCGGACAGCCCATTCGGCATAGCTTTCCATTGAAATATCAGTGGAGCCCAATCTCTTTTTGATCTCGGCGTTGATATTCTCGTTTTGCAGCTGCTCTTCGACACTTGTTACCTTCGGAGAAGGTTTCACGTTCAGATTCACCAGATAGAACCCGATAAAAAAAGCAGCTAAAAACAGAACTGTCAAAATGGCAGCCTTTTTCAAAAAGTTCTTGATTTTTTCTTTGCTTGGATAGAACATATATGTCTTGTAAGACTTATTTCTTATATATTCAGCACCCGATGCATCGGGGGATGACTTATCGGATGCCTCAATATACGAAATCTTTCGAGATGCTTATTTTACCAACTTCGGAGAAAGCTTTTTCATTCCCACGAAAGCGGCAGCCAAGGCAGCTACTGCAATCATCGCAATAACAACTGTGTCACTTCCTGTTGCAGGAAGAGTTCTGATTACCTCGTCTTTAACAAGGATTTTGCGACCATGTTTGTCATGCTTATATGTTTTCTTGTGGGTTTCTTTGTGACCATCATGATCTTCGTCATCGGTTTCTATTTCGATTTCAAGTTCATTACTGTTGCTGCTACTGTTGCTGTTGCTCACATTGTTGGTGGAATTGACATTAGTCGTAGTCGTGCCTCCGTTAACAGTAACTGTTGAGGAATTGTTAATTTGGCTTGAACCACCTGAACTTTGTGAACTGGAGCTTGAGCTGGAACTTGAGCTGGAACTGGAAGAACTTGATCCACCAGTTGCTGAAGCACTTCCTCCGTTGGAAATTATGGTAGTGGACCCACCGCCACTACACTCATCACAACCCCAATCTGCAGAAACGTTTGCGGGAATCGCCAAAAAGGAGATAGCCGCCAAAAACATCGCTGCCACGATTGCTTTCATTGTCATTTGCTTGTTCATATTATTGTTGAAAATTAAAATAATTTAATTCCTTATTGAAAAATGATCAGTATATAAGGCTAACACCTATATATTACCTGTGTCAATCACTTTATCCTTTTTCTATACTACAAAAATGGCATCTACTAACTTCACCATGTTGTAACCAAAAAAAGCCAAAGTAAGCAACATTATGGCCGGAACAGCCAAATGAAACAATATTTCGCCCTTGTGCATCCTGTTTTTATGCATATTTGTCCTTTTAATGATGACTCGGGATTATAGCGCATTAGCGTTATTTTGTCAAGAGTGACCGCTTGTACGTGCCATAATTATAATGTACTATGGATAAGAACATTAATTGTTAACGAAAAAGGAATGGAAACATCAAAAACAAAGGTGTGCGTGATCGGCTTGGGCTATGTAGGACTTCCGCTCGCCGTCCAATGCGCGCTCAAAGGATATGAAACCAGCGGCGTCGATAATGAACAGAAAAAAGTGGATTTGATCAATTCCGGCAAAACTCCGATTGCCGAAGAATTTTTAGAGCAAAATTTGCCGAACATAAAATTGGAAACCACAACCGATCCTGCTGTGATCAAAGAGGCGGACATCGCCATCATTTGCGTACCTACCCCGGTCGACGAAACTTACATGCCAGACCTCACTCCGGTGCGCAGCGCTACCCAGGCTGTCATTGATAACCACAAAAAAGGACAGCTGGTCGTCATTGAATCAACCATCAATCCAGGCGTTTGCGAAGAAGTTGTCGAACCGATGTTCCGCGCGGCTGGCTTGGAAGTCGGCAAGGATTATGAATTGGCGCACTGCCCTGAACGCATCAACCCGGGCGATCCAAAATGGAACGTGACCAATATACCCCGCGTGGTGGGATCCTTCACCGAAGAAGGAACCAAAAGAGCTGCCGAATTTTACCGCAATGTAATCGATGCCGACATCATGGAAATGAAATCCGTCCGTGAAGCTGAAGCGACCAAAATCATGGAAAATTCCTTCCGTGACATCAACATTGCCTTCGTAAATGAGCTGGCTAAATCATTTGACGTTTTGGGCATAGATATTGTGGACGTTATCAAAGGGGCTTCCACCAAACCCTTTGCCTTCATGCCTCATTGGCCAAGCCGTGGCGTGGGCGGACATTGTATCCCGGTTGATCCATATTATCTCATTGAACGCGCCAAAGCTTCCGGCTTTGACCATGTGTTCCTTCGCACCGCCCGCAAAGTGAACAACTCCATGCCTGAATACACCGTGGAACTCATGCAAGACATGCTCAACAGAATCAAGTTGCCAATGAACGGCACCACGATCGGAATTTTGGGAGTTTCTTATAAGGACAACGTGGCAGACCTTCGCGAATCACCCGCTTTGAAAGTCATTGCATATGCCAAAAAGCACAGTGCGAACGTAATCACCTTCGATCCATATATTCCGGAGCATTCAACTGAATCTTCCCTGGAAGAAATCCTCGATAAATCAACTGCAATTATTGTTACTACCGGACATAAAGAATTTCGCAATATTGCTCCCGAGACATTCGCTAAGCACGGCATCAAAGTGATTGTTGATGGCCTCAATTGTCTGGACAAGGCGGCGATCGAAAAATGTGGTATATTATATAAAGGAATCGGACGTTAAATAAATTCACCAATAAAAGAACGAATGATAGCTAATGAGCACGAATATTAGCTCAGTTTCGTTTCCATTAGCTCAGCATTCGCGAGTGGTTAGTTATGATAAAACTGGTAAAATTCATCATCTGGGTTGTCGGGGTGCTTGGTGTGCTCTATTTCGGCTTGCGCTACAATGGCTATGACATCAACTGGGATTATTTCAACAGCACCAAGGACGGTTGTAAACAGAATGTCACCGATTGTGCCAAAGAAGTAGTCGAGCAAGGCACCAAAAACGCCACTTGCTCCGTCACCTGCGTCGACCCGAAGTTGATAATTGAGAAACAGAGATAGCGGTTATGGCTATGGTTAAGAAGCCCGGGTCGTCAAACGTCTTATGGTTACGACTGGAAGACCTACGACGTAACCCGCTGACCAAACGGGCATCGCAACCCTTACCTCCGGACATTTATAATAATTATCCAATATATATGAGACTTATCGTCAACCTCCCCGCTTTCAATGAAGAAGAAAAGATCGGAGAGACAATAAAGCGCATTCCGCGACAAATCGAAGGAATTGATGAAGTGCTGGTTCAAGTAATCGATGACGGTTCCAAAGATAAAACTGTCGAGATGGCGAAAAACGCCGGCGCTGATATAGTTTTTTCACATGATGTAAATCGCGGCATTGGTATAACCTTTCGCACCGCTGCCGAAAACGCTTTGGAAAATGGCGCTGATATCATGATCAACATTGATGCGGACGGCCAATTTGATCCCCAAGATATTGCCACGCTGATACAGCCTATTCTGAAAGGCGAAGTTGACATGGTGAGCGCGGATCGCTTCGGTGAGCACAAAGCGAAAAACATGCCAGCAGTGAAATATTATCTCAATCGCTTTGCCGCTTGGCTCATCGGCTGGTTTATGAATTATGACATCAAGGATTTGACCTGCGGCTTCCGCGCTTATTCACGCGAAACTCTTTTGAGATTGAATCTTCCCGGCGCATTTACTTATACTCAAGAAGTGATCATCGACGCACTTGGCAAAAATTTGAAAATCAAATGGATTCCGGTCGAAGTGACCTATTTTGCCGATCGCAAGTCGCGCGTAGTGCGTTCAATATATAAGTATGTCAACAACAGCGCCAAAATTATTCTCAAAGCTGTGCGTGATGTACGCCCGATGAAATTTTTCGGCATCCCGGGTCTGACGCTTATGCTCCTTGCCCTGAGCGTATTTGCCTATTTTCTGGCGCTATATTTCCAAGACTTCAAAATCTCTCCCTATCGCAACTATCTAATCTTTTCAATCGCTTCTTTCCTGATCGGCTTGCAATTCCTGATTTTTGCTTTCATTGCTGACATGATCAAATCAGCACGCAAACTCACCGAAGATCAGATGTATTTGTTCAAGAAGGAAAAGTATAATAAGAAATAAGTTCGCGCACAAAAAATTTTAAACAGAAATCTTGTTCAAAAATATTTTTCGTTTTTTATTAAACCCCTTGGTTTTCTTGAAAAGAAAAAGAGCCAACGGTGATTGTGTTTTCACAAATCCTCCGTTGACTCCTTACGGTCCAGTGTTTTAATTTCTTTTAAACTTCCTAGACCTGATTGCAAATACTATAAAAGCAAATCCAGCATAAATTCCGATAGCCCCCGCAAATGTTCCTTTTAGTAAAAAACTGTTGATAAACACCGCCAGGATTGCTGCTGCCGAATACAAAACCAGACCGTTCATTTTCAATCCTCCTTTTCTAATGAGCTGTTTTTACCAATAAAACTGCTAATTATATCAGATTTTTTTATTGTGTCAACCGTTACTTTAAAAATGCCTTTTCTTAGGGCATTTTTTGCTTGAAGAAAATTTTGTTTTAGGGTATCATTAGGATGTAATCAATAAAGTTTTTCGGCTTTGCAAACAATTCAAAAGGTTCAACCTTTTGAATAGTTTATGCCTAGCCAAAGGTTGAACCTTAGGCAGAGCTAAATTTACATCAACACAAGCCACTAGATTCTAAAAACATGAAAATCCTATTCATTTCACATACCTATCCACCCATCAAAGGCGGGGTGGAGATTCAAAATTACGAACTTTTTACCGCCCTGTCCAAAACCGAAAAATGCAAACTGATTGCCAATAGAAACAGAAAACTTATTCCGCTTTTTCTGCCCTATGCAACACTTCGGGCAATTTTTACCATGCACAAATATGATGTGCTACTTCTGGGTAGCGGGCTTTTGGGAATTGTCGGCTGGATTGTAAAAAAAATCACCAGTAAACCCGTAGTTGCAGTGACGCATGGACTTGATCTTACCTATGACAGAAAATGGTATCAGAAATTGTGGGTGCGCACTTTTATTCCCTATCTCGATAAATTGATAGCAGTTGGCAATGAAACCGTGCGGGCTGGCGTTGAAAGAGGTATTCCTGAAAACAAATTCGTCTTCATCCCCAATGGCATCGACACGGAAAAATATTTTGCGCCGCATGAGCGCGAAGAATTGGCAAAAATACTCGGAACAGACATTACGGAAAAATACGTATTACTCACTTCGGGACGTTTGGCACGCAGAAAAGGCGTGGCTTGGTTTATCCGCAATGTTTTGCCGAAACTGGATGAGAAAATCCTCTATGCAGTTGCAGGAGATGGTCCAGACAAACAAAATATTTTGGATGCGATCAAAGAAACGAGTCTTCAAAAACGCGTGTTCGTGCTTGGACGCGTAAGCGACGAAATACGTGACACGCTTTTCAACACTTGCGACCTTTTCATTCAACCAAACATCCGCATCAAAGGAGACATGGAAGGCTTCGGCATATCCGTCATTGAAGCGGCGTCCTGCCAAATTCCTGTTGTCGTTTCAAAATTGGAAGGTTTGCAAGATGCGATCAAAGACGGCGAAAACGGGTTCTTGGTTGAACCGGAAAATCCGGATGCCTATGTTTCAAAAATAAATTCCCTGCTCACCAACGAAACATACCGCAAATCATTCGGCGAAAAAGCGCGGCAATATGTGTTGGACAATTATCAATGGAAAAATATAGCAAGAAGATATGTTGAGGAGATGGAGAAAGTTATAAAATAATCTAACGAATTACGAATTTACAAATATACAAAAACCTTTAGCAGACATCGGTTCGTGCATTCGCCCGCCTGCATCGCTAAGCGAAGCGTTGCGGGAAGGTAAAATTTGTATTTCGTAGAGAATAAATGTTCACCATAATAATACAAAATGTATATTTTTTCCTTATCCTCGGTTTTTTGTTTTTCCTCCCGGGCTATTTTTTGCTGCGCGTGCTTTTCACTGAAAAATATCCTTTTAGCCGTCTGGAAACTCTGCTTTTTTCCACTGCAGCAGGGCTAACGATTGTTGACATTATCATGCTCTTGCTTGGCAAAATAAATTTAGCCATCAACAGCATAAATATCACCATAAGTATCATCCTATTCTTAGCAATCTGCGTGGCGATTTTGCGTTTAAAATTAGGCAGCTTGAAAAATATCATTCCGCGCAATAATAATGAGCGCGCCTATGGAAAAAAGCATCTCATTCTTGTGATTGCAATCTTGGCCATAACCATATTTATCAAGGCTTCTTATCTTACTGATTCGGTTATTCCGAGTTCGACTGATCTGGGACATCATATGTACTGGTCCAAGTTGATCACAACCACCCAAAAACTGCCTGTCTATCAAGAAACCGACGTCAGCATTGATTCAGGCAAATTGGAAACTGTGCCGATTGCCGATTTCATTATCGGTGAACACTTGCCATTCGCCGCCACCAGCATATTGACTGGAAAAAATTTCATTTCCTCTTTTCCCATTTCTCTATTGTTTTTGATAAATACGCTTTCTATTGTTGCAATATATGCTTTGACTCTAGCATTATTTGAAAAACGAAAAGATGGTGCCAATATAGCGATTTTCGCACTCTTATTAATCGGACCATTATATGCTCTTTCTTCTCCACAGGAAAAATTCGTCAGCGGTGGCGTAATCGGCAATACTATCGGCAATCTTCTCATCCCCTTGATTATCCTGCTTGCCTACAAATCCTTCGTGGCAAAAAAACCAAGACTTCTGGCTTTGGCGATATTTCTAGGTATCGGCATGGCATATACCCATCATCTCAGCACCTTTGTATTTATTTTCACTACTCTTTTTTTCTTGGCATGGTTTTTGCTCAATAACTTGAAGGAAGCAAAAGATAATTTTTTGAAAATAATTCGCTTTTTATTTTCACCTTCAATCTTAATTTCTTTGGCATTGGGAATATTCTTGGTTTTGGCGATATATGTTCCGACATATCTCAATGCAAAAGCTGTCGATACTGCCGTAGGAACACCCGTAAAATCAACTCGCACCGGCCTGACGTTCATTCAATTAGCCGCTTCTTCAGGTGAAGCACGAATGGCCCTGGGAATCGCAGGATTAGCCTTGCTTATCGCCCACAGAAAACGCAAAGAGTTCTCAAATAGCCTATTGATAGGCTGGTCCGGCGCACTCTTGATAATGTCCCTGAAGCCCGGCCTGCTATTTGTGGATATCCCCTCCAATCGCATCGCCAGCTATATTATTTTTCCGCTTACTATTCTTAGCGCTTATTGTCTTGCTGAAATCTTAATATTGGCCAAAAGAATCGGATCAAAACAATACCTTATAAAACCACACTTGGTTGTCGGCACTTTTTTCTTTTTTGCATCACTAGTTACCATGAGTGGTCTCTATGACAACGTACAATCAATTTCTTCGTCTGATAATTCTTCCCAAATCATCCAGACACGCAGCGCCTCACAATATTTAGCTGAGCACACTGATATGAATGATGGGATCATAAAAGATCATAACTACATCGCCGCCGACTCTTGGATTAAAATTTATTTCATGCGCGGTTACACTTATCCCCTTTCACGCGGTTATTTCAAACGATATGAAGACACCACCAAAACTCGCGAAAATTGCACGCTTAATATGATTTCATTTCCAAATAACTCCGAAGGAACGAAGTGTTTCGAATCAACCAACACGGATTTTGTCATGATCAACCCGAAGTTCGACGCACCACAATTTGCCAAATCCCCCGACTTTACTCCGGCATATATCGCAAACGACATCGCCATATATTATCGTAGCGGCGGGAATTAAACCAAACTGCAACTAGATAAAAATCCCTATGAACTCCAAAATACTACTCATCTCCATACTAATCTTGCTGTTTTCCGCTGTACTATTTTTAAGCATATCGGAATATAAACAAGTGAATGATGCCTCAAAAATTTCTTGGTGGGCACTGTATTTCAAAGATCCCAAAGGATCATCGCTTGATACGGTAATTGAAAACCACGGCGCTGCGGCTGAATATCGCTGGGAGATTTATTTGGAAAAAAACCTGATCGCTCAGAATTCCGCAACGCTGGAAAACGAACAAAAAAAAGAAATTCCCATCGTCACCACCGATCTTCCCGGTCGCAAAGTGACGATTCGTGTTTACAAAGGTAATGAGAAGAGAGAACTATACAAGATAATTTCCAATTAATCTATGAAACGTATTCTATTAATCACCAGACCGATAAGTCCTCCCTGGGACGAAGCAAGCAAAAACTTTGCTTTTTATCTTGCCAAGAATATCGGCAATGATTTTGAAATGAATCTAATGACCAAAGGGACCGTCTCCGGTCTTGCCAAAAACGTCATCCAGCATCCTGTCTATACAACGGCAGAAATTGCCGAATTTAATTTGGAGCAAAAATTGAGGTCCATTTTTTTTCAATTCAAAAACAAGGAAAAATTCGACATCAACCATTATTTCTTCACCCCGACAAAACTCAATTCTTTTTTGATTAAAAATTTTTTGAAACCCACTCACGGCAAAACAATTCAAACCGTTGCAGCCCTCAGGGAAGATTTGTGGTCGGATGATGACATAAAAAAATTGATGTTCGCCGATCTCATCATCACCTATTCGGACTACGCAAAAAATAAGCTTGAATCCTTAGGTTTTAAAAACATTTTACGCATATATCCAGGTATAGATCTGCAGAAATTTCAGCCAACGATGAAGAATCTGCAAACCATGGACATACTTGGAATAAGGCATGATGATTTCGTCATATCATATCCCGGGGAATATACCCGCCTTGGCGCCACTGACGATATTGTTGGAATGCTTCCGATGCTTTTTGAAAAATTACCCAAGGCAAAATTCATGTTTGCTTGCCGCGTCAAAAACGACAAAGATGCGCTCAAAAAAGATGAGCTCGTCAAGAAATTAAAAGAGTGGAATATTTTCGATCGCGTAATTTTCACCGATACTTTCGGCGAGATGCCTAAATTGTATAATGTTTCCGATCTCATAATCTTCCCTGTTCGTGACATGAAGGGTAAGTTTGATGTACCTTTGGCGGTCGTTGAAGCGTTTGCCTGCGCCAAACCTGTCATCATTTCCAATCTGCCGATTCTGCAAGAGTTCGCAAACAATGGTAATTCTGTTATAATACCAACTGGCGACACTTCTGAGCTTTTGGCTCAAATCGCGGCTCTTGCCGGCGACAAAGTTCGCCGAGAAAACATAGGCTCAGCCGCCAGGAAATATGTCGAAGAAAATTTTGACATCACCAAAGTAGCACAAAAATACAAAGAATTATATTTAAATCTATAGGTCCTATTTGTCCTATAAGCCCAATATGCCTGAAATAATCGAATCCCAATTCAAAAACAACATCAAAAAATTATCTTCTCACAAACAAGAATTCCAGACGGGGCAAATGAAAGTTCCGGCTGTTTTGCATGCATCCGAAGATCTCTTGCCAAATGATGCAACCTTTGAAGAATTGGAAAAAATAGGCAGCGACGAAAGATTATTCCGCCATATCGCCGGCATGAGCGATATTCATTCCAAAAAAGGTCGCAAAAACCCGACCGGCAGCGTGATTGTCACCAAAGATACTTTCCTGCCCCAGGTAAACGACACCGCGCCAAACTGCGGCATGCGTTTCATCAAAACCGGCCTCAACGAAAAAAACACCTCGCCAGAACAGATTGATACCCTTTTTAATAATCTTGTATCTACTGTTCCAACCAAAGCCTATGTCGGCACAGCCGTTCCCTATGAAACCTCTTTGGATATTTGTCGCCAAGGAATAGAACCTCTGCTTCAACATCTCAAAACCCGGACTGCTGACGAAATTGAAAATACTTTTTCCCGCGGCAATCTGTTCGATGGCGAAGAAGTGACCCGCCGCGACATCTTGGACGTGATTCCAAAACTTTTCATCCGCACCGGGGCTTTCCGTTTGGGCATTCTGGGAGCCGCAGGTAACCATTTTCTAGACCTCATGAAAATAACCGAGATCGAAGACGAGGCGCGCGCCAAAAAATTCGGCATCAGTAAGGGGCAATATATTTTCTTGCTGCACACCGGCTCAGGACTTCTCGGGCAATATGCTTCATATATGTATACTCCCAAGAAAAAAGAACATTTGAGCCAACAGATGATGCTCAAACTAGGCACGACATTTTTTGACAGTCAGATGAAAAAAGTATATGAGAAAATAGCTCATAAAGTTAGTTTATACAAAAATAAAGAAGAATTTATCGGTTATGAAGATGACACTTTGGAAGGACGTATGTTTTATCGCGCGCATCGTGCTGCTGCCAATTTCGGCTTTGCCAACCGCTCGATGATTACCCATCTTATTGATCAAACCTTGGAAGAAACTTTCGGCTCTCAAATACCGCTCAGTCTGCTCTATGACACAACTCACATTTCCATAACCAAAGAAAATCATTTCGGCGAAGATGTGATTGTTCACCGAAACGGTAGTGTACGCGCCTATGGTCCAGGAAAAATGAAAGATCACAAAATTTTCTCACAAACAGGAGAGCCTGTTTTCATACCTTCTTCAATGAGCACGCCGGCATATATCGCCGTGGGCACGGATGAAAATGAATCCACTTTCTTCAGCGCACCCCATGGAACCGGCAGACGCAAAAATCCCGAAGTGAACACCCCAGAAAACAAGAGTCAACTTTTTGGCAAAATGAGTGATCGCAATGTAAAACTATACAACGCCAAGTCCAAGGGAGTTCTTCAACAAGACAGCGCGTATTATAAGGACGTGGAAGAAGTAATCGACGGTCTTGTCGAGAACAAATGCATCAATGTTGTCGCCAAAATGCAACCCGTGGCTGTGCTCATGTACTAATAAACGGATAATCACTGACATGGAACGGATTAACACTAATCACGGAATCCGCATGATTGACCATTCGCAATTCGCGGATTAGCATTTATTCGCAGATTAGCATCACATCAAAATGAAATTGATCTCCATTTCCGGCCTCGACGGCTCAGGTAAATCAACTCAAATCAAACTTTTACAAAATTTTCTCGAATCCGAGGGAAAGCGGGTTTTCTATTTCCACGCCGTCCAATTTTCACTTCCCCAGGCCATAAGAATTTTTTTCAAAAAGCATTGTTTGATTTGTAAACTAATCGGAAAATGCAAAATTGATTCAAAGCCAAAAGAAGAAAAGGGTATCACAAGAGCTAATTGGTCACAAATACAATTGCGCAAACTGGCTCTTGTTATCGACATTCCCCGCTTCAAAAGACTAACAAAAAAATTGAAAGCGCAAGGCTACGACTACATCCTTTCCGACCGTTATTTTTACGACAACATCATAAATATTAACTATCTGTCTAATCAGTCCAATCTTTCCTATTCACATTCCGTTCCCCGCGCCGACCATGCCTTCTATCTCAAAACCGACCCACAAACAATCATGCGGCGCGACCGTGTGCCAGACCAAGGTCTTGCATATTTGGAAGCTAAAAAGAAACTTCTTGACACCTTCGCCGAAAAAAACAATCTGAAGATCATTGACGGCAACAGAAGCAAAGAAGAAATATCTGAAGAAATAAAAAAATTCATCTAAGATTCTTAAGAAACTTAAGCTGTTTAATCAATTCCTAAATGACCAAAAACCTTGCACGCTCCACCTTCTGGCTTATTGTCAGTGAAATCATTTTCAATCTTTCTGGATACATCATCCACTCTTTCGTGGGGCGGATTTTGGGACCTTCAGATTACGGCAGATATGGCCTGGTCGTGACCATGACCACCATGATCATCATTTTGGTAGGTAACGGTATTCCCACGGCCATGGCCAAATATATCAGCGAAATTTTTGAAACCGATCCCCGATCGGTACTTGCTATCAAAAAGAAAGCAGCCCTGCTCCAAACCGCGATCATCGGTACACTCACTTTGTCATTTTTCTTTGCCTCACCTCTGATCGCCCGCGCCCTCAGCGATGACAGCCTCACAAACTTATTTCGTATCTCATCCTTGATTATTCCATCGTTCGCTCTCGCCTCTTTCTATTTTTCCTGGTATACCGGCCTTCACAAATTCAATGTCCAATCAATCCTCAAGACTTTGCGCTCAATTTTCAAGGTTTTAGCCATTGTAGGACTCGCCTGGGCATATAAAGTGCCGGGATCGATCGTGGGATATGCCTTGGCTGCATTTTCCGTGTTTCTGGTGGCTTTTACCTATGACCGGCTGTGGGTTACCAATGCTCTCAAAAAAGCTGCCAAAGCCCAAAAACAAGCCCAGGAAGTACCATTTCCTACCTCAAAATTGATCAACTACGCTTGGCAAGTGGTGCTTTTTTTCCTTGCCTATGAACTACTCATAAGTATTGACCTTTATCTGGTAAAAGGCATTCTGCATGACGATTATCTTACGGGAATATATAATGCGGCTTTGACTGTCGGACGTATTCCCTACTATGTCTTCTATGCACTCACTATCATGCTTTTACCAGTCGTTTCCAAGACTACTGCCAATAACGACCACAAAGCCACCAACACTGTAATTTCTCAATCGATGCGACTCATGGTAATCCTACTTGTACCATCCGTGATTTTGATGTCCCAGTTTGCAAAGCCGATAATCAGAATTTTCTATAGCGCCAAATACATCGAGGCTGCCTATCCCATGTCCATCTTAGCTTGGGGAGTGGGCTTCCTCACTATTTTTTATGTCATGAGTTTCGTGCTTAATGGCGCCGGCAAAACAAAAATACCGATGTATATTTCTATCATCGGCGTCATCATCAATACCGTTTTAAATTATATTCTGATCAAAAAATATGCGCTTGTCGGCAGCGCGATTGCCACATCCATCACCTCCGCGCTTGTTACTTTGATCATGCTTTTCTATGTCATCAGAGATTTCGGACCGATTCTTTCCCGAAAAAGTATGGCCAAGATAACCATTGCCGGCGCGCTCATGTATGTCGCTTCACTTTTCTTTTCCAAAGGTCAGTTAGTTTTCATGGCTTGGTCACTCATTCTTTTTGCGCTTTATCTTTTAATTCTCTATGTTCTCAAAGAAATCAGCATCAAAGATATTGGATATCTCAAAAATATCATTTCTTCCAAGAAAAAGAAAAAGGCCGTCCAGCAAGAGCTGAGCGGCAACGAACCAAGTGCATAATTTGCATTTTTTATCACTTGCTCCACCGATAAACCATGACATTTCCACGAACGGCGATATCATTGATGCGCTGCATATTCTGCTCGATATACTGCATCGCTTCATTGGATATATATCTTTCGTCATTATCAGAAAGCACTATCCAACCACGCGGATGCGCTCGCACAACTGAATATACCGCTTCCATCGGTAACTTTTGATTAGATAATTCTCCACCAAAATCAAACACGGTCATTTTTTGCCCGCTCAGATAGTAATTGCGAAAATTGCGCGTGATGATTACATCATCAGGCGATTTTTTCTTTTTCACATAGCCGAAAATGCTGCGATAATTCGGATTATCGGCCTTTGAGGTCTGATGATATGCATTGTTCTGTTGGAAAAAATAACCGTAATTTGGAAGCAAAAGAAGCAAAATTATTATGGTTGCCGTGTAGGCTTTCTTGCCATATTCCGGCATTGAAGAGGCAAAAAATTTAGCCAAGCCGTAGATACCGATAGCTGCCAAGATTATTTCGAAACTTTGCGCGAAGAAAATATATTGCGCGCCGGCATTTCTGCGCCACAAAAAGATAGCCATCAAAAGAGGCACCATGAATGAAACAGCCAACCATATTGTTTCCTTTTTGAGTTTTAATTTACTGTAACCGAAATAAATTCCGAAAACCAACACTGCCAAAGCAATCAGAATATGACTATAATCATCCGTCACGATCGAAAAATAGCTATAGTTGTCTTGGAAAAACTTGATACCTGCCAAATATTTGCCAAAAAGTTCCGGGACTATCGCCCAAACCAATGCCACTGCTATTGCCGCACCGACCACCGTTATGGAATATTTATTTACGATCGTTTTTCCTTTCTTTATCAAAAAAAACATCTGCGCCAAAACATATATACCGAAAATCGCCGCGATGTTCGCCGTGAGATCATGCAGATGCAGACTTAATATTGCCAACAAAAGCATCGGCAAAAACCAAATCACATTAACACCGAAGCGGTCTGATATTTTCTTGACCAAAACATTACTACCTTTGTATGTTTCTTCAAAAAAACGAAACAGCGCGATTGAGAAAAGCAGAAATATCGGAAAAAACATCGCATACATTCTCAGTTTGCGATCGAAAGTGATGCCCGCAACGCTCACAGCAAACAAAAAAGCACTAAGCAGACCAACCGCTTTTTTCTTGCTGAAATACCAGCCTGCATAGTACATGATACCTATCGTGATGATGCCCCAAATCACACTTATACTACGCGCCGCACCTTCAGTTGGCGCAACAAATCTGAACACCTCGGCGACTTGCCACTTATAAGCCCAAGCCCTTTCGTCGCGTGGCGCAAAAACGTTGTCTTCATTCACTCTGTCAAAATTAAAATCCCAGTTGGTCCAAGTGTGAGTTTTGAAATAGGCATAGGAAGAATTGATGTCCAGAAATTCATCCGCCACAAAAGAATTCTCTCCCAATTTATAGAAACGCAGAAAAGCGCCTAAAACCAAAATTAAGCCCAAAATAATCAAAGTCTTTTTATGTTTTTTGAAAAATTCACCCATAAATATATGGCTAATGGTTATGCCTTAATAATACACCCATTTCCCCCACAAAAAAAGTCCCTATTTGCGCAAATACCCCAAATCTGCTATTTTCATAAAAAGCTGTTTTTTTGACAAAAAATATGGAGAAATTCCATAAATAAACCAGAAAGGAAAACTCAATGTCTATTATTGAAGAAATCGGAATTTTAGCGGAAGAAACGAAAGAATTATGCGCCAAAGCTTACAGGGAATTGAGGGTGCTTCATGATGAAGCGGCAAAATCCAGCCACAACCTATTGGCTAAGCGCTATGAAATGGAAGCCCAGCAAGTAGGTGCCATATTTATAGCGATGACTTGCATATTGATTGACGCGGAGGAGTGTAACATCAGCAGATGTTGCCCGCTTCTTCTCGAGCGTTGCAAGGATCAAGCTGAAAAAGATTTTCCCTTGATGCCGGAGATAAGAGAATCTGCCCCAGAAATCATTTTACGTTTGGAAAAAATGATTTCTCTTTCAAAAAACCTCTTTGATCTCAAAAATGGCGGCCTCAGGGAGGAAATTATAGTTTGATATATTTTATGTAAAAGAGGCGGTACGCAAATGCGTCCCGCCTCTTAATTTTTTATTCATCTTTTTTCACCAGCCTCAGCTTGGTTTTTTCTTTTTCATCCGGAGGACAAAGACCGGAAAAACAGCCGATTTTCTGTTTGCGCCAACATTCCCATCTTTCTTCCCGCATCTTGTGGGCCCTAAGAAAAGATTCAATAATATCGACAGCTCTGCTCATCGTTTCTCTGTTGAGCGAAAGTCTTTTGCCATTTTTGCATTCACCACACCATCTGTCATGCAAAAACATCCATTCATCCTCGGGAATCTCAAAGAACAGGTTTATGTTTGGGCCTCTTTGCAAGCGACACAATTTTACCCATTTGCGAAGAAATTTCGCACGCGCCAAGCGAATCGCCCGCATTGGATTTTCCACATCAACCAAAAAGAACATCGGCTCTGCAATTTTTGAATCAACCATTCCCATTCTCACGAGATTTTTTCCATTGTCGTTGAGTTGCGCTATCTTTTCCATGAAAATCACCTCCTGTTTGGAAATTTGTGATCCAGCTTCGATTTGATTCCATCATATCAAGTCTGCTACTTTATTTCAATATGCCATGTTCGTTTCCTAATAGAAAGCGGCAACTATTTGCTAATTGCCGCTTGACCGGAAATCTCATCCGATTTCTTTTCAGACGTGCGGCGTGCCATCTTCGTGATAGAACTGCACGCCACTGCCACAAAGAAGTTCGCTCATTTCAAGAAGTATTTCATCATCGGTTTTTTCTCCAATTTCTCCCACGGCAAAATGCTCCACTCCCGCTTCTCCCTTGAGATAGAAAGGATAATAGGCCCTGAAGGTTCCGTCACTCATTTTGACTTTTTTGTGATTACCATTAAGAATCCCTACTACTTTTGCGTTTACATCAAAACGCGCTTTCTCTTCTGCCATGATCAACACCTCCTCTCTTTTTTATACCGCCAGGAATTAATGCCACATCTAAATGTCAAAAAACTGTTTTCAGGTTATTGTAACAGACTTCTCTCAAAATATCAATACCACACACAAAACAACAAAAACTATTCTATAATTCTACAGAATTATAGAATAGTTTGTCGTGCTTATATACTTATATGTTATGCGCTTGATAGAATACTTTGACGATTAAATCTAAGTTCAATGCCTCTCTTGACTTTGCCATTCATATTCCTATATATTTTAACGATAGAATACGTTGTTTAATAATTTTCAAGGGAGGTTCGTGCCATGAAAACAGGTTCCGAGGAAAATAACCAGCATCTCGAATCTGAAACTAGTTTTAAATATTCTATAATAACTGAAATGCAGGAATTCATCGAAGATTTAACGGACTTTCTTTCTTATGCTTTAGTGGCAAAAGATTATAAAAATAATCCATCTGTCGTACTAAGCTCGATTGATAAAATAATAAACCGCACAATATGTTTAAAGGAAATATACATCGAGTCTTTGCAAACAGAATCTGAGGAAGAGCTGGAATCTAGAGAGGAAGCAATTTTTGATGAAATAGACACCCTAAACGACGAAATGCGCTATTACGAAATCCTTCTTGATAGCTACCTTGTTTTTCATGATGATGGTCCTCCCTTGAGACTTCAATTTGGAAATCATGCTTTAATTATATCCGCCTCTACAGATTGCTAAAATTCCAAAGTCTCGCAGCAACGTCGCGAGACTTTTTTCTTTTTCAAAAAACTATTCTATGATTCTACAGAATTATAGAATAGTTTGTCGTGCTTACATGTTTGTATATTTATATGCTTTTATGTCTCCTTCCCTACGCCTAAAATACGATGTTTTACTGAGGGCTTCGGGTTAGTTAATTAAAAGATAATTTTTTACGCCCTATTGACTTTTTGGTAATTTTGGAGTATAATTTACGGTTAGCAGTAAAATCCAACAGTAGTTATTTGAAAGGAGCTTCAGCATGTTAAAGTCGCTCTCAATCGCACTGGTTTTCACACTTTCACTTTCAGCAACAGCTATGGCCGCTGAAAAGAAGGTGTCACCACAAAGCAAAGGTCACATCGAAACAGTTTCCTTTACTGAGACAACCATAATGCCAAATGTAACAGTGCCGATGAGGATTGCCATGGAAAAAGCAACTGCGTGGCTGAAAAATCAAAATTCCGATCGAATAATCAGCGTAACGCAGACATCGGCATGCGTGGGAAACACTCCATGCACATCGATGGTTACAATAGTTTATATTCTGAATTAAACTATTATAACCATCAATAAAAGGCGAGGACCACAGTCCCCGCCTTTTTTCATCTTCTTGTTTTGTTTCTAAAAAACTATTCTATAATTCTGTAGAATATGAGAATAGTTTTTATGCACTTGTACGTTTTTTGCCCTACGCCTGAAATCCTATGTTTTGCTCGGGCGCTTCGGATTCTTCGATTTTGCCGTGTTGGTCTTCATATTTTTTCAAGTTCTCCTCCATCGCCCTGATCATCCTTTTGAAATGTCCGGGAGACAAAATCACGCGGGAATTGAGCGTGCCGGTCGGCGGAAAGATGTTGAGAAAATCAAGGACAAATTCTTCTTTGGTGTGCAAAATATGCATCACGTTCGAATACTCCCCTTTCAACTTCTCATCAGTGGCTTTGATTTGGATTTGTTGTTGGTTCATAATATTGTTTTTAAGACTTATAGGACAGATAAGACATATTATTATTCAATTGTTACTGCCTTCCCTTTCTTTTATTATATAACCTTTCCGTGAACCCTCCTTGCTCCAGAAAATCAACGCTCAATTTTTGGATTTGCTTGTCGAGGAGATAGCTTG
>CAZAFB010000013.1:0-32801 GCA_964484505.1 uncultured Bdellovibrionales bacterium
TCGTCAAAAAGGAGCGGAATTTCGCCGCCATCAAGTTTTTGTATGAGATTTTTATGGGAGAAGATAATTTCATTTTAGAACCATCAGAACCACTGATTAACACTGATTATTCTGATTTCACTGATATTAAAATACGAATACGTTTAATCAATCATGTGTAATCACTGAAATCATGTGATAATCAGTGGTTCTGAATTATTTTAGCAACTCCCCTTCCCCATCCGCCACTAATCTATCTTTTACTGGTTCGTCACTAATAATCATCCCATCTTTGACAGTCAAAATACGCTTGGCATGCTGGGCGGTGTACGTTTCATGTGTCACCAAAATTATTGTGTGTCCCGAGTCGTTGAGTTTTTGCAAAATCTTCATCACGGCAAGTCCTGATTTGGAATCAAGATTTCCAGTCGGTTCGTCGGCGAACACGATTTCTGGATCATTAACCAGAGCGCGCGCAATTGCCACGCGTTGTTTTTCTCCCCCGGACAATTGATTAGAAAGATAATTTACGCGATGTTCCATATCGACAGCCCTAAGCGCAGCCATAATCTTGGCTTCATTGTTTTGTTCCAAATGATCGTCGTCATAGAGCAGCGGCAACTCCACATTTTCATATACGCTTGTCCTCGGCAAAAGATTGAAGGACTGAAAAACGAAGCCGATTTTTTTATTGCGCAGCTTTGCCAATTCATCGTCAGCATAAGTGTTGATGTTTTTTCCTTCAAAAAAATATTCGCCGCCTGTAGCACGATCCAACATTCCCAAAATCTGCATCAAGGTCGATTTGCCACTGCCGGAAGGTCCCATGATGGAAACAAATTCTCCTTTTTCAATCACAAAACTAACACCGCAAACCGCCGTGGTCTGAACCCCTTCACTTTCGTATGTTTTGCAAAGATTTTGAACTTCGATTAATTTCATAAGACAAAGAACCACTGATTATCACGTGAACTCACATGATTTCACTGATTATAAATTCAAAATCATGTGCAATCAGTAAAATCATGTGTTAATCAGTGGTTCTGATTATTTCGTCGCCACAAACGTCACCACCTTCTCCCCTTCTTTCAATCCAGACCTTACCTCCACCATTCCTTCATCTCCCTCAAGTCCTGTTTCGACGTATACTTTCTTTGTTGTATTATCCGTTTGCAACACATCGACATATTTTTTCTTCTCTTCCGTTTTCACTGCGCGCATCGGAATCATCAGCGTATCTTTCTTTTCGGCGGTTGCGATATCGATGTTTGCACTCATGCCCGGCTTAATACGCGAATCGACATTGTTCAACTTGAGCTTTATTTCATAATAAACAACGTCTTGGATCGTTGTTGAGGCCGGATCGATTTCAATTATTTCACCGTCAAAAACATCATCTTCCGTCAAAGCATCGAAAGTCACCTTTGCGTGCTGTCCCAATTTTGTTTTCACGATGTCAGACTCTGGAACTTTCGATTCGATAATCACGTCGAGCGACATCACGCGCGAAAAAGATTCTTTGATAACACCCGTTCCCAATATTTCTCCAACTTTGTTGTTGACTTCGGTTATGATTCCATTGACCGGCGTGACCAAAGTGGCCATGTCCAAATTGAGAAGTGCGATGTCATATGCCGCTCGCGCTTGAATAACATCTGCGTCACGCGATTCGCGAGCAAAATCAGATTCAACGGTTTTTACTCTTGCCTTGGCGCTGTCCAAATTGTTTTCCGCTCCCGTCTTGGCAAGCGAAGCTTGTTCACGTGCGGTTTTGAGAGCTTCATTAGTAGAATTGAGATTTCCCTCCGCCGTGGTCAAAGTGAGCTTATTGGCTTTTGTGGGACTGTCATCGTATAGGGATTTGGCGTCATCATAATATTTTTGCGCGTCTTCAACCGCCTGCTCAGCAGCAGCTATATTTTGTTCGTTTAAATCTTTCGTGTCATCAAGCACGTTTTCTGCATTATCCTTCGACACCTCGGCTTCGCGCAGAGCATCATCATTGATTCCCGCGTTGGCAATCGCTTTATCCAGTGCGGCTTTCGCCTGTTCAAGTTGCTTTTGCAAAGTAGAATCAACCAGCGTCGCAATTTTATCTCCCACCGCCACGCGATCACTCGGTTTGACAAAAACCTTGCCAACCCGTCCGCCAAGTTCGAAATTCAAAGTAATTTCTTCATTCGCAACCAAATCACCAGTCACCGAAACTGTCTGCGCCAAGTCGCCTTTCGTCACGTCAGCAGTAGTATAGGTTGTTTTAGGCGCCCTACTTTTGACATACCAAACGACACTGCCGACAACCGCCACAATCACGACAAGCAAAATAATTATTTTTTTAGAGCGCTTCATTTTGTTTTGGTTAAACTAAGAAATTTATTGATATATGCTTCGCGAAATTCATAGAAATTAATCATGTTTGTGCATGCATAAATTTCAACTGTATTTCCACCATATTTCAACCTTATTTCTATCGTATTTCAATTTTATTTCCACCATATTTCCAGTATGCCTCCATCACATTTTCATCGCATTCAAAATCATATCAAACAATTCTGTTTTGCTTCAGCATCCAGCGCTTCATTCACCAGTGCGTCCGCAATTTTGTTTTGTTCGCGAGGCACATGGGCAAAAACCACCTTGCCAAAGTCCAGCATCAAATTCCAAATTTCGATGAAATATTGCTGAATGCGCGGCTCTTTCAGTTTATATTCATGATTAAGCTGTTTTACGACAAGTTCGCTGTCCAATTTGCATTCCACCTGAGAACTCTTGGCTTTCGCATTGCCGAGCAATTGTTTTAATTTCTTCAAGCCGAAAATCAACGCTTCATATTCTGCGTCATTGTTGGTTTTGGTGCCGATGCACTCGCCATATCTTTTTCCCAAGGTTTCTATGTTAACACCGATTGCTGCCGGTCCGGGGTTTCCCCTTGAACCTCCGTCAGTGTACATGATGATTTTTTCTTCCATGCATAAATAGTAACACAAAAAAACAAAACTAGCGATAATCCATACATTAAACTTGCATTAAAGAAGTCTTCCAACCAGATGCCCGACTCCGAAAGGATGTTCGTAGCTAAGTAAATCGAATTTCCAGTCATGCCCATCCAAAATTCCCAAAATTACCACAATAGAACGCAGACCGCATTCGGCAGCCTCGATGGAATCACTTTTTTTGAGCTCAATCAAGCGATGAGTATCTTTTTTTTGCAATATTTCAATTATCTTTCGATCAAAATATCTGGCACCAGGCAAATATCCAGCAGGCGCATCAAACGTAATTTTATGTGAAAGATCGGCGCTAGCAATCACGGCTATTCGCTTCCTCGGATAATACTGATCAAGAATATTTCCTATGATTTTCCCAAACTCAAAGTGCCTTTCCATATCCATGAGAGAAAATGAAATATGCACCAGTTTGACACCTCGCGCTTCGACATCAGAGTAAAGATGCCAAAGAGGTATGAATGTGCCATGATCAAGTTCCTCATAGTGACCATGCACGGGAATTTCATTCATATCACAGGCATAAAAAATATCATCAACTATCGCCAAATCGTTATAGAATTCAAACTTTTCCGACAAATGATACCTTGAAAAATCTCCCACTAAAATTGGGCTTTTATTGATCACAAAATGATACGGCTCGATCTTGCCATGCGGTGAAACGAAAATTACCGTTTCCGGATTCGCACTCCAGAAATCTCTGGAAATCATGGCGAATGCTTTGCCGGTATTGGCTAGCCGCTTGCAGTCATTTTTGCTGCCAACACCAGGGATACTCAAAGGCGGATGCGGCAATATGGCTGAAAATACAATCATATTTTTGATTTAATCTTCAACCTATACTACAAATCTGTAACTGCGCCCTTGCATAAAAAGAGCCCGTCGTTTTCGACAGGCGCAAAGAAAATTTACTCCCAGAATGAGTATACAGACCGCAAAAAATAAAATTGCAAGAAGCATAAAAAATGTTTTTGCCAAAATGTAGTGGCTTTTGCCAATAAGAGAAATGATGATCACGACTGCCAGAAAAAACAAACCGAAAAAATTTTTCATAGTCGCCTCCTTTGAGCAAACTGCTGGGTCCGTTGTGGCATTTTAAGAACTATGGATTGCCTATTTATTATCTCAAAGTGATCACCGCAATTTCCGGCTTTGAGCCTGTGCGAAGCGGTGGTCCCCAAGCCCCCACCCCGCTTGTCGTATATAGCGTAAAACTTTCTTCTTGAGTAAGTCCGTAATAATATTTTTTGTAAATCATCTTGGTAACGAGACTGAACGGAAAAACCTGCCCCTTGTGAGTATGTCCGGAAAGTTGCAATGCCACGCCGGTCTTTTTAGCCTGATCAATTTGTGCCGGCTCGTGAATAAGCAATATGCCAGGCTTATTTTCATCATATCCCTGCATCTCACGGACCACCGTGAAAACATCTTTCCTTTGCCCCGGATGAGGATATTCCACTCCCAAAAATTGCAAACCATCCGCTTCAAAAATCTCGTCTTTCAACGCCTTCACCTTGGTTTTATTCAACATCTCATATACACTATCTACTCCCAAATATGTTTCATGGTTTCCAGTAACATATAAAACCTCTTTGCCCGTTTTTATGGCATTAAGAGGCTCTATAAACCATTCAATATCTATATTGGTGCCGTCAAAAAGATCTCCGGTTATAACAACCATTTCCGCATCCTGCTCATTTATCTTTTCGACAATGTGTTCAAAAAACATGTCCCTAAACACGTACCCCAAATGTATATCGGCTATCTGCACTATCTTTTTGCCTTTCCAACTTTCGGGAAGGTTTTTTATGGTCACTTCAATTTCCTTTATTTTCACACTACGCGCATTCCAAACCCCATAAATCGTATATATAAAGGCTACAAGAATGCTAATTGAACCGATAAGCAACCTGTGACCGGAAAAACCTGAGGCCAACATGGCTATCTCCACAGCCCAGGCAAAAGCAAGAAAAACCAATAGGTTGATAATGAAGCCGACCCAAATTCCGGACAAGAGATAATATAAGCGCATCGTCTTATTATCGCCCCAATGAGCCAGTAAGGATGATATGATAAAACTAAGTCCAAAAAACACTAGGGCCGCAGCAATGACATATTTATGCGACAGTTCGATTATATTAAAAAAATAGATCAATGAACCATAAGCGGCAAGATGCACGGCCAAATATATTATAAAAAAGATAAAGAAAAAAAGCAGAAAATAAGTAGCTGTTTTCATGTCAAAAGTTTTTAGCAAATATTTATGTTCACAGTCTCACAAATATATTAACATATGAATAAACTATCATAAATACCTCCGCTTGAGCCCAACAGGAGATCATTGTCTGAAAATTATCTGCCCACAACAATCGCTTTGACCGGCCCACCGAAATTCTTCGGCGGTTCTGGATGCTGCTCGCCTGTCGGATAATTCCAAAGCGCTTTCCAAAAAACATCTTCATCGTAACGATAACCCCTGCCGTTTCTGGTGCCGGGATCGTTTGTTATTATTTGTCCTCTTTGTTCATCATAACCTATCACCACCAGCATGTGTGTTATTGGTCCCGGAGAAGTGAAATTGGGATTACCCAGCGCGCGACCGAAAGCATTAACCACAACCAGATTACCTTCGGCCAACTGTTCGGAAATGTCCTTGATCGTTTCCAATTTGACTACCCGAGCATTTTTAACATCAAACGCCCGCTTGATAGTTTCACAAGTGTCTTCCACGGAAGTATCCACGGCATGTCCAAACATTTTTTCTTCCACCGCGGCTACACGCTCCATTTCCTTGGCCAGACCATCCAAATCAAGTTCTTTCAAATTTTTAACCCAGCGCGCCGCCATAATCATGGAAGCTTCCTCGCAGCCATTCTGGAAAAGCGGCTCACTCCATTTTCCTCCCGGCGCTTGCACCTGAAAGGGGACTATGCTGATTTCCTTTTTCGCATAGTAATTTTCCTTTACTTCTGACGTTCCGTCCGATGTAATTTCAACATCCTCAACTGTTTCTTCGAATGCCGTTTCATCAACTTTCACTATTTGTTTTTCTATTGGAACAGAAGCACTTTCAGCCATCTCTTTTTCTTTCTCCAGTTTATAGAAAAAGAAACTTCCCGCCAAAATAAAGAGGAGAAAAACAACAAAAATAACTATTATCTTGCTGCTTTTTCCCCTTATTGAATAAATTTTTTTAGACGGATGATAACTGTTCATATGCTATAATTATAAAGCTTATTCTAACACTAGTACGCAAAAATACAAAACACGCAAGGATTTATGGGAAATGGTGAAAATAAAATTAAAATTTTTTTATCAAAATTATCGATTAGAAATTCACTGATCGTTATATTTATTTTTTGTTTTCTTACATATGCAAACACCTTGTTTAATGGGATGTTTTGGGATGATTATGAAAGTATTATAAACAATCAGTACGTAAGCAGCTGGCAATATCTCCCCAAATATTTCAGTGAAAATCTTACTGCCGGCTCTGGAATACGCGATAATTATTGGCGACCTTTGCTGCTTTTTTCTTTTTCATTGGATTACAAAATCGGAGGAATTGAACCTTTTTTCTATCATCTGCAAAGTCTGCTTTGGCACATGGCGGCAAGCTGTCTTTTCTTCGTCCTGCTCATAAAGTTAGTGAGAAACAATCTTGCGGCACTTTTCGGAGCCCTTTTATTTGCCGCGCACCCGCTGCAAACCGAGGCGGTATCATATGTCGCCGGAAGAGCTGATCCAATGCATACAACTTTAATGCTGGCGTCTATCCTGTTTTTTTTGAAATATTTCGATACTCGAAACACTTCTTCTTATATCTGGTCTCTCGTATTTTTTATCTTTGCGCTACTCACGAAGGAGCGCGCCATCATATTTCCCGCAATCATTTCGCTTATTGTCTTATTGCCGGCAATCAAATCACATGACAAATCTTTCAAAAAAACATTTTGCATAATTACACCTTATTTTATTATAGCCGGAATATACCTGGCATTGCGCATGACTGTTTTACATTTCACTGATACATTCGACCTTGGCGCGGAAAATTCACTTGGCGCACCTTCCCTATGGATTCAGCTTCTGACCTATTTCAAAGCATTTGCTATATATGCCGAGCTTCTGATTTGGCCGGCAAAGTTATATATGGAAAAATCAATCGCTTTGCCTTCGTCTATTTGGGATTGGCAAGTCCTGCTCGGCATCATTATTTTCATAACAACACTTTCCATAATCATTCGCTCCTGGAAAAAAAGCAGCTTTGTTTCGATCGGATTATTTTGGTTTTTCGTTGCCCTATCTCCATCACTGCATGTGTTCCCTATCCAAGGTCTTTTATATGAACATTGGCTGTATCCTGCCCTGCCTGGATTGTTCCTTGCTCTCTGTGCGTTCCTAGCTCCCCATTTTAATTTCAAAAAAATCACTCAACTCAAATTCGTGTTAATTTGCTTTATAATTTGCATATTATTCGCATTCAGTATCCGCACCATCATCCGCAACAACGATTGGCGTGATCCGATTCGTTTTTATGAAAAAAATATTCTTTTGGGTGGATTTTCAGCGCGAATATACACGAATTTAGGCATGGCTTATGACGATGCCGGAAAACATAATGAGGGCATTGAAGCATACCGCAAAGCGATCGATCTGGATGAACGCTTGTTTCAGCCATGGTACGATATGGGCAACACTTTCAGCGGACTTGGAGACAACGAATCGGCGCTTGATTGTTATGCCGAGTCAATAAAGAGAAATCCCTATTTTATCCCTTCTTATACAAACAGCGCATCAATATTCTTCAAACAAAAAGATTTAAATAGGGCGCTGGAAATTCTCAAACAAGCCAACGAAAAATCCCCTTCTAATGTTAAGATTTTGTATAACCTAGCGATAATTTCAAGGGAAAACGGAGACACTGAAGCGGCAAAAAAATATTTAGATGAAATATTGAAATCAGATCCCCGTAATACCGATGTGCTAATATTGCTTAATAGATTATAGGAAATATACGGTACAGCATATCAACAAAACCCGCCCCTGAAAGAAGGAGCGGGTTTTCATACTTACAAAAGATATTTTTTATTCTTGCATTTGAGGAATATTCACGTCAGGAACTTTTGCATCTTTCATCTTCGAGCCCATGTCTTGCATTTGTTTGAAAAATTCCCCCATATCTTGGAAAGTCACATCTGACGGAGGAGCGAAGTCGCTGTCGCTGGTTACCGCAGCCGAACAATCATATTTAGCCCCTGACGATTCCATATTTTTTGCCCAATCTTTCCAATCAGATGACTTTGTGCTTTGATCTTCAGCTCCCGGATTTTCTTGTGCTGTTTTTTCCATTTCCTTCATATTAAATTTCATCCCCTGTTTGCCGCTCCAGATATAGGCCCATTCTCCATCATTAACCATATATCCTTTTTCTTTTGTTCCTGTTGGATCCTGTGGGCTCGTCATCTCCATTCCCTCAATTCTGGCCTTGGTACCGTTGGTCAAAATTGTTGTGGTGCTGCCATCCTGCTCAATTGTGCACTTCATTCCTCCCTTGCTAAGAAGTCTTTGCAACAGTCCTTGCTTTTCACCAGATTCCTGGGCTGTTTGTTGTTGGTTTTGCCCTTGATTGTCTGCGGCGCCATTTTCAGTTGTTTTTGACTTTCCGCATCCGGAAAGCACAAATACCGCTCCCAAAACCACGCAGACTGCCATGATTTTTTTCATAGTTTTTTGCATAAAATTTATGTTTCTATCATATCACAAAACCAGTAACAAAAAAAGAGGCGTGCCACCTCTTTTTGCGCAAAAAACCATCTTAAGTTTATCGCATTCTGTCGCATTTTCCATCACCATTGGCATCGACAAAATTCCCACTGCGGTTTTGGCCGCGACCACCGCCCATCATGCCTTTACCTTCACCTCTCCCTTGCCCCAAACCAAGCTCAGCGCGAATTTTGTTGGCATCTTCAACTTTGCCTTCCGATCGAAGCTTTTGCATCTCGGCAAAGCGCGCAAAGTTTTGTTCCGTAATCTTATTGGCCACACCCTTGCCGGTCATTAGGGACTTCCAATAATTATAATCCTTGTTTTCAAGTGCCTTAGTCATCTGCTCGTGACGCTCCGGAGTATAATTCGGACCATATTGTCCATTATTTCCTTGGAAAGCAAAGGCACCAGCCGCATATACTGCAGCGCCCAAACCCGCTAAACCAATGATTGAAAATATCATTTTCTTGTTCATATTTTTACTTTTAATTACTAATTAACTTGCTGCCAGCACCGCATAGGACGTATCTGGTAATAAAAGTTTTCATAATAGTTCATTTTCCCTTCATCATCCCTCTCCCACTGCCATTCATCATTCCCTTTCCCATCCAAGGACGAATTTCTTGTGCTTTGAATATATTTTCTTCTTCAATGCTCCCTATTATTTTTATCATCTCATTTTTTTCTAATGCTACTGCAGACCTTATAAGAGTTTCTTCATTGATTACAACGTCCCATTTTTCCCCATCCAAATCATCAATTTTGATAATTTCTTTCGACACAGATATTATCCTGCCAGCAATCAGTCCTTTTTTCGGCTGCGACCATTGAGAGTTCTTATTTGTTATCATATGTCTGCCATAGTATGTAACTTTTCTTGCCGCAATATCATTTATGCTTTCCCCAACGCCAAACACCGACATTCCTAGACCGAATAGTATGATGCCCCCGATTATCAGTGCTGAAATTTTCAGCGCGCTGAAACGATATCCTGTTTGGGTTTTGCGCACATCGATAAAAGCGACCACTAAAGCCAGTAAAATAAATACCAACCAAACGTACGGAATTATGGACAACGCATAGTAAAAGGCACTCACATGCATGAAGTGATACAAGTCCCAATCAAGACTTGAGAGTAGATGATATGCGGTCGCAAACGATGCCGCCCCTGCAAAAATAATCATTGCGAACAACGCCCATGTGCCATATTTGCGCGCCAAAAATTTCCACCGCGCCTCCGGCACGATGCGCTGCTGCTTGATTTTTTCGATAGTGTTTTTTATCAATTCGTCCATATAATTAAAAGCAATTATTACCTTTTTCATGCATGTTCTTTTTCAACATTTCCTTTCCTCGCGCGATGAGTGTCGCTACCGATCCTTTCGGCTTTTTCAAAATATCCATGATTTCTTCATATTCCATCTCCTCGACAAATCGCAAAATCATCACTTCGCGATATTTAAGTGGCAACTTCTGCATACATTCCTTTATCTTTTTGACACAATCTTTGTCCATGATCTGCTTATCTGTGCGCACACTAGCCAAAACAATCTTTTCCCATTCGTAATCTTCCAGCGCATCGGTTCTGGGACGCGCGCTGATTTTGCGAAAATGATCGACGACATGGTTATGGGCGATGCGATATGCCCAACTGGAAAATTTCAGCACGTCCTCATATTCGTTCAATTTGCGATATATCTTTATGAACACTTCTTGCAAAATATCCTCCGAGTCCTCTTTGGAAAACTGTCCGATCCGACGGACATAGTGAAAAAGCGGACCCCTATAGCGCTCCATCAAAACCCCGAAAACTTCCGGATCTTTTATTGACATTTTGACCAAATCGGCATCAGAAAGAGCCTTTTTTACCATTTTGTCCATAATTTAAGTATGTCGATGGTAGTACGATTTCTGTCAATTTTGTTTTCGCTTTTTTACGAAACTATCACTAAAAATTTGAAATCTTTGAAGAAATTACCGCAAAAAAACTTGCCACAAAACATAAATTACAATATTTTATAATATTGTAATATTTATTGTTTTTCTATAACTTACCCAGCAAAAGATAGCAAAGATACAGGGAAGAAAAATTTTGCAGCATGATCAATGGGATTCCGACAATGAAATACCATTTTTTCGTTTTGTGCCTGAAAGCCAGCATTCCGGCATATACGCCGATACTCCCGAATGCCACGGCCATGAAAAAAAGCATCCCTTCTGAAATCCTTTCCGCCCCGTTTTTTCTTGCTTTGTTCTTATCCAAAAGCATCACAAAAAAAGCAAGCAAATTTATTGTAGCGAATAATGTCATCAAAATTACAAAAATATTTTCCATTGTTGTCTTAAAATACCTTTACCAAAAAATATACCGCTACTGTTATGGCATAAACGAGTTGTAAAATTATCGTCATCGCACCACCAACCACGACGCCCAGTCCGGCTTTGGCCGCATCGCCGAATTCCTTGCCATTTTGCATCTCACCGATGATTGCACCCGCGATTGCTCCGATGAAAATTCCCAGGGGCGGAAAGAAAATAATTCCAAGCAATGCGCCACCGATCGCCCAAACAATTGCGCCCTTGGATGCCCCGGCGAATTTTGCGCCCAAAATCGGCGCGACATAATCAAGCAAAATAAGTAGCGCCATCGCTACTGCAAAAATCACCAGACTGAAAACGGAAACTTCCTCACTGCCTTTACCAATAAACAACAAAATCAAAGCGGCAAAACTCAGTGCCGGCCCGGGAACAACCGGCACGACCGAACCGATTATTCCGATCAATACCAGCACTCCACCGATCACCAATATTGGGTCCATAAATTTTTCGAAATTATTATCCTAAAATGAAATTAAAAAGATATCCTGTGAGCATGATGCCAAATCCCACAATTCCGGCAAAAATCAGAATGAGTTTCAATTTCATCACTTTTTTAAGAATCATAAATTCCGGCAATGAAAGACCTGTTACAGCCATCATAAAAGCCAAGACCGTTCCCAACTGAACCCCCTTCTCAGTCAAAACGCTTACCAGTGGAATTATTCCAGCCGCATTGGAATATAGAGGGATGCCAACAATAACCGCAAGCGGAACGGAATACCACGTGCCATTTCCCGCATATTGAACCAGTAATTCCATGGGAACATATCCATGTATCCATGCTCCGATACCGATACCGATGACTACGTATATCCAGACTTTATTAATAATACCTATCGTATAACTTTTAGCATAATTTATTCTTTGTTTCCAGTTCATTTCCGGTAATTGAAGTTGTCCGTTAAATTTGCTTTTATACACGAACTCCGCGACCAGATTTTCCACTTTCAAATGTCCAATAATTATTCCGGAAAGAATGGAGATAACCAGGCCGCTGAAAATATAAAGCAAAGCGATTTTCCAACCAAACATCCCCAGAAGCAAGACTAGAGCTACTTCGTTAATCATCGGCGAAGCGACCAAAAAAGAAAAGGTTGTTCCCAGCGGAACACCAGCTTCCAAAAATCCGATAAAAAGCGGGATAGCGCTACAGGTGCAAAATGGTGTGATAATTCCCAAAAGCGATGCCAAAACATTGCCGAAGTATTTCTTTTCGCTGGAAAGAATGGTTCTGATTTTTTCCGGCGGAAGATATGAACGGATGATCGATACGGCGAAAATAATGACGGCCAACAACAGGAAGATCTTGATTGTATCGAAAATGAAGAAATTGACCGCACTTGCCAAAATCGTCTCCTGGGCGATTCCAAATACGGAATAAGTAAGCCAATCAGCGAACAGTTGGACTGGATAAAATATGCTCATAAATTCATGATGTATTTGATTAGATATTGAAGATAGTAAATTCCACTTATCATAAATACAGATGCCACGCCGTAGCGCATCACCTTCTCAATTTTTCCCATCGCATTATACATTTTGCCGACTTTCTCCACACTGAAAGCTAAAACGATAGAAAAAATTATCACGGGCAAACCAGTTCCAATAGCAAATAAGGGAGGCAACAATAAACTTTCAGTTGATGAAAGCACCAGCGGAACAAGCATTCCAAAAAATAAAACTCCGCTATACGGACAAAATGCCAAAGCAAACAAAACGCCTAAAAGTAAAGTTCCAATGTAACCTTTGGTTGCAAGCCAAGCTTTTATTTTTTCCACTTTTTCGCTTTTGGAACCGAAGTTTATTTTAATCACCCCGAACATCACCAAAGAAATCAGAATCAGGATTATTCCCAAAACTTTGTCTCCCCACCCTTGGAAAATATTGGCGATTGAGAAAGCTGAGAAACCGAAATAGATCAGCGTTGCCAGAAGCGTATAACTTATGCCACGTCCTAGCGTATAAATTAAGCCGCTAATAAGAGTATGTCTGGCGGTTTTAATATCCTTGGAGATATAAGCAACGGCGGTAATATTGGTCGCCAAAGGACACGGGCTAATGGAAGTCATCACGCCCAAAAGGAAAGCGGTGAGCAGGGGGAGATTGTATTGGTCAATTAAAATGTTTAAAAAATCCATTTATGTAAAAATGATAGTTTTATTCAATGCAACAATCAATGGCTTTGCGTACGAGCTCTCTCAATTTTCCCGCAAATCCCTCGGGATTTTTATCGTGTTTATTGAGAGCTTTTTCGTCGATTTTCATAATTCCGCCAGCTTCTTTGATGTCATTAGTTCCGATAAGCTTCATATTCAAAGCCCAAAACATTCCGTAGAGGTCATAGGATTTCTGAAACAATTCCTTGGCTTCTTCTTTTTTACCCATTCCCTGTTGTTTGGTTCCCACTTCCATCAATCGCATTGAAGCCGCTAATAAATGTTTGGAAATGCACCAGACCTCACCTTCATACTCTTTAATTATTTTTCTCAGCAATTCTCCTCGCATCTTTCGCACCTCTTGAAGTAAGTCAAGGTATTCGTCTTTACCGGTTTTTTCGGCAGTAAAAAAGAAATGCTCCTCGATACTGATCAGGTTCATAATGGCAATGCTCAAGTCTTGATCGAAAGACAGATCCATCTTGTCCTGCTTTTTCATTTGGTCGATCTTGTCGACAAATTCACTGAGACTTTTTATTTTGTTTTCCATAGCGTTATTTTGTTAAAAGATAAAACACGAAGCTTAAAATGACCAAGGGACTGACAGGCATAACCACCTTTTGGAACGGGAAATAGGAATGTCCGTTATTTTTCGCTTTCAAATAATAATACCAAACACCTCCCGCAAAAAAAGTGATGCTGCCGACCATTATTCCCAAAAGTAATTTGTCCATTCCCCAAAAAGTATTGAATGGGTGCCCCATGATATCCATCCAATAAAGCGGAGCGACAATCAAACCGTAATATCCGAATACCGTCAAAGGTTTTCTGCCAAAAAAACGGATGTTCTTTTTATCCAACCAGCTGATTGTCCACATAATCATAGAGACTGCCAGCCCACCGATCCAAAGACCAGTTATCGTATCGTCGATTCCAAGATAGCGTGAAAGCCCAACGCCTGCACCAACAGCTACCGTGCAAATTGGGCAAACTGCCTTGACTGTACCAGCAGTTAGCAACAAAAATGCTACAACAAAAAATTGCGTGATTTTATGGTCAGTTTTCATTTACTTTTTGTTTAAAGAAATCAATAATGTCTTCATCTCCCATAAGGCATTTCCCGTCCGCCCAAAGAAATGGAACGCCGAATGATTCGACATCAATGTCACAATACGACGCATCCTCAGCCATCTGCTCAGCATTTTCCTTGTTTTCATAGACTTCTTTTTCCTCAAAGCTGATCTTATTTTTGATGCCGTTTTCCTGAATATATTTTTCAACATTGGCACAATGAGGACAGCCATCTCCATAGTAGAGGACTATATCGGACTTTTCTTGAGCGGAAACTTCGTTGCCAAACATTCCTTTCAACATATCCGAAAGATAGCCAATGAAGGCCTGTTCATTGGAGACCAGGCGCCAAACCTGCGTATCTTCCTTGATGTTGTCCCGACCGTCGATAATTGGGTTGAGAAAAAGAGATGAACCTGCCGCTTTGAATTTGTTCGCCAATTCCTTGTTTTCAGGTAAATCAATATTGATTTCTTTGAATTCGATTTTTCCAGAGTTTAATTCTTTTTGAAAATTCTGTTCCACTGTCTCTTTGACGTACTTTCCAATGGTCACGCAAGAATAACATCGCTGGGTGTTATAAAAAAGGAATACTTGTATTTTTTCCGCCGGCTTTGAGTCCTGTATTTGAGCTTTTTTGGAAATGTTTTTTTGCTCGCTCGCAGCATCTTGCCTGGCGTCCTTATTGATACCAACGCTTATATACACAAGAGCGACGGCAAAAAACAAAGCGCCCCCGAAAAGTAGGTATGTTCCTAGTTTTTTTACCCCATTAGAACTTTTTTTATCATTTTCCATAAATATGATTTCCCGCTCAGGAATCACAAGTTTATCCAATTTCTGACGGGGTTCATGGGTTATTTTTGTCTTAATTATTATTTAGCATTTGCCACCGCAGGAACACGTTCCGGCAGGTTTATTATGATTTTCCAATGCTTCTTTGATTTGTTTCACGTCAGGCACCATTCCAGCCACAATAACTGTATTATCAACGACTAAAACTGGGGTGCTCATAATGCCGTAACTCATTATGTCTTGAATCTCTGAAATTTTCTCCACATTGGCTTCCAGTTTCAATTCCTCTAGTGCTTGTTTAGTGTTAGCTTCCAGTTTTTGGCAATTAGGACAGCCAGTGCCCAAGATTTTGATTGTCATACGTTTATTTGATTAGTTGATTAAATATCTTTTTGTATTCTTTAATAACTCTCTTATCCAATCCGTACCGGATAAAGTTTCCGTCTCGCTTCTCAGTAAGAATTCCCGTTTTCTTCAGCTGCCCCAAATGATGCGACACGAGCTTCTGCGAGATGCCGACTTCGGGAAATATCTCACACACGCATTTCGGTCCACTTTTAAGAACGCATAATATTTTTAAGCGGTTCTTATCCGCAATCATGCGCAAAAAATTGTGGAGTCGCGCAAGATCCTTCTCCTCTGATGAATTTTTCACACAACAGGAAAATTCCATACGATGTGATACTATACTAATTTATATTAGTATAGTATCAACACCTTAATACTATGTCAATAACCAATAATAATAAAAAATTAAACCTATACCACTTTCATTCCTTGATCCTAAGCGCTTTCCCCGCAATGATCGCTTCCGAAATCTTCTTCCGCGCCGAAACAAGGATGCGCTGGAACGTGCTCTGGGAAGTTTTCATTTTTTCCGCTGCTTCCATTTGGTCAAGCCCGTCAAAATCTTTGAGCTTGATCGCCTCCAATTCCTCGCGCGAAAGCGAGACTTCTTCCAGAAGACTCATCGGAATTCCTTGTGGTTTGAAATAGTGCGCCTTTGCGCGAAAACGCAGACGCCTGCACATTCTTGGTCTTGTCATATTGTTCGCAAATCAATTATCTACATTATAGCAGAAACGCTCTCCCATTTCCTCTCTAGAAAAAGAAATGGAAAGAACGCCTCCGCTATTTCTCCAATTCGGCAAGTTCCTTTTCAGCCATTTCCAGTTCGCCTTTGAGATCCTCAATTTCCTGCTCCAAAATCTCTTTACGCTCAGCCTTTGGCAATGCCTGATACTGGCGATAAAACCATCCGCACATCACACGGCCATATCCCCGACCATATCCGAGACCCGGTCCATACGCACCTGCGCACGGACCCATTCCACGGCCAGTCATCGGACCCATTCCCATTGGTCCCGTTTTGTCTTTATTCGGCATACATATCACCTCCTTTCCGCCAAATTTGTCAAAATTTTGAATAAATTTTGCTACAAATTTGAGCGTCCGCCAATTTTTCTTTCATCAATCGCACATTGACTTCAACTGAGATGAAGTCGGAACTCGTGGATCAGATTTTCTTTTTCCAAAAACCAAGTTCGGAAAAATGGCGGATCACCTATTAGATATTATGGAATATATTATGAATATATACCCATTATATATTACCGTCAACTCAGGATTTAATTTCAAAACAAAAAACCACCCCTAGGGCGGTTTTTGATATGTTAAATCTAATCAAATTCTACATCTATATTTTCCTCCACTCTCTCGACTATTCTTGGCACTGCCATCAGTAGAAAGAAACAGAAACCCATGAAAGCCAGCGAGAGAACCAACACCGATACAGCTCCAGTAAGTTCCAATTCTTCTCCTATCTCCGAAGTTACATAGCCAATCTGTGCCAATATGCTACCAACATCTTCAACCAAAGTATCTATCGTATCTTCCCCGGCAAACGCCTCCATAAGGAATCTTAGCCCAATCAACAGCTCAACTGCAGTAAGCAGCAAATTGAACGTGATACGCATGGCTTTGATTCTCTTGGTCATATATCTGGGGCTTATGGATTAGCCTTGGACCTTGGAAAATGCGCTTTATTTTGGTTTTATTTTTTAGTTGAGGATTCTATCATGTTTTTTACAAAATGTCAATAGTTAATTATCCACATCATAAACTGCTTTTTAAGGTCAACTTTGGCATCAAAAAACCCGCACTTGCATGCGGGGATTTTTAAAATATCCTAAGAAATCAATGTAGCACCTCTCTGACTATTCTCGCCACACCGGATGGCGTAAATAGAGCTTTGACCAGGTAGAAACGTGATTGTAAGCCCTTGGTCTGATTTACGATCGATTCATCATCATAATTGGTAAGCACCACCACCGGAATTTTGGAAAGCTCAGGATCATCATATAAAGCCTTCATGAGTTCTATTCCATTCATCTTGGGCATGCCGATATCAATAAGCGCGATATCCGGACGCTCACTCGAAATTACCTCATACCCTTCCTCACCATCATTTGCTGTAATAACTTCATACCCCTCCTGTAGCAGCTTAACCTTGTACATTTCTTGAATGGAAGGATCATCCTCAACAATACAAACTTTTTGTTTTTTTTCTTTTGCCAATACTTCGCTCATATATAGTTATAAAAAATTATGTTTTTTTTAATTCGGTAGTCGATTTATAGAAGAAATAGCCTACCACCAAAAAAGTGATCACCGGTGAAAGCCAGCTTGGAATATGAAAACCAAAACTATCCAAAAGCATAATTGCGCCAAGACATAAAATAGAATACATGGCGCCATTTTTCAGATATGCATATTTTTTGATACGTTCAATATTTCCCACCGTAAATTGACGCAATACCAATGCTCCCAGACCATTGCCTAAAATAATAAGCGGCACGGACAAAGTAAAGGCAAAAGCTCCCAAAACGCCATCAATGGAAAAGGTTGCATCAATTACTTCCAGATATAAAATTTTGCTAAGATCGGAAAGTCCGCTTGTTTTGCTAAGAAGCTGTTTCTCTTGTTGCTCCGCGTTTTGCTTGAAACCGTGAGTAATAAAAAAAGCAGTAGAACCGATTACCGCACCAAATGCCATCACCGGATTGATTTTCAAGGCAAACCAAACAATCAAGGCAAGCGGCACGGAAACAACCGCATAAAACCAAATTCCCTGCGAATGAAAAAATCTCTCTCCCTTGAGACCATAATTTTTCGGTTCGATAAAAAGCCAATGAAAAAAAAGAAAAACCAAAAAAGTACCACCACCCGCCAACAATATTGGTGCAGCAGCTTCAATGGCCGTATGTACACTTGGATCATTGCTGAAAGTTGCTGTCAGCGATCCGACAAAGCCCAACGACGGCGCGCTGGCCCAAACAATTATCCACGGCAACAATCCGCGCACAACCACCACAGCGAAAAGGAGACCCCAAAAAAGAAACCACTTTCGCGCTTTTTTGCTCATCGTATGCAGTACTTCCGCATTTATGATCGCGTTGTCGATACTGCTGATTATTTCAAACAAACAAAGTCCGAAAACGGTCAAAACAATTGACATTATACCCATGTTTGCAATTTAAGAATAATTAACCCAGCTTTTTTAAATTATACCACAAGAAAATCAGATAAAGCAAAAGCGCCCGGAGGCGCTTATTTTACACTAGGCTTATTTGAAATATTTACCGTATTTCGCAGAATCATAATAGCACCAAGGATTTGGATATTCATCGGGATCAAGACAACATTCCATGTCTAGATGACCTCTTTTATTCTTATCACTCTTGGACGGCTTATCATTCTTTTTTTCGCAAACCATTTTTCCATTGACTGTTTTATAACTAACCGGCTTTGGAGCTGTTATTTTTGGCTTAACCACAACAGGTTTTGGTCTTACAATGTCAATGAATTCCAATCTAGAAGCAACAACCAAAAATTCCGGCATATGAGATTCAATTTCATCAGCAGGATCACCGGCCAAACCAGCTCCCTCTTTTAACCTTGGAACTATATTATAAACATAATTTCCCTTGGTATTTGTGAAAAATAAAGTAGCATTGTAACAAGCATCATTAGCGGGAATATATATCTCCTCAGCAGCATAATTTCCGGTTTCCAAAAGATGTCCTTCTATAACCTTGCACTCTTCAATTGACCGCAAATCTTCGCTTTTCAATTTGGGATATTCCTCCGTATTATAAATTTGCTTTACTCTCGATATATCATATATAACCATATCAAAACCCTCAAAAGGATTTTTTTCATTTGCGTCTTTGGAACGAAATTGTATCTGTTGTTCCCATAAGGTTCCGGAAACATTTTTGCGAACTATCGGGTCGTTCCAGTCATTCGGATACTTAAGATTAAAACCGTACCAAGTATTTTGATATAAAATCCAGCTACCTGTATCGAATTGGGATTGAACCAAAGATACCCCCTCAACCTCCTGAGCAACAGCTTCTACTTCGCTTTTAGGCTCATTTTGTTCTCCCAAAACTCTTTCCTCGCTCTCATCTATAATATTTTCCGGAGAGTCGGTTAAAGATAAGTTATATAACCAAAAACCACAAAAAAGCAACGCAATCGCACCCAAAATGGAAACATCCCTCTTTAGATGTTTTTTGTTAAAAAAAATAACACAAAAAGTCCGATAACACCTACCTACATAACCTGAGAATTTGTTCTCTTCCATAGTTTTTCAGATAGTACAGCCTGCCACACCCCCACAGTAAAAAATACAGCTTGCCGCTTACCTTTATTCCAGATATTATTTTTTCTATGAAAACATACGTGCCAAAAAAAAGCAAGGGAGGCACCAGATGCCTCCCTTACAATAAAAGATTTGGAAAATTATTTAAGCTCTACGGAAGCACCAGCTTCTTCAAGCTTCTTCTTGATTTCCTCAGCCTGAGCCTTAGCAATCTTTTCCTTAACTACCTTAGGAGCAGCGTCTACGAGATCCTTAGCTTCCTTAAGTCCCAATCCGGTAATTTCACGAACAGCCTTGATCACATTGATTTTCTGAGCTCCAGCGCTGGTGAGTTCGACATCAAACTCAGTCTTTTCTTCAGCAGCTTCAGCGGCGCCACCTGCAGCAGGCATAGCACCCATCATCATAGGAGCAGCTGCGCTTACTCCGAATTTTTCTTCCAGAACCTTAACCAGTTCAGAAAGATCAAGCACGCTCATCTTCTCGATTTCTGCAACGAGCTTTTCAAACTTCTCAGGAACAACAACGTCCTTTTTTTCTTCGGTCATATTCTTGTATCAGTCTTATAGGACTTACATGTCTTATAGGACTTATAAAATTATTATTTAACTTCACTCACGGCTTTTAATACCTGCACGAGTCCACGCATATTGCCAGCAAGCACATTGACGAATCCGCTGACTGGAGCGTTGAGCGTACCGACAAGCTTGGCCAGCAGTTCTTCCTTGGAAGGAACTTTAGCCAATGCTTTTACTTCCTTTTCTCCCATCACTTGAATTCCGAGAGTGCCGCCTAGCATTTTTACGTTCTCATTGGTTTTGGCGAACTTGTCGAGAATCTTGGCTCCCACAACTTCATCCTCCTTTGAGAAAGAAACTGCTATTTGCCCTTCCATGCCACAAATATCCATCTCGATACCAGCATTCTTGAGAGCGATTTCCAAAAGTGTCTTGCGAGTAACCAGATATTCAACTCCGGCCTTTCGCAATTCACGCTTAAGCTCCATTGTGTCTTTTACCTTAAGCCCCTTGTAGTCGACCAAAACCACCGATTTGGATTGTTTGATCTTCTCTTCCAAAGACTTCACCAATTCTTTTTTCTGATTCCTTGTAAGCATATGATGATATAAATCGCTAATCTACTCGAATATTTCTCGAATAATCTCTGATATTCGCGATAATTCGCGATTATTTTAGTGATGATTCGCGATTTATATAATTAAAAATCTGCGTTTCCGCAGATCGACCTTTTGTACCACAACAAGTTACGTAGCTGGTTACGTAACAAATTACGTAACTTATTGTGGTTCCTCGATGGGAAATTAAGTCTTTCGACACCCATTGTCTGCGGATTATATTCTATTATCTTGTATTATTCAGTCTTGGACTCTTCTTTTACCTCTTCGGCAACTTCTTCCTTCTTTTCCTCAACAGCTTCTTCGGCTGGCGCAGCTTCTTCCACAGGCTTTTCAGTCACTTTTGGACGTTCCATCTTCACGGCGCGCTTCTTTCCTTCAATCACGCCTTCTTTCACGAAAAGGTTGTATACGGAATCGGAAACCTGAGCTCCCTTGCCAACCCAATCCTTAATCTTGTCAGCTTTGAGAACAGCTTTTTTTGAATGCGGATCATAGCTTCCCAAAACCTCCACGTGACGGCCCGTTGGAGCCGCGGTCTTTTCTTGAAGCACAATGCGAAATTGAGCTCTATTTCTGCGTCCTGCGCGTGCAAATCTGATAGTCAACATAATTTCATGATTTCTTTAGAAATAAAACACTGGGTATGCCAAACACCCATTTTCTTGGATTTCTAGCCTTTTTTCCAGTACGAAACTAGTATATCAAAAAGGATCAAACTAGTCAATACTTTAAAAATTGAACTAAAAATAGGCCATGCGTTTCTATAATTATAACACGTTTTTTAAAAAATGCAATAATAAACCTACCTTATCCACCGCCATTTCTTTATTAAACTAAATTTTCAAATCTGATTTTATTATTCCCTCTTTTATTTTGGCACTAAAGGCTTTCTCAACTTTGTTTCCGTCCAAAGAAGTTCCGGAAACTTTGATTACATAATCACCATTTTCAATAAGTAGATAATATCTACCTAAAACATCCGAAACTGCAAATTTAACTCTTTTTTCGAGATCATTTTCATTATAAAGAGAGATTACAGCGAAAGGAATGGGTTTACCAGATTGAAGCTGTGTAACAGTGCCAAATGATTTTTTCTTGAAAAATATTTGGTAAACAATCAATAACACATATATTGCAACAATTATAAAATTAATGACACTAGGGAACATCAGCGCTATTCCGGCAGAAATTATTGCCCCGGAATAAAACAAGCTTATAAAGAAATCTCTCTTGAATATAGAAAAGGCAGAGTTTAATGAGGCTATTTTCCTTTTAGCAAAGTCATGCCAATCTATTTTTGTATTTCCTAAAGCTATATTGATTTTTTCAACCCTCCCTTCTCCTATATACAAGACATTTCCTGTGTACACATTCCCATATAAAGAATCCATACTTTCTCTTGTTTCGAGCTTATAGTTATTTTTAAATACACTGACTTTATAAGCCCCGGGGTTAGGCAAGAAACCATAACGACCACGGGAATCAGAAGTTACCGTATCAACAACATGCCCTTTATCATTTATAAGTGACACGACTGCTCCACAAATTAGCTGTTTGGTATCACTATCAAAAACGGTGCCCCAATCATTGCTCTTTCTTTTTCTATTTGAAAGCATTCCAATGATCGCAAAAAGTCTTTGACCTAAAGATTCGGGGCTTGTCGGAAAAAACGGGATATTTGCAGAAGACGCTGCCATGGCAGTACCCACAGTCAATCCGAAAATTGCTACAGCAAAAAGTTCCGCAGAAAAATTTATCACCAGATCCTTCATTTTACTTTTCCACACAGAAACTATTGATTTCTTTTTAGCAGGATCAGCATTTATAATTTCATTATCAACAATCTCTTCTTGTTCTTCGGAATATTTTTCAGTTTCGGAATAATTTTTCAAGCCATTGCCTGTTTGATCAAACTCACTATTGTTATGTTTTTCATTAATTTGCGCAAAAATCACAGAGGCCTCCTTTGAATAATCTGTATATTTATCACCCTTAAATCCCCTTATTCTATAGGTATAATTGCCATATTTTGCAATATCGGAGTCTTCATAAAAAATTTCTTTTCTTCCAAGAGAATCTATTTGCTTATATGAGCTGCTGTTTATTTTCCTTTCGATTAAAATTCCATTTATTTCAGAGCAAGCTTTATCCCAAAAAAGCAATGCTTTGCCGTTTTTCTTCTTGGCTTTTAGATTGTCAACGATACATTTGTCATCATCTTCAATATCCCTTGCCGTTTTCAACTTTTCCGTTTCTGAATAATCGGAAGAGCTTTCTTCATTCTTCAGAGAAAATCTGACACTTATGGAATAATCGGTTCCCGATTTGAGATCATCAATAGTCAAAATAACTTCTCCGTTTTCATCCACTCTTTTGCTTTGCTCTTCATTGTCCACATCATCTTTATCTCTGTTTTTTATCTTTATTTCAAAATCAAGCTCTTGGTTGGCGTACGAGGGGTCAACCTGGATCTTAAGTTTGACAGAGTCTTTGCTTATTTCTTTAACCTCTTCTATTTTAGGAGCAGGAGGGGTATCTGACGAAGTTACCCCCGAATTACTATATGCCACAACAATATGCCCTATTTGAGGTGTATTATCATTCCCACTAAGACTTGCTTTCCAACGTAAATCATTTCCACTTGAAGGAAATAAAAACTCCTCATTTTTTGTCACTTCATACCAATTAAGTCCTCCGTCATTAGAAAGAAAATAGGCGATAGAGGTTTCCGATTCCACAGATTCAACAACCATTATTGTTGCCTTTGTTATACCTGTGACAGAACCGTTTATTTTTACAGACTGAGCTATCGATGGGGAGATATATGTTTTTTCTAGCTGAGCATAATATAAATCACCATTACCTTCCGAATCAACCCACAAGACACGTGGGAGTCCATTCGTACCAAAAGCTATTTGAGCACCCCCTGAATTTCCACTTGTATTGGAAATATTTTCCGAACCTTCCGTTTCGCTGTCAGATTGAGTCCATGTTTCCCCATTCCATTCCGAATAAAACATTTCTGAATAACCGGAAACATTTTCCGACCAAATAACAAAAGGGTTTCCTGTTTCAGGAGATATTGCTATGGAAGGACTCCAGGAAGATTCTGTTGTATCTGAAATATTCTCAGATCCCGCTGTTAACCCGTCTACATGAGTCCATTCTAAGCCATTCCATCTAACAAGATAGATTTCAGAATAGTTTTGATCCCAGACTATGTACAGATCACCTACATCATCCATCACTGAGCTTATAGCGCTATTCGTGCTTCCTACATAATCGTTATCCCATGTAGATCCAGTCCAGCGCGATGCATAAATTTCACCAGGACTATTACTTGGGTCTCGCCAAACAATAAAGGGGTTTCCATTTCTATCGCAATGTAACTGGGGACTCGCTGATGCTCCCGAATCATCTGTCATTGTTTGTACAGTTCCATATCCCGAAGTAACACCATCAACTTGCGTCCAAGCAGATCCGTTCCATCTTGAAAATAAGAGCAGATCATCGCTGAAAGTTTGATTGTTATACCAAACTACCATTGGATGGTTGTTTTCATCCAAAATTAAGTTGGGATATTTTGCAGCACCAGAAAAAATTTGCTCGACTCCGATAGTTCCTCCAGCGCCTACCCATTCGCTGCCATTCCAGTGAGCATAATAAACACCATGATTAGCGTTATATAAATCAACCCAAATAACATGTGGATTTCCATCAGAATCAATTATGATCCGAGGTTTGTCAGATGCCATATCATTATAAGGATTTTCAATGGCATGTTTTTCCCATATTCCGCCATTTCGCCATGCAACAACTATTTGACTATGCCATGAAGGAGTAGTTACAACTTCCGACCATGCTACTATCGGATTACCTTCGTTGTTAATTGAAATGACCGGAGCATGAGATGTTTCCAAAGTCTGTGATATGTTCTCCACATCACCCCATCCCGCAGAATCAGCTCTACGAAAAAAAATTTCTTCGTTACTGCCCCCGACATTCTCAGTCCAAGCAGTAAAGGTATTTCCGTCTGAATCCGTCAAGATCATGGGTGAATCATATGCTGCACTTTCATCGCTAGTGTCAGAAATATTCTCAGCACCAGAAATGGAGACATTCGCATGTGTCCAAGTAGTGCTGTCGATATTCTCCTTTACGTTTTTATTGTTAATATCCCATTTAACTGTGGAATTCAAATCATCTCGATAATCAACCGTTGAAAAATTTTCAACAAATACGTTCCCATCAATATATTCAATAACAACATCATTGAGTACGGGCGTAAGCAAGGGACTTTCTGTTGCAAAAACAGCACGATATTGTAAGTATCTTGCATCAGAAGAATTTATTATCGTATTGGAAAGATTATTCCAATCAGACCAGGTGCTATCAGGCGTATCGGTATTTCCCGTTCTTGTCTGTAAGGTTATTGATGTGCCCGAGAGAATATTGACATCGGCAACCAACGAACGCCAATAAACAATCGCCCCCGCATCAACAACGGGAGAGAGGTATGTCCCGAAAGACTGATATCCTCCCTTCTTAATACTTACATCGGCGAGAGAAGGCGTTGAAGAATAATCTTCCGAAGAAAGATTCGCCCGATATTGAACATAATCAACACTGTTTGAATTTTCAACATCACAGCCAATACTGTTTGAACAAACAGTACTCCAATCATTCAAAGCATCACCTATTGCAATCCAATCTACTTCAAATTTGAAATTAGGATCAGTTTCATCATAGTTCCAAGGGTTAAACCCGATCATTGAAAACGGTACGGTTGAAACAAAAGATAATGTCACCCATTCATTTATAGTGGTGCTTTGGGCATCATTACCACTCCAATCATCAGTGTACATGTATATGTAACTGCCGACTTTGTTGGTAGTAAGCCTAACACGTGCAGTAACTGTGCTGCCGGCAGGATAATAATTTGCAGGTAGTTCTTCATTAAAATTCAAATATATATCATCAGTAGATGGATTAGTAGTTGAAAGAACCCCATTGTTTCTGGAAAGATTATAGGAACCCCCCCAATCGTGATAGTCATATACATTGGAAGTATCGCTTTCGTTTTGATTATCAATTTGCAACAAATTGGCAGTTCTTGTTTGCATTGTTATCGAGGTACCGGCAGAGGAACTGCCATTCCAGCTAATTTGAGAACTGTTTATTTGTTCGGAACTTACAAAATCTGATTCGTATGTTCCGGAGAGAAAATAATTATTAGCTACGCCAGCATTAAATTTTATAAGCCTATCATCATTTTGATCAGCTACAAAAATAATATCTTCTCCGTAAAAAAAATAGACAGAATATGGTCCATCAAATTGTCCTACTCCTGAACCAATAGTGCCATATGCGGTAAAATTAGCTCCAAAAGTCGTACCGCTAGATCCTGAATCCATGTTGACTATCCTGTTATTTCCCAAATCAGCTACGAACACTTTGTCATTTTCCTCGTCAACAAAAGTATCATACGGTCCATGAAATTGGTCATTTCCCGTTCCGTCACTTCCAAAAGAAGTGAAATTGTCACCCAAATTAGTACTACCAGTTTCTGAATCCATCATGACAATCCGATGGTTATCGATATCGGCAACATAAATTTTATGATCATTTTCACTAATTGATAAACCTGTTGGTCTATTAAATTGTCCCGGTCCGCTGCCCAAAGTTCCAAATTCAATCCAATTATCACCCAAATTTGTACCGCCGGTTCCCGAATCCATCATCAAAACACCACGCCCGCTCCATTTGTCACTTACATAAAGTTTATTTTCGTTAACATCTACTGCTATGCTTCTGGGATAATCAAATTTACCAGAACCAGAATCACCTAAAACGCCAAATGAAGTGAAATTATCACCTAACGTGGTCCCCCCACCCCCAGAATCCATCATGACAATCCGATCATTACTTGCATCGGCAACAAAAGCCTTATTATTCTCCGTATCTACAAATATATCTTCCGGATGGGCAAATTGATCAACCCCGTTTCCCCAAGATCCGAATGTTATTGAATTAGCACCAAAGGTAGTATCGCCAGTTCCTGAATCCATCATCACTATACGGCCATTAGCGCTGTCACAATAATAAAGTTTGTCATTTTCTTCATCCAAAAACATTCCAGTCAATCCAGAAGTTCCGCTCGCAATAGACTCATAGTTATCACCCAATGACCAATTTGTCCGACTAATATTTATTGAAGCACCGCTTCCTGTGTCGACTATTTCTGTTTTGTTATTAGTACCAAAACCGAAATCATTTTCATCTGTATGACTTATGATATCCGTAGTCAAAGAAGAAAGTTGCAAGCTTCCAGGATTACTTTCAGCGTCTAAATCAGCAGACATTGTTCCGCTTTCAAAATCATCCCTGCTGCTATGAGCGACGGTATGTACCGCAGCTAAAGAGTCTTGTCCATATATATCAAAAATAAGAGCTAAGACAAACAAAACAAAAAAAACTTTCAAAACAATTTTTGAAAATATTTTTTTATTTATTTTTATAGCTTTACATCCAAACATTACCTTTAAAAACGAAACATTTTTAAAAATACGCACCTTTTTCTATAAAAATAATAACACAAAAAAACATTTTAAACCACATTCACAAATACCGATAAAACTGCCTTAGAAACAAAACCCCGATCCGCCGGCTGGCGAGATTCGGGGCTTTAAACGCGGAACTTCTGAAAATATAACTAGAGAACTGCGTCCTTAGCAGCCTTGGCTACGCGGAATTTTACAACAGTCTTTGCAGCGATTTTGATCTTTTCTCCAGTTGCTGGATTAACACCCATGCGAGCCTTGCGTTTTACCTTAACCAATTTTCCAAATCCTGGAATAACAAATTCTCCGCTCTTCTTCACTTCTTTGTAAGCAAGTGCAGTAAGAACTTCAAATACTCCGTTGATTTCCTTTTTTGCCAAGCCGGTTTTGTCAGCAAGGGCAGTCACGATTTGAGACTTCGTCATTTTTGCCATACGTTTTCTGTTGTTTGTTAATTATTGATTTTGCATGTTCCGCGCATGCATATTTACATTATACACCATTATTACTGGGTTTGGAATAGTCTTTGCAAATATTTGTCAACCCTTTAACATTTTAACCCTGCAATTATGCCGATTCCGCCTCTTTTTTCACTTCAACATTTTCACTTTTGGAAAATGCCAAATACCCAGGAACCACCAAATTCGCAAAAGGAACAATCATCAAAATACCAAGCCATTCCGGTTTACCCAAAGCTTTGGCGACACCCATCCAAACCACGATCGAAGCGACTATATTCACCAATGGAATAAAGAAAAGTAAAAACCACCACCATTCCTTTTTAGCAACCTGAATCATCAACCAGATATTAAGAAAAGGAATCCAAGCAAACCAAGCATTAGGCGTGTTGGTTTTCTTTGCTATTTTCATCAAACAAATCGCCATGTAAACATAGATTGCAATGACGAAAAGCATCATTATCAAAGCAAAGCCAAGCGCGAACGCGACCAGCCCTTGTTCCGCCCCTGGCGGAAGTGGCGCGGTGCCGTACAAAGATGAATAGTCCATAAGTTTTTGTAATTATTTTTACTTATATATTAAAAATTTATTTTTTTATATTTCCTCCTGCCCCAACTTGATCAAGTTTGACGGAAAGCAGTTTGGAGATTCCGTCGTCACCCATGGTCACGCCATAAAGTAATGCCGCCTGACGCATGGTTTCCCGATTATGCGTGATGGCGATAAATTGCGTATGTGCGGAAAGTTCTTGCAAGATTTTGCCAAAGCGCCTGGAGTTTGCCTCATCGAGTGCTGCTTCCACTTCGTCCAGGATGGCAAAAGGCGGCGGATTATGTGCAATTATCGCAAACAAAAGTGCTAAAGAAGTGAGCGAGCGTTCGCCACCGGAAAGCATCGACATATTTGTGATTTTTTTGCCTGGCGGACAAGCATAAATTTCCACCCCAATTTCTTTCTTTTCCTCATTATCTTCATTTACCATATCTCCCTCCTCGCCTGTCTCTCCATCGGCATTTTCACTTCTCGTCTTTCTCTTTTCACTTTTTACCTTGATGAGTTCCGCTTTCCCTCCCCCGAAAATTATTTTGAAATATTCCGAAAATTCCTTGTTTATTTGCTCAAAAGCTTTTTCAAATTCATCGGTAATTTTCGCTTCCATTTCACGCACCACTTGCGACAAAGATCCAATCGCCTTTTGCAAATCTTCCGATTCCTTGGTGAGGAAATCGAAACGCGCATTTGTTTCCTGATATTCTTCCAAAATCATCGGGTCAATGCCGCCGATTTGTTCCATTTGCACTTTGAGTCTGGCAATTTCCCTTTCCAAATTTTCGCGATCAACCACCGTTCCATCATATTTGAGATCTTTCGGTTCACATTTCAATTCTTCTTTGATCTGATTAGTCAAATCTTCTTCGCGTACCTCAATACGAGCCAAAGAGATCTTAGCTTCATTAAATTTGTCTTTCATTTTGCCCAAGCTTTCCTGTTTGGCACGAACTTCCCTTTCCAACTCAAAAAACCGCTGGCGCATTTTGCGACCCCGCTCAACTTCTGCAACAATTTCCTCATCTATTTTGGCAATCGATTCGCGGACTTCTTTTTCTTTATTTGCACACTCTTCTTTTTTCCTTTCCAGGACGTCTATTCTCTCTTGAATCTCTTTTTGTTCTTTGGAAGTATCACGCTTGACTTCCACTTCACCTTTGCCGGCTTCTTGATGCAAGTCGAAAATTTCCTGTTGGATCGCACGGGCAAATTCTTTGATATCCTGCAATTCTTCCAGTGTTTCCGCGGCCTCCACTCGTGCAATCAATTTTTCCTGATCCTCTCTGATTTTAGCCAAGCGTTCTTGCACATAACGCAAATCAACGGGAATTATTTCCACCACTTTTTGCTGGGCCAATTTTTCTTTTTCTACAACGATTCTGCCTTCCGTAATAATCAACTCGCGCTCGACTTCGTTTAGTTTTTTAACTATCTCTGTTTTTTTTCTTTCCAGCGCTTCCTTGGCGTCATCATTTTCCACTTGTGGTGATTCGCGGTTTAATTCATCGGCGATTTTATCAACCTCGCGCTGCGCATTCATCATCTCCGCACCCAAACGGTTTTTCTCGGCGGAAAATTTTTCCTGTTCCGTTTGAAATGTTTGCCAAAGATATCCAAAAAGCAAAAGTTGTTTTTCTTTCAATTTTCCTGCGACTTCTTTGCCTTGTTGCGCTTTTTCCGCTTGTCTTTTGAGCATTTTGAGATGCGGTTCGATTTCGCGTACCAGGCTACTGGTTCTTTCGATGTTATCAATGGTCGTATCAAGCTTGCGAAGTGCCCTGTCTTTTTGAATTTGATATTGCTTCACGCCTGCTGCGTCTTCGATGACGCTGCGACGTTCCACAGGCGTAGCATTAAGCACAGCATCGGACATACCTTGATTGATCACGCAATAACTTTCCTTACCCACGCCTGCTTTAGCCAAAAGGTCTTGGATATCCAAAAGTCTTGATTTGCTGCCATTGATCAAATATTCCGATTCGCCGCTGCGAAACAGCTTACGCGTAACAGTCACTTCTTCATATTCCAAAGGTATGCGTTTGTCACGATTGTCAAAAAATAATTTTACCTGCGCGCTGGAAAGACGGGCTTTGCTGCCCGATCCGACAAAAATGACGTCTTCCGATTTTTTGCCACGCAGCGTTCTCATGGATTGTTCTCCCATCGCCCATTTGATCGCATCGGAAACATTTGATTTCCCAGAGCCGTTTGGTCCCACAATCGCCGTAATTCCCGGATTGTCTTTTTTGGCATCTTGAAAATGCCCTGTTGGAAGAAATTCCAACACGGTCCTATTGGCAAACGATTTAAAACCGATAATTTCTACTTTTTTTAGATACACGCCAATTTTGTCTGTAAGCGAAGCGTTGCAGGCGGGAGTGTCCCGCACAAATTCGCACACAAAATAATATTCAATATATAATCTAAGCCGCAGGCGTTTATGAAAACAAAACTATTCGCAACAAAAAACAGTCGAAAGAATTTTGTGTGGGATACCCCTGCTGATTCTTCTACCATTATACTATATTCATACAAAAATAAAAAGGCGCCTTATTAGCGTCGAAATGTCTTGGTATATTTCTCGGGAATACCCCAGATAAATTTGTGCCCGAGGTGGAGATTAGGAGAAAACATCTCCTCCTCGGGGCTATGTGAGTCTTGCTCACACTGGACCAAAATATAGCAAAGAATATTCTACATGTCAAAACCGCCCTCGCAGGCGGTTAGAGACTTTTATTTTTCAAATAAATTTATTTACAAATATACTCCCCCATCTCCACCAAGCGGCAAGAATATCCCCATTCGTTGTCATACCATCCGACAATTTTCACAAGATTATCCTGAGACATTGTCAAAGGAAGATCAACAACAGTGCTATGTGACTCCATTTTGTAATCCATGGAAACAAGTTCTTCATCGGCAGCCTTGAGAATTCCACTCATTTCTCCTGCAGCAGCATCGCGAAAGGCTTGATTTATTTCCTCCACCGTTTTCGGATCCTTCACGGTGCAAGCAAAATCAACAATGGAAACCACAGGCGTTGGAACCCTGAAGGCGATCCCGTCAAGCTTACCCTTCAGATGATGAATGACCTTGCCTACAGTTTTAGCTGCTCCAGTAGTTGTCGGAATGATCGAGAGAGCGGCGGCGCGAGCACGTCGCAAATCACGGTGCGGCAAATCCAAAAGATTCTGGTCGTTTGTATATGAATGCGTTGTGGTCATGAAACCTTTTTCAATACCGCAAAGATCATCAAGTACTTTAATCATCGGTGCCAGACAATTTGTCGTGCAGGAACCATTGGAAACGATCGCTTCACCTTGATATTCATGCTCATTCACTCCCAAAAGATACACCGGTGTATCATCCTTGGGCGGCGCACTCATTACCACCTTTTTTGCCCCCGCATCAATATGTTTTTTAGCGCCTTCTTGATCCAAAAAAATTCCAGTACAATCTAAAACCACATCTACTCCCAATTGCCCCCAAGGTAGATTCGATGGATCTTTTTCGGAAAAATATTTAATCCGTGTTCCATCGATAATCAATTCGCTGTTTTCGGCATCCGCTGAAACTTCCCTATTCCAAGAGCCATAGGATGAATCATATTTTAGCAGATGCGCGCTTGTCTCAATGTCAGTAAGATCATTCACAGCCACCACCTCCATCTCTTCTTTTTCAAACGCGATCTTAAGCGAAGGACGCCCAATTCTTCCGAAACCATTAATTGCGATTTTTAACATAACCAGTAATCAGTGAACAATGAACAGTGGTCAATGAACACTATTCCATGTCACTTTCATTATATTTGTTTATTTTTTTATACATCGTATCAATACTTTTCCACAAAATCTTGCTAACCTCTTCAGCATCCTCATAAAAATCAAGGTATTCTTCTTTTTTTATGTAACCTCTTTTGTAGGCAAAATAAATTTGATATTTAGATTCAGCAAGTGATCCATATGCTACTTCCAAATGATTAAGGAATACCTTACTCCGAAAGCGCGAATATCCTTCAATAACATTGGAAGGAATCGAAACCAAAGATCTCCTTGCTTGCGCAGTAAGACAATATAATTCATCTTTTGGAAACTTATCTGTCAAATCATATCCCTTCAAAGCCAACTTGCTGGCTTTTTGCTTTAGGACATTTTTTGTTTCTGTATTCATATTGTTCATTGTTCTTTGTTCACTGTTCTTTTATCGGTTAGCTCTTATTTTTATCATCTTCCCTCAATCTCAACTAACCTCCAATGCTCTCCCTGCACTTTCATTATA
>CAZAFB010000014.1:0-12744 GCA_964484505.1 uncultured Bdellovibrionales bacterium
CGAAGTCTTTACCGATCCTTTTGCCTGTGTCGGTTTGGATGATTTGGATATCGACTGGGGAAAAGACGCCAAAAGTTAGGACGTGAGTTACGCGCTCTACTGAATTAACGGAATTACAATCTGTTTTTCCGGAAAGTTTTTGGATTACATAACATTGAGATTTGGAAGGCAAATCTCTGTGAGCAGAATCGTATGTTTGTGTTTCGTATGAATCTATACCAGTTGCACTTTCAACGGGAACAGTTTTATCACCTCTTCCGTATTCTATTCCTTGGTCAGCTTTGAGGTCATAAAAATTTTCCGGCATTCCATGCTCCCATTTTCCATTTTCCCCTCCTTCCACAACCCTTAATTTCTTAATTGTATTTTCAATATTCTCTATATTACCTACCGTTTTATAAAATCTCACTGAATCAAATCTGGATAAATTATCTGATTTGTTAAGAAATTCAAGGAATGTATTTTGGGGACTTTCTTTTTTCTCGCCAGTTTTAGCATCATAAAGATAATCATAATCGGGGAGCAGTTCTTCTGAAGATTTTATGTAACTTCTGATATAGTCATATAAATTCATGCTGCCTATAGCATGTGATTCTATGCCGAATAAAAATTTTATAGACCAACCTTCCAACGAAGGAACTGTTTCTCCGCCTTCCCAACTCAAATAACTCTCCGGCGACCCCTTCTGTGGCGTTCCCATGGTAATTAATTGATCTACATCACTCCCATACAAAGAACTTTCAATATAGTAACGTGCAACAAGCCCTCCCATGGAATGAGCTGCGATATCCACTTTGGTCACGCCAGTTTTTTGCCTTACTTCAGAAACCTTGTCTTTCAATAAATTTGCTGTGAAAATATTGCTATTGCGCCACTCATAGGGAAATTCAAAAAAGTTTGCATTTTTCTCGTAGCCATTTTCTTCCAGTGACAAAAGAAAATTGTCGTATGTGTGCAAAATTGGATCCATTTTTAGTTTTCCAATTCCTCCAGCATATTCCGTTGCTGACCCCATGATGCCGGGAATCACAATTACCGGGTCGGCAATCATTTCCCTTGTTCGCCAATTTGGAAGCGTATAAGCACCCTCTATTCTTTTTCCACCATAAATATAATCAGGAGCTTGTTTCGGTCCAAGCTCACTACCATACCAATTATTAATGAGCCTTATTTTTTCGTTACTATTCGGACAATTATCATATAAATTGCAATAGATATTCGATTTTATGGCTGTTTTATCTCCCCCATTCTCAAAGTTTGAATTTGCGACTTCCAGATAATTGGTATCATCTTCCGTATATATGTTCTTCTCTACAGTAATATCTTTGTGAATACTTCCTCTAAAAGTTGAATTTTCAATGTGAACTTTGCCATCGTAATAAATTATTGTGGGATGTAAAAAGCCATATGCCAAGGCTTTTTGTGTATAGCTATTATTTTTGAAAGCCACCGGATACTCCACATGCCCACCACCAAGAAATTCAACGTATCTAAAAAAAGACGACTTTGTGCCGCTTTTATCACATAGATACATTCCGTATGTGCTGTCCACATTCAGGCCCTTAAATACTATTTTTTCGCTCTCAGTCCCTTCCGCCATAATCGCTCCGTCAGCAACCCATATACCTGCTGATTCATAGTCTTCTCCTGCAAAGATAAGTGTTGTTCCTTTAGCGATGGTCAGTGTAGCACCATTTTTGACTTTCACCCATTTATCAACAAGAACCTCCCCTGGACCCCAGGTGGTATTAGATTCTATGGTTGAACTTATACTCGCACTTGCTTTTTGTTTTGATTGTTTTAGGTTCGGGAATTTCAAAGGTGAAAACACAAAAACAACTACAAGACCGACTGCTGCGATCTTTTTAATCACTTTTTGCTTAAACATTTTTCTTAAACCCCCTGTTTTTGATTATGAAAATTATGAAGATAACCAAAAGAACAAGATTAAAAATAGGCCAGTATTTGTTTACAATTTCAAACACCACTTCTGAATATAATCTGTATTTGCCTATTAAATATAGAAATAGAAACAAATTTAAACAGAAGGAGAACAAGAAGACACATCCAACATAATACTTTTTTTTGAATAACCTAAACACACCCCAAATTCCAAGAATTAAAATAACCAAATAAATATAACTTGCAATAACACTTCCCAGCCCTATGTCATCAATCATATTTTTGTTTTAAAAAATTAATTTTGATTTTTTCATTTCTTTTTCCACTCCCTCGCCTGATGAAGAATTACCTTTTCCTAAATTATACCACAAGTTTGCTTTTTAATAAAACATCACATGCAAAAAGGAAAACATCTTTAACTTCAAACCTCAAACACCCCACCATTAGCCATAAAATTCTTCCATAAAAACATTATCCCAAATCCTGACGACTGCATGGTTTTGGCGTTTTTAGCTTACATGTGTCCTGGGATGCAATTCACACACTTTCTCCCCGACTTTTTCCAAGCAGCGAAAGTATTGAAAGCGTGATAATCGATAACCGAAATCTTTTCCTGCGTTTTCCCGGCAACGCATTTGCGGGAATAATAGACCAGGTGCTGCGGTTTTTTGATCCAACTGACCGATTTCGCCAAATCAAAAAGATCATTCACGACTCGATCCATATTCTCCTCATATTCCGCAAACGGACTGACTTCAAATATCGAAAGCACATTACCATGATCGTCATTGATCATAATGTCCGCTTCGATATAGCGACGACTCTCCTCGCCTCCAACCCTGATGTATTGGGCAAGCTCCACTGCACGATATGGATAATTATATTTCTCGATCAATTGCACATAGAGTTGTGCCTTGATAACATTTTCCTCTTTTTGCTTGTTATGCTGATCGTTGGATGAAAGATAAACAATGCGAGATTCATCCCGGACAATCAACATTTTGGGAAACATCTGGGATGGCGAGCTGAAACCATATCCGACGCCGCCGTCGGCAAGCAGCGATCCTCCTTTTCTTTTGATTGATTTTTCAAAAGTTTGGGCGGAAATGATCACCGCTTTGGGCATACCACGCTCCGTGAGAACAACATGGGCATCTTTTTCCTGCACCGCCTCGGCAATATCGAAAATACGCTTACGCGCCTCCGTAATCGCCATCGTGTTTTTTGTTTTCATATATGTACGTTATAACTTTATATGTACATTATAACGTACACTTATATTTACAGCAAGCCCTCACATTTGAGGCTCAAAAAGGCGTGATCGGAAACGACCACATGATCGACAACTTCAATTCCCAAAAGGGTTCCGGCATCAGTCAGACGCTTGGTAACCGCAAGATCATCATCCGAAGGAGCACAATCTCCCGACGGATGGTTATGCACGACCAAAATCTGCGCAGCATTATTCTTGATCGCCGGCTCAAAAACTTCCCGCGGATGCACCAGATTGGCATTGAGCGTGCCTACCGAAATAACCTCACGACAAATTTTTTGATTACGCGTATCCAAAAAGAAAACGACAAAATGCTCTTTTTTGTTGTCACGAATATCTGCGCACTGTTGCCACACATCATGCGGCGAAAGCACCAATTCACATTTCTTTTCATGCAGCAATCTCCTCCCTAACTCAAAACACGCCACAATTTCACAAGCTTTTGCTGTTCCCAAGCCGAAGGTCTCTTTTAATTCCGAAACTCCAGCCTTTGCCAAATCGCCATTGGGGAATTTTTTCAAAATCTTTTTGGACAACTCCACCACATTCATCCCCTTCGTTCCCGTCCGCAGCAAAATCGAAAGCAGCTCCGGATTGGAAAGCTTTTCCGGCCCATATTTTTCCATCTTTTCCCTCGGTCTCTCAACCTTGGGCACCTCCTTCATCCTCGCCATAGACATTTTTGGCTTAACAAAAAAAACAAGGCGATTATCACAAGCAGCTCTCCACTTACTGAAGTGTTTTTCCTTATTTTGATTATATCAACTAAATTTCGTGCTTGCAATCATTGAAGTTGCCACTATAAAAGGGGATTTCCACGTTGGGAAACCCCCTTCTCTTCAAAACAGAAAGTTGGTATAACGCTGCGCCAAGATCAGCTCAGCGCTCGCGCCGGTCGGGATATGATCGCAAGCGATGCGGTACTGTTCCTCAGACTCCACCGCATCAGCCAACCAATCCCGAATTTCAGCCAGACAGCGACATGTTTTGCTATGCTCCGCGTACACGCAAACTTCTAGCCTCTGCGTAAACGAGGATTCCCGCATGATTTCATCCGGCATCATCAGGAAGAATTCGGCGATAGTTTTTTCCTCGCCAAGTTCTTTTTTGATAATTTCGAAAAGATCTTCCGATAATTTCTCCATGCTTTCTCCTTTCTTAAATCGTTTTATAAATTTACTTCAGATGTTTAATTCCTGGATATAACCCCAGAATGATCATCAAATCCGAATGATCCCTCGCCAAATACTTAATGATATATTCACGAAATTCTTTTTGAGAATCTCCCTCAATAACCCACCTCAAAAGATCTTCACGCTTTTCCTTCTCAATGTCCTCAAATGAAGCCAGGAGACCAAGATAGATATTAACCCTGGAAATAACCTCCATTTTTTGGAAAATTTTCGGGTTGGACTCAAGCTCGCTTATGAACCTTTTGAGTCCTTCTCTGGTCATTTTATTGAAATCTTCTCCTTTTCCCAATTTTGTCAACATCATCAAACCCCCTTCCTATTTGGGATAAACGCTTATTGTTGTTAAGATAACTATGGTTGAAGATAACTATACCATGTCACAAAAAATTGTCAAGCCTACTTCCTTGCCTGAAAATCTTGACTAAACGCCATTTATGAAGTAGCCTTCTTCTACGCTTCCAGCAGATTAAAAAACTCAAGGAGGAAGGGCATGAGAAAATCAGATCTGGAAAGAATCGAACGCCACTTCACCCTTTGCTCGCGAGAGTTTCTTGAGTATATCGCGGCAAAAAGCAAAAAACCTGAGATACGCAAAATTGCCCAGAAAATATTGGCAAATCCACCTTCAGATTCCGATATCGAGATAATCAAGGAAGAGGAGAAATTGCGTATCCAAAATGCGGCGAAAAACCTCGCCATCAAAAGAAATTTCTAATTTAAAACCGCTACGACAGAGCTCTTAGCGGTTTCACTTTTTTCAGCTAAGTTTATTTCCCATGGCAATTCTTATATTTCTTCCCGCTGCCACAGGGACATGGGTCATTTCTGCCAACTTTGTCTTTGCTGACGAGCGGTTGTTGTTTAGGTACTTCTTCGGAAGCTGAGCCACTGGAAGCTTGTTTGGGACCATTTCCCGCAAATTGCGAAACGCTCTCATCCGCTCCTTGCAATCTCAAATTCTGCTGCTCAGGTTGCGGCTCGACTTGCACCGTTTGAATCTTATATATCGTGCGCACAACCGTGCCGCGCATATTTTCCATCAGATGTGAAAACATATGGAACGCTTCGCGTTTATATTCAATCAGTGGATCCCTCTGACCATAGCCCCGCAGACCGATTCCCTGACGCAAATAGTCGATTTCATCCAAATGGTTCATCCAAAGCGTGTCGATGGTTTGCAAAATGATCGCTCTTTCCACGCCGCGCATATTTTCCGCGCCGATTTCCTTTTCTTTCTGACCATAATTTTCCTTGGCAATCGCCATCGCCAATTCCACCATCGCCGTTCTTTTTTCGGCATCATTCTTCACTTTGTCATCGCGAATAAGCTCAAATTGCTTTTTTTGATCTTGTAAAATCGGAAAGATCGCCGCCAAATCCGTCAGCATCATCTCAATATCCCAATCGCAATTTTCATCCGTGCATTGGGCAGAGATAACTTTTTGCAATTCCTCATCAAAATATTGCAGGATCTCGTTCTTTACATCAGTTTTTGCTAAAATCTCCTTGCGCTTCTTGTATACGACTTCGCGCTGCTTGTTCATCACGTCATCATAGTCCAAAACATGCTTGCGCATATCAAAATTATATCCCTCAATCTTGTTTTGAGCGCTTTCGATCGTTTTGGAAATGAGTGGATTCTGAATCGGTTGATCTTCGGGCAATCCCAAAGTATCCATCATATTTTTCAGTCTGTCGCCGCCAAAACGTCTCATGAGTTCATCCTCCAAAGAAACGAAGAACTGACTCATTCCCGGATCGCCCTGACGTCCCGCGCGTCCACGCAGCTGGTTGTCGATACGCCTTGCTTCATGCCTTTCCGTTCCCAAAATGAACAGCCCGCCGACTTCGCGCACACCCTCACCAAGCTTGATGTCCGTACCGCGACCAGCCATGTTAGTCGCAATCGTCACCGCACCTTTTTGTCCGGCATTCACGATAATCAACGCTTCCTTTTCGTGCTGTTTGGCATTGAGCACTTCATGCCTCACTCCTTCACGCTCCAAAAGTGCGCTCAAATATTCCGATTTTTCAATCGCAATCGTACCAACCAAAACCGGTTGGCCTTTTGCGTTTATTTCTTTTATTTTTTCCACAATCGCCTTAAACTTTCCTTCTTCGGTTTTATATACAATATCCCCCAAATCCTTGCGAACCATCGACTTATTCGTCGGAATTTCCATCACCTCAAGTTTGTATACTTTGTTGAACTCTTCCGCGCTCGTCATCGCCGTTCCGGTCATACCGGAAAGTTTGTTATACATGCGGAAATAATTCTGAAAAGTGATGGTTGCCAAAGTGCGCGATTCTTTTTGCACTTCCACGCCTTCTTTGGCTTCGATCGCTTGGTGCAAACCGTCGCTATAGCGGCGTCCCTCCATGAGGCGCCCCGTAAAATCGTCAACAATAATCACCTGTCCATCTTTGACCACATAATCGCGGTCGCGCTTGAAAATGATTTCCGCCTTGAGCGACTGTTCCAAATGATGCACGTAGCTAATCTTACCCAAATCATAGATATTGCCCATGCCAAGCATCTGTTCCACGCGCTCGATTCCTTTGTCCGTCAACGTTACCGCTTTCATTTTCTCGTCCACTTCATAATCCTCTTTTTCATGCAAACGCGGCACGATGCGCGCAAATTGCTGATAGAGCTTTGTCGATTCACTGTCCGGCGCGGAAATAATCAAAGGCGTCCTCGCTTCATCGATCAAAATAGAGTCCACTTCATCGACAATCGCATAATTAAGCTCGCGCTGTGACATGTCTTCCAAGCGACCGACCATGTTGTCGCGCAAATAATCAAAACCAAACTCATTGTTTGTGCCATAGGTGATGTCGCATGCATATGCTTCGCGACGACTTATCGGCTCAAGATTTTCCATCTCCACACTTGCCTCTGTGGTGTCCACGATTTTCGGCTGATAACGATATGACACGTCGTGCATGATACACGCAGTTGAAAGTCCGAGCGCATAGAAAATCGAACCCATCCAGTTGGCGTCACGCCGTGCCAGATAGTCATTGACCGTCACCACATGTGTGCCTTTGCCGGAAAGTGCGTTGAGATATATCGGCAAAGTCGAAGTAAGTGTCTTTCCTTCACCGGTTTTCATTTCGGCAATCTTGCCTTGATGCAAAACGATACCCCCAAGCATCTGCACGTCAAAATGACGCGTACCATTGACGCGCTTGGCCGCTTCGCGCACCACGGCAAAAGCCTCCGGAAGAAGGTCATCCAGCGTTTCACTTTTATCCAAACGATTTCTAAATTCCTCAGTCTTTGCCTTCAACTCCTCATCCGACAATTTTATCATCGAGGGCTCGAAAGCGTTGATTCTTTCCACAATCGGCCTCAGTTTGTTGATTTCCCGCTCATTTGAGCCGAATATTTTCGCTAAAAATGACATAATTCAAAAGTTTATAAAGTAAAAATCCTAGACATTTAATGTCTACGATGCAAGGACATTAAATGTCTGACTCCCCTCATTCTACCCCCAAAAACGCCTTTCGTCCACTTTTATACAAAACAAAAGGGGCGTTCTTTCGAACAGCCCCTCAAAGGTCTTTTTTCATCCGGCAATTATATCACCGGACATTTTTCCGCCAGTCAGGTGGCGGTTTTTTAATTATCAATAAGAACTATAACAAGCGTAAGGAAAAATATCGACTCGCATATGATACCAGAGGTTGGATTGAAAAAACGATACCACCAGTGTGCCCGGTGATTTAGTCTTTTCACCAAATCCACTCCTGCCACAATAAGCAAGTCAAACGCATTTGCTGCAAATACACATAGCGCAAGATATAATGGATCAACTGGAGAAAAAATCCAGACCAGCAAAGGAATGAGAACAAATCCTCCGCCAAGTTCCACGACAGCCCCTTTCCACGTCTCCCGCAATCTTTTGAATTCATAGAAATGATAATGAGGGATCGCATCAAGCGGCAAATGAGAAACTACCAGCAATATCAGCGTTACAACCTTAGCTGTATCTGGCATATCATGAGTCATAACTGCCACCACTCCCGCCAAAGCAGAATGATTAATAGTTGTCAAAGAACCACCTCCTCAAACCTGTATTTTTACACCTAACTTCTAATTATACTCTAAAACAGCCAAAAAGTCAAATGTGCCAGACTAATTTGGCCAATATAAAGCAAAAACCCCGGCTAACCCAGAGTTCTTGCATTCTAAAGCATTTATTTTCGTACATTCGTACAAATTCGTACTTCGTAGAGATTTTCTAAAACCTAGCGTCCCCATCCACCACCATCTTCTTCTTAATCGATCTCGCTCCACGTTCACGCAAAGTGTTCAGTTTATCCTTAATGTGCGTCATTTGGTCAAATAATTCATCCACCGACATATCCACGGAAGCTTCGATACTGTCAGTTGTATTTTCTGCCCGGAACAAATCGCGCGGCGTCTTCACCATGACTTCCACCCGGAACTTTCCCTTCTTATCCATATCGATTTCAACTTCGGTCTGCAGAATGTTTTCCGCCACCTTGTCCAAACCTCCTATCCGCTTCTCAATATATTCTCTCGTCCTGTCATCGACCTCAACCCTCTTGTAGAGGTACCGCACATTGTCCGTCGTCATAGTGTTTTATTTTAATAATTATTAAAAACCTACCATCACAACTTCCTCTTTCAATTGAACTCCATATTTGTTTCGCACCTTCTGCTTTATAATACTCGCAAGCATCACAACTTCTTCCGCAGTTGCGTTTCCCGTATTGATAATAAAATTTCCATGTTGCTCGCTTACCATCGCTCCTCCGACTTTTTTTCCAAGCAATCCCGCACGCTCAATCAACCACCCCGCCGGAAGCGCTTCTCCCTTTGGTTCCAAGCCTGTATCCGAAACGAATTTGCGACGTAATTCCTCATCAGTCACAACCGGATTCACAAAAAACGATCCTGCGCTTGCCCCTTTGACTATTTTGCCTATTCTTTCTTGGGAAATTTTTTGCACTTTCTCCCTTATTTCGCCAGAATCACCTTTTTTCAATCTCAATTTGGAGGATATGATTATTAAACTTGAGTCTTTCTTAAAAATACTGCTTCGATAACCGAATTCACATTCTTCCAAGCCATAACCCACAATCTGCAATTTTTTTAAATCTGCAATTTCCACAGACTCCACATTATTGCCAATTTCCCCGCCATAAGCCCCGGCATTACCCCTGATTGCACCGCCGACCGTCCCCGGAATACCCACCGCCCATTCCAGTCCGGCTAGTCCGCTTTCCGCCGCAAAACGCACCAACTCTGAAAGAGCAGTTCCGGCACCGACACTAACCACCGTCCCATCAATTTCCAGAAAATTGTTTTTCATCAACACAACCAAACCATCAAATCCTTTGTCGCTGACCAGCACATTACTACCACCGCCAAGTATTACCGTTTCGAGTGAATTTTTATGCGCAAAATCAAAGGCTTCCTCCAAGTCCTTTTTGTCTCTTACTTCTGCCAAATACCTAGCTGGCCCCCCAATGCGAAAAGTGGTCAGAAGCGAAAGCGATATATTTTGCTTAACATCAACCATGACCCTACAAAATTACAAATTATTACAAAAATACAAATGTACAAAAATCTCAATCTATTTCTATACTATTTCCACATATTTCAACTTATTTCAACTCCCATTAACTTTACGCGTCTCCTCATACACAAACACCACAACCATACAAATGATCACTGCCACCCAATCTTGCCACAAAATAGGTGCCATATGCAAATATTTCTGGATAAACGGCACATACATGAATGCCAGAAGCATACCCACGGAAACAAAAATCGCTCCGATTGCATATTTATTCTTGAAAAACCCGACAGCAAAAACTGAAAGTGTTTCACTGCGTGACTGCAAAAGATTTGCCATCTGCGTCATCGCCAAAACGGCATAGGCTACCGAGGTAGAACGGATATACAACAAACTATTTGTGTCTATCTTGTCGCCAAAATCCCAACCACCTCTCTTCATGGATATAATGAAAGTAATCACCGCTCCAACTGCCATAATAAGTCCGATCTTGATAAGTCGCCAAGCACCCTTGGCATTCATTACTTTCTCATGGTTGCTAAAAGGCTTCCTTTTCATCACTCCCGGTTCCGGAGGTTCCATACTGAGCGAAAATGAAGGAAAAATGTCCGTTCCCAAATCGATTGCCAAAATCTGCACCGCGCTGATCGGCGCCGGAATCTGCAAAAGTAAACCGATAATTACAGTGAAAAATTCACTAACATTGGAAGTAAAGACATAATGCACGAATTTTTTCAGATTCTGATATATGGTTCGCCCCTCCTTTATCACTTTTACAATCGAGGCAAAGTTGTCATCCAACAAAATCATATCCGAAGCTTCCTTGGAAACATCAGTACCGATCACTCCCATCGCCACGCCGATATCAGCTTTTTTTAGCGCCGGGGCATCATTGACGCCATCGCCCGTCATCGCAATCACCAAATCGTCAGCCTTAAGCACCGTTGCGATACGCAATTTTTGCGCGGGGGTAATGCGCGCAAACACCACTTCCTCTTCTTTGACTGCGCGCAAAAGTTCTTCATCTGCCAGTGATTCCAATTCCTTGCCGCTGATCAATCTTCCTTCGCTATTTCTCAATATCCCCGCTTGTTTGGCAATCGCCCGCGCCGTAATTTCATAATCACCTGTAATCATTATGACTTTAATGCCGGAATCATGACATTGGCGAACAGCCTCGGCAACATCCTTTCGTGGCGGATCAATCATCGCCATCATGCCAACCCACACCAGGTCTTTTTCGCCTTCCGTTTCATGCGCTTCCTTATCAACGCCATCTAAATCGCGATAAGCAAAAGCCAAGACCCGCAGCGCTTTCGATGACATGTCATTGTATATGTTGCGAATAGCTACCTTATCACCATCGCCAAGAGACAATACCTGATCACCTCGCAATATTTTTGTACATTCGCCAAGCAAAATGTCCGGCGAGCCTTTGACGAAAGAATATATTTTACCGTCTGCTTCATCTTTATGAAACACGCTCATGCGCATGCGCTCCGAAGAAAAAGGATTTTCACCAAGTTTGGCAAAGCCCTCCGCATAACTTTCCAGGCTCCCAGAAAATTTTTGCGCCGCCACCAAAAGCGCACCCTCTGTCGGATCACCTACCACTCTCCATGCACCGTCAGTTTGCACAAGCTCTGCTCCGTTGCATAGCGCGGCAATACGACAAATCATTTCTCCATTGATAATATTTTTTGTTTCAATATCTCTTCCAAACGTTGAAAATTTTCCTTCCGGTTTGTAACCGTCACCAGACACATCATACGCCTGTTGATCAATAATCATTTTTGTCACCATCAGCTCATTTTTTGTGATTGTGCCCGTCTTGTCAGTGCAGATGACCGAAACCGACGCCAACGTCTCCACGGCGTTGAGTTTTTTCGCCAAAACGTTATCCTTGAGCAATTTTTTCATGCCAAGAGAAAGCGCAACTGAAATCGCCGCCGGCAGTCCTTCTGGCACCACCGAAACAGAAAGTGCCAACGCGAACAAAAAGCGATCATACCAAGAGAGTTGATAATACGCACCGGCAATAAGCACCAAAACGCCGATAAAAAGAGCCAAAATTGTTACATCTTTTCCCAAAACCCTGATTTGTTTTTGCAGAGGTGTTTCATCTTCTTTTACTTCCGTCACCAAATTGGCAATTTTGCCAAGTTCGCTATCCATGCCGATCGCCGTCACCACGGCCAAGCCTTCACCGCGCGTTACCGTTGTGCCGCCAAAAATCATATTGTCCTTGTCCACAAGTCCGATGTTTTCGTCTCCGATTGGTCCAAGTTTCTTCCTGCCCGGTTTCGATTCTCCCGTAAAAATAAATTCATTAGTGTAAAGATCAAATGATTCCAAGAGATAGGCATCGGCACCAATGCGACTGCCAGGATCTACAAAAATGATATCGCCCAATGTCAGCTCTTGTGCGTCAATTTCGATTTTCTTGCCGCTTCGCACCACCGTGCATCTGTCCGAAGCCAAAGAGCGAATGCGATCCAAAGTCCTTTCCGCTTTATATTCCTGAAAAAATCCTATCGTGGCATTAATTGCCACAATGATTAAAATGATCGTAGTATCGCGCACCTCCCCGAAAATCAAAGAAAGCAGTGCCGCAACCAAAAGAATCCACACCAGCGCATTATTGAATTGATGCCACAAAATTACCAACCAACTTAGGTTGACTTTATGTTTAACCGCGTTAGCGCCATATTCTTTTCGCCTCCTTGCCGCTTCCTCCTGGGACAATCCTTCTTTTGACGAATCCAGCATTTTCAACACCTCATCAGCCGGAAGCGTGTGGATGATTTTTGTGTTTATTTCCATG
>CAZAFB010000014.1:12844-15195 GCA_964484505.1 uncultured Bdellovibrionales bacterium
TGAAATTTATAAATCAAAATATTTTCATACCGATCAACCAATACCAACCCCTCCGTTGAGAAATATTGATTGTCACGGGTAAGTTGCTGATTGGAGATTATCAAGGCATTTGGGTCATTGCGCAGCGTGTCATAACTTTGGGTACGTTTGAGACTCTTGCCGATCGCTGCCCAATAATCCGGATTATACTGCGGCCAATCATAATTATATAGCGTAAGGTTATCCGCACCCAAATAATATTTGGAAATCACATAGTCGAAAGAATTGAGAATATAAAAATGTTTGCCTTGATATTTGTCCAAATGCTTGATCATTTCATTATAACCCCGCGAATATCCCACCGGCACAATTGAAAACAATAAAATTGTATAGAGCACAAATGAAGCCACGACATATTTCCAATTTATTCGTGAAAGCCAAAATCCGATAATTGCAAAAAGGAAATATCCCGCCGCAAGCACATAGCGCACCACGAAATATTGTTTGCCCAAAAGCGACAAGACATAAATAAGCATCAAAAATCCGAAAGAAAATATATATGCAATAGTCAATTCCCTGCGATTTTTCTGCTTATCATTTTTATATAAATATAACGTGATCAAAACCAATCCGACGGCCAGAATTATTCTCGTAGTGAGGTGCCCCACACCGATGAATTCATTGGGCTGCGGCATGCCGGCGGACATTTCACCAAGCGGAGTGCCAAAAAGAAACATCTGCACATTGGTGAAAATATCACCGAGAGCCACCGGCTTTATCCAATCCAAGGCATTGCCGCGATGTGTCATGTGAAAAAAGAATTTACCAAGCCAAGGAGAAAAAACCGCTATCGATACGACAATTCCGATTATGATTTTTTTATCCGGTAATATTCTTTTTATCAAACCACTTAATGAATCCCAAGATGATTGCTTATTGAGCCCTTCAAAATCCCACGCGTTCCACGCGGCATACGCGAGCAAATATAGCGGTGAAAAAATAATACCCATATAATGAGTCAGAGCCGACAGCCCCACAAAAATTCCCCACAGAATATAATATTTTTGTTTCTCTGTTTTGAGAGCGCGCACCAAAAAATATGCCGCAAAAATAGTCAAAGCGACCAACATGGAATACATGCGCGCTTCTTGGGAATATTGGATTGCAATCGGTGAAACGGTTGCCAAGATAGCGGCAAAGATGGCCGCTTTTTTGCCAAATAATTCTTTGGTGAAAAGATAGAGCGCCCAAATCGCCAGCACGCCGAAAATCGCCGAGTATATCCTGATGCCAACCACGCTATAATCGAAAAAAGATGAGAATATTTTTAGCGTTGCGTAATAGAGCGGAGGATGCACGTCATTGGTGATCATCGAAAACATTCCTTGCCAACTTTCCTTTACCGCAATTCCCGTAAAAGCCTCGTCATACCAAAAATCCCTTTTGGTCAGCCCGGTAAAACGAATGAACGCCGCCACAAGCAAAATAACCCACACAGCATGCCTTTCAACTTTTTCTAATATTTTTTTCATAATTTAAAACCTGTCTTTTAGATCCTCGCCAACTCGCCAGACATCGCCGGCGCCCATGGTTATGAGGATGTCGTTTTTGCCATATTCTCCGGATTTTATATATTCTTCAACTTTTTCAATGGTCGGAATATGTTCTGCTTTGCCATGTTGATATTTATTCATCAATTTCACTAAGTCTTCCGAAGAAACATCGCCCGAGTTTTCCCGCGCACTGCCATATATATCAAGCACGATTACTCTGTCCGCATCATCAAAACTTTGCGCAAATTCTTCCAAAAGGGCTTTGGTGCGCGTGAAAGAATGAGGGTGAAAAACAACCGTAATGTTTTTGTCTGAATAAATCGAACGCGCACCGGAAAGCGTCGCTTTGATTTCATCGGGATGATGCGCATAATCATCAACCAGCAGCGTATCATAATTATATGTACCAATATATTCAAACCTTCGTTTGATTCCCTGAAAATTCCCGAGGCCTTCGCGAACTTTTTCCAATTCAAACTGCGCAAAATGTGCCAGAGCGATCACTGCCGCCGCATTAAGCGCGTTATGTTTACCGACCATTTGTATTTCAAAATCCCCCAAGCTCACATCCCCACAATCTATTTTAAATGTCTGCCTGACAATATTATTTGAGATTTGAGATTTGAGATTTGAGACTTTATAGTCATTTTCTTCCCCGAATCCATAAGTCAAAACATTGCAACTGGCAGCTTTGGCAATTTCCAAAGTATCAGCGCTATCTCCCCAAACGACAAGCACTCCGGTTTTGGGAATCTTTGCGACAAACTCTTTGAATGTTTTTTTATACGATTCAAAATCAGGAAAAAAATCCGGATGGTC
>CAZAFB010000014.1:15295-18053 GCA_964484505.1 uncultured Bdellovibrionales bacterium
ATCCGCTCGTTGAAAAGATTACCCAGCGCTTCCGCATAGGAATATAATTTTATGCCAAGTTTCTTTATTCGAGCGATTTCTGGGTTGTCGTCTTTGAATGCAGTCGAATGAACTGCAAAATCAATGTCTTCCGGCACGTTCATTGCAGCAAATTCTTCATGCACTTTTATGCCAAGTTTTTGAAGATTTTTGCCGAAAAAATGATCGCCATTATCAGATCCGGAAACATTATATCCGAGTGCATGATAAATCTGCGCCAATGCCGACGTCCCTGCCCCCTCAATTCCCACAATATATATTTTTTTCATAAGCCAAGATGTTACATCGCACCAAGCTCGATTACCCCGTTCGCGATCACTTCTGCCGCATGTGGATGATAAAACGCCTTGATTCGCTCGGACATTTGCGGAGCCTTATCTTCAGAGAACATGATTTGTTCTATCTTTCCCAAAAGCATGTTCGCTCCCAGATTAGGTTCATCCAAAACAAGCGCGCCACCAACTTGCGCCAAAGCATAGGCATTCATCCTTTGATGATCATTGGCTGAACTGCTTAGCGGAATCAAGATTGCCGGTTTGGCATGCGCTGCAATTTCTGCAATGGAATTAGCTCCCGCGCGACTTATAACCAGATCGCAAAGTTCCAATGAATCGCGTAATAATTTATCATCCATGAAATTAACCGGCGCGTAACCCTCTCTTCCCGCTTTTACTCCTTGCTCCCCAGCCATACGCACAACCGCTTCATAATTTTTATCACCGGTCTGATGAATTATCTGCATATCTTTAAGCAGCTGAGGTAAGATTTCCACAATAGCTTTGTTGATTATTTCGGATCCTTGGCTACCGCCCATCACCAATAATATTTTTTTAGATTCCGTAAATCCAAGCTGTTTAAGAAGCATCGGGGGATTTCCACCCAGCGCGCCTTCACGCACCGGATTACCCAAAAGCGCGGTTTTTTTCATGGGAAAATAACTTTGTGCTTCCGGATAGGCCACGGCAATCCGCGTCGCATATTTGGCCAAAAATTTATTTGCCGTTCCCGGAATCGCATCCGACTCATGAATCATAACCGGAATCCGATATATGCGCGCCGCCAAAACAACGGGCACAGCCACATATCCTCCTTTGGAAAAAACAACGTCTGGCATATACCAAAGTAAAATCCAAAGAGACTGAACAAAGCCGATCGGCACTTTGAAAATATCAACGAAATTCTGAAAAGAGAAATAACGGCGCATTTTGCCACTGGCCACATATTTTGCCGGGATACCTTCGGTTTGCATCACTTGGCGCTCCATCGGCGCGCCACTACCGATATATAGCAGCTGCGCTTCCGGTCCCAGTTTCTCTTTGATTTTTTTGGTTACTGCCAAAAGCGGAAAAAGATGTCCGCCCGTTCCTCCGCCTGTCAATACTATTCGCATAAGATAATATTTATTATTTGCTTATTTAAAAAAGGATTTCGCTATATTTTAGTCTGCTTCGATATATTCATCAATATTCCCACTGATGTCATCAAAAACATAAGCGATGTCCCACCATAACTGATGAATGGCAAAGGAATTCCCGTAAGCGGCACCAGGGCGATGTTTGCCGAAATATTGATGAATGCTTGCGCCACAATCCATGTCGTAATTCCTATTGCTACCAATTTTCCGAATTCATCCGGAGCATTTTTGGCAATCTTGAGTCCCCTCATAGCCAAAACGAAAAATAAAACTACCAAAATGAAGGCTCCGATAAAACCAACCTCTTCTCCAATAACCGCAAAAATAGAATCTCCGACGGGCTCGGGCAAATAATTAAACTTTTGGCTACTGTGACCCAGGCCGGCACCGAAAAATCCGCCACTACCCACCGCAATAAGCGCTTGATTTATTTGATAACCGATTCCTTGCGGATCAGCTCCTGGATCCAAAAAAGCCAAAATGCGATTGAAACGATATGGCTCTATTTTTATCAAAATCATCAAAGCCAGCAAACCGGAAAAAACCAATGCGCCCAAATGGGAGATGCGCGCTCCTGAAGCAAAAAAAACCACAACTGCAGAAATTACGATCACTCCAAGCGTTCCCGTATCCGGTTGTTTCATGATCAAAAAAGCAACCGCACCCATAATCGCCGCAAAAGGAATCAGTCCTTCAAAAACATCTTTAATCCTGTGCTTGCCGCGACTTTCCAACCATGCTGCCAGATATAATATGACTCCGAGCTTCGCCATTTCTGAAGGCTGGAAAGAAAGGGGGCCCAATTGAATCCAACGACTAGCTCCGTATACTTTTGAACCAACACCCGGGATAAAAACCAAAATCAAACAAACGATTGCTGCAAAAAACAAAGGCACTGAAAACTTACGCCAAACTTGATAGGGAATGCGACTGGTGAGAAACAACGCGATCAATCCCGGAACAACACCATAGAAAAGTTGTCTCTTAAAAAAGAAATACTCATCGCCAAAACGCGTCTCAGAATATATCACTCCTGCACTCGAAATCATGATGAGTCCAAAAATCAACAACACCCCAATGGTTGAAAGCAATACAGCATCTGTTTGTTTTTCTTGAATATTCCTCATGTATTATCTCTACGAAGTACGAAATTGTACCTGCCCGAAATGCTTCGCTTATCGAAGCAGGCGGGCGAATGTACGAACAAACAATTCGTGTATTCGTGCAAATTCGTCATTAATTCGTGTCAATTCGTTTTATAGATTTTTCTTTTCGCCATTTCTCTATCTCTCCATGATTTCCGCT
>CAZAFB010000014.1:18153-32052 GCA_964484505.1 uncultured Bdellovibrionales bacterium
GTAAACCTCTTCCCCTTCGCCGAAAACAAAATCGTCCGCGTTTTTTCTTCTTGTTTATTATTTTGAATTTCGGATTTTAGCGCTTCGATAGCGCTATATATCGGTTGCACCTGCATCACCATTCCCGCTCCTCCGCCATACGGCGTGTCATCAACCTTCTTGTGTTTGTCAGTTGTATAGTCACGCAAATTATGTACTTTTATCTCCACAATTCCCGCCTCCTGAGCCCGCTTCAAAATCGACTCGCCGAAATAGCTGTCGAAAATTTGGGGAAAAATTGTGATGATATCGAAACGCATAACCCTACGAATTACCCGCCTCGCGTCGACGCGAGTCGAGGCAGGCGAATTTATTACGAATATACAAATGTACGATTTTTTTTCTTGTCATCCTGAATTTATTTCAGGATCTCGAGATGTTGAAGTACAAAAAGAATAGCTGTACTATCTATGGGACACAGCAAACAATCCACCTGACTTTCTATATTCTACCACGCCTTTGGAAATAAAAAAAGGGCTTGCAAAAGCTATTTTTTGACGTTATTATAACTCAACTATGAAGATCAAAACTTTCTCCCAATTCGAAAAATTACTCCATTCCCGCATTCCGACCCGGGAGGCTTTGTTTATGGGTGATTTGGGTCTCAAGAGAGCCAAATATTTCATGAAACTGCTCGGCAATCCGCAAAACAAACTCAAAGTTATCCACATTGCCGGCACCTCCGGCAAAGGCTCGACCGCTCACCTCATGAGCCATATTCTCCGCTCGCAAGGGTTCAGCGTAGGACTTTCAATTTCACCGCACGTACTCGACATCCGCGAACGTTTCCAAGTTTTTCGCTCCACCGCTCCGGCGGTGTCGCGAACCCGCACTACAAAAGCGGGACATGCGAATTATCTCCCAAGCAAAAAACTTGTCCTTAAATATTTCAACGAAATTCTGCCGGCAATTTTAAAAGTGGAAAACTGCAAATATGGCATGCCTACTTTTTTCGAAATAAACGTCGGCTTGGCATATTATATGTTCGCCAAAGAAAATCTCGATTATGCCATCATGGAAACCGGCCTTGGTGGCACGCTTGATGCAACAAATACCATAAGCAGCAAAAACAAAATTTGCATCATTACAAAACTAGGACTTGATCACACGGAAATACTCGGCAAAACAATCGCCAAAATCACCGAGCAGAAAGCGGGAATTATTCAACGACAAAATACAGTGGTCAGCATACAGCAGACAACAGATGCGCTGAAAACAATCAAACAAGTGTGCGAAAATAAAAAATCGCGGCTATACGTTATAGATAAAAATAATTACAAAATCATCTCCCATTCTCCAAAAGAAACTGTTTTCAACTTTCACTTTAATCCCCATTCCCAAAAAAGATTATACCAAAAAAATGCCTGCCCGCATTGCTACGCAAAGCGTTGCAGGCGGGCGACCGTCCAGTTTTGGAATAATTTACACCAGATAAAATTAGGATTGATCGGCAGACATCAGGCGGAAAATTGCTCGCTTGCGCTCGCAGCCCTAAACATTCTGTCGAAACGAGATAATTTCGCCATAAACGAAACAAAACTGAGGAAATATTTGGAAAATATACACATCCCCGGAAGATTTGAGATGTGCAACATAAATGGCAAAGATTTTATTATTGACGGTGCGCATAATCCACAGAAAATGCGCTCTCTTATAAACAACTTAAGAGGACTATACCCGCATAAAAAATTTGCCTTTGTAGTTGCATTCAAAAAAAGCAAGGACTATAAAAAAATACTGCTGGAAATTCTGCCAATCGCCGAGAAAATATATCTCACCCGCTTTTCCACCAAAAACATGGATGGCCATTGGAGCTCCACGGACAACAAATTAATAGCTGAATTTCTAAAATCCCAAAACTTTGATAACTTCTCCACTATTACCAAGAACCTTTCCGATGTCCTCAAGAATATTAAAGCATCCGATATTCCTATAGTAATTACCGGTTCGTTATATCTCGTTGGAGAAATACACGAGAATTTATTATCACAAAAAAATTAGAGCCATCACACTGGACAGCTCTTTCTGGGATAGAAATTAATTAATCTTTTTTGATATCTCTGGTTCTTCTCTAAAATCACTCTCGTCGTGATCTATGGCATCTTTTTCTTCACGTCCGTAGTAATTGAATGTTCCGTCATGACTCATTTCGTCACCAAAATCATCATCAAAACCCCCACTGTCTTCAAACTCATCTCTAGGCATCTAATTTCCTCCTCTATTTTGCATTACTCGTTGGCAATGCATTTGTATTAAGACTTACGCGTTTGAATTTTTAAAATTTCAGCAAATATTATTTTTTGCGCACTGCCGGCCGACCCGAGAGGGAAAGGCAAGCAAAAAATATATATTTGCTTGAAATTTATTCAAATGCGTAACTTCTATGTATTTATTTGCAATTATAAATACAATCAAACTTAAGTCAATATAACAAAAAACCCCGGCTTCGCGCCGGGGCTTTCGAAAAGTTTCAATTTGAATCGATTATATGGAAAGGTCTCCCATTACATCATCAATACTCTTGCGAGACTCTTGATTTTGTCCCTTGGTTGAACCTGCAGGTTCGTTGATCTTGAGGTTAACGCGGGCATTGTTGCGCGCACCAATCACACGAAGAATCGTGCGAAGCGCTTTCGCCGTCTGTCCTTCACGTCCGATCACCATTCCCATGTCCTTGGGATTCACATCCAAAGTGATGAGAACGCCCATTTCATCAATTTTTCTCTCTACCTTGACATCCTCTGGACTGTCCACGAGAGCCTTAACGGCGAACTCGAGAAATTCCTGGTCTGTCGCTCTTTTGTCTGTCATTGTCGTGTTCCAATTACTGTTTATCAGGAGGCCCGCAGCAGAAATTTGACCTATTTTCCCCACTATCCTCCCATGCTATAATTATAGTCCTTTTAAGTTCTATTGTCAATATGCCCTAAAAATGGCCTAATTTTGCCTTTTAATGACCAATGCTCTCAAAGTTTTGAAGCAAATAATGATATCCAGCATAAGAGACCAATTTTCAATGTAATAAACATCTAGTTTGTATTCGTCATCAAAAGAAAGATCGCTGCGTCCGGAAACCTGCGCCATGCCGGAAACCCCAGGCTTTATTGTGAGAAGACGACGATGATATTCACTGTATTTATCAACTTCTCTTTGTTGGTGCGGCCTGGGTCCGATCAAACTCATTTCACCCTTAAGCACATTAAAAAGCTGCGGCAATTCATCGACAGAAAGTCTTTCAATAAATTTTCCCACTCTTGTTTTGCGAGGATCGTCCTTAATTTTATACAGCGGACCTTGCTTTATGCTGTTTTTAGCAATAAGCTCTTTTTCATATTCCAAAGCTTTTTGTCCTTCTGGCGTGTGCGGATCGGTGCAAAAATTCCATTTCATATAACGGAACTTGTAGACATTGAACATCTCGCCATTTGCCCCCACACGCTCATTCTTGTAGATTATCGGGCCTCCAGGTTTTTCTTCAAAAAATGATTCCAATTTTACCAGCAGTGCCGCGATCAGCATCAGAGGCGAAAGCAGGATAATAAGAATGGAAGAACTGACAATATCAAAAATGCGCTTAAGTATTTTTCCCCAACCATCCAATGGCGTATGTTTGATCTCAATGATCGGTTCCCCACCGAAAATTCCGTTTTCAAAACGCACTGTCTGAAAAGTAGTCGGGATGAATTTATAGGCGATATTGTTGATCGCAGAATAATCTATGATTTTTTCCTGTTCGGAATCGGTAAGAGTCGAATCGCAAATAATGATTTCGTCAATGCCGCATTTCTTTCTGAAATCTTTGATAACATGGACACTGCCTGTTTCCAAATGCCCCACAACTTTATACCCTAATGCGGGAGATTTTTCTATCATTTTCCTGATTCTGTTCAGCTTGCCGTTTGAACCGATTAACAAAACCCTATGAACACCCATTCCCTTTCGCACCAACAAAACTTTTTGAATTTTCTGCAGAATCCAACGACCTATCGTCACATAAACAACCGCCAAACCCCATCCTGCCAAAATCACAAAACGCGAGGAAAACCACTCGCGCTTAAGAAAAATAGTCACGATAATAACAAATAACGCGATTGAAGTTGCGGAAAATATCTTAACAGCCTCCTGATGAAAACGACGCGTCGCTTTAATATTATATAACCCTTCGATCGCATATATGATAATGAACAATGGAACCACCGCAGCAACTATCTTCAAATAACTTTCCAAAGGAAAATCATAAAGCTTGGGGCGAAGCGCGATAACTTCAGGAATATTACGTATTGCAAAAGCAGAGAGCGCTGCAAGCATGATCATTGCCGCGTCCATCGGGACCTGAATCGCACTAAAAAGAAGTTCTGAACGTTTCTTCATATACCAATGAAATACTTCGCCCGCCAAACATGCTGACGCAATTCATGCGGGCTGGCGTAGCAAAGCAGGCAGGAGAATATACAAATGATGTTGTGTTTTATATTTTCTTTGAACCCATGGGGCATCGAAGCATTCTATAAGCCGGATTCTGTCTTGGATAATCATCTATCTGGACTTGATGTTACCATCAAGTTCTAGCGGTTCTTCCAATACTTCCTAGGGGAATACTGGACACGACCTTGCACTCTGGTAAGGATTTAGCCGTTTCATTCTTCGACTTCGCTCAGAATAAACCAAAGGTAAATTCTATCTTATATCAAAGTTTATCCTCAAAGAGGATAGTTTGATTATCACTAACCAAACCGTCACTGCTCGCACCTCTTGAATTACTCCAGACGGGTATTACCCGCTACCATTACCGCTGCAAAACAGCGGTTGAGTGTCCGGACTTTCCTCCCCACATGTCTCACGAAGTGAAACACCCGAGGCGATTATCTGAATACTTCAATGCCCCATGGATTCAAAGTACTGCTTGCCGTAATTATACCACAACCTGTCGAGTATATGTCAAAACTTCTCTTTTGTCAATAGCTTAATGCCATAAAATACCTTACTTTAGCCAAAATTTATCCTATTTTCTTCCTTCGAAATACCACTGGTAAACTTCCTTGGTCACAGGCACAGCACTAGAATGACCCTCGCCTCCTCCTTCCACGAGCACCACCATGGCTATCTGTGGGTTATCAAAAGGGGCATAAGATACAAACCAGGCATGAGTCTTGTCCTCACTGCCAAATTGTGCCGTTCCTGTTTTGCCAGCTACCGCAACAGGCAAATCTTTGAGCGTCTGTGCCGTCCCATCGGTTATTGTCTTGCGCATCCCTTCCTGCACAACTTTCATTACTGAAGAAGAAATAAATCCTTGTCTTATTATTTGCGGATCGATTGATTTTATTTTACCGGAATTGCCTCTAACTTCTTTTACCAAATGAGGTTTATATAAAATTCCACCGTTGGCTACCGCGGCTATATAATTGGCGATTTGAAGCGGAGTGGCCGTTACATAACCCTGTCCGATGGAGGCATGGTAACTATTTCCCACATACCATCTTTCCCCCAATTTATCTAGCTTCCATTGTTCATCAGGAATAAACCCATCCGATTCTCCACCGATATCAATACCGGTTTGCATACCAAACCCAAAAAGATTGTAATATTTTTTCATGCGCGTCATGCCTAGCCCTTCAACAGAACCATAGCCACCACCTATGGTATAAAAAAAGATGTCGTTACTTTCGGCTATCGCCGTACGCACATCGCTTGGCCCATGAGCTTTCCAGTCGCCAAAACTGAAACTCCCGACCCGCAAAGTACCGCCCAAGCCATCGATTATAGTGGACTGATTTATTGTCCCTTCGGAAAGTGCCGCCGATGCCATTGCCGGCTTTACTGTTGATCCAGGCGCATATTCCCCTGCAACAGCACGATTGAAAAGCGGTTTATCAGGATCGTTGATCAGCTCAGCATATTGCTGGGAAGAAATCTTGCGCGCAAAGACGTTATTGTCATAGCTGGGCAAATTCACCAAAGCCAACACTTCTCCATTTTGAGGATTTATGGCAACAGCTGCAGCAGTGCGCGTGTTTGTATTTTTTAGGATATTGTCCAAACTTTCATATAGTTTTCTTTGCAACCCACCGTCAATAGACAAAAGCAAATCGCTTCCAGGAACCGGATTAATAATTCCTACTTGCCTTTTTGGTTCACCCTTGGAATCAACTTCTACTTGTACAGCACCGTGAACTCCGCGCAAATCCTTTTCATATGATTTTTCCACCCCTTGCTTGCCGATATAATCCGTAAGCAAATAGTTCGGATTTTCCTCGATTTCTTTGCGCTCTATTTTTCCTTCATATCCGATTATATGCGAAAAAATTTTGCTATCGACATAATCGCGAATTGCCGTGCGATCGATGATTATTCCGGGAAAATCATTGCCGCGCTCACTGAGGATCAGATATTCTTCTTGAGAAATATTTTCCTTAAGCAACAACGGTACTATCGATTGGGATTCGGTATTTTCGAATCTAGCAAAAATATCTCCTTCATTCAAAGAAAGAATTTTGGCAAGATTTTCAACCAATTTGTTTCTCCCCTCCGAATCATGGGGCAAATCCGCCGGTATGGCAACCACATCCATGCTCGGAACATTGGTAACCAATGAACCGCCATTTCTGTCCAAAATCCTTCCACGCGGCGCGCTTATGATGATCGACCGGATACTGTTGCCGCGCGCAACTTCTTGATAATGCGCTCCACGCAAAACAGTCAAAAAAACAACCCTTCCCGCAAGTATAAAAAACATAACCACGATCATCCACCAGAGAATTTCAAACCATTGCCTTTCAAGGGGCTTTTCCATTCGGGCAGCTTCTCTCTCTGTAGCCGTCAATACATAGTCCTCTATTTCCATCCCGGAATTTTTAGATTTTGAACCGATAAATTTAAATCTCTTCATAGCAACAAACAAATTTTTAGCTTTTAAAAGTAATAATACTTTTTCATCCATTTTATCAATCTGTACCACAAAGCAAAAATCGCCAAATTCAATAAATATGAAACCAAAAATGTTCCCAAGTCAAAACGCCTGAACAATAAATTCATCTGCTTCAGCTCCAATCCGCCCCCGAGACCCGCCGACAAAAGCATGGCCAAGGTTGAAGCCAAGACAAAAAAAACAACCCAAATGATACCCATGCCGTGCATGTCCACCGAAAGTCTTCGGTAAAGGAAACTCGCGAAATAGCCTATAAAAACAAAAGTGATGACATGCGTACCCACAGTCGTACCGGCAAGAAAATCAGTCAAAATACCCAAAAAAATCAACCATGCAACGGATTTTTCAAAGCCATCAATAAAAACCCACGCCAAAGCCAACATTGCCGTGCCGCTAAGTCCGGGATGATTCGGAATTATTGCAGGAAAAAAAGAGCTCCCCAAAAGAAGCGACACAATTGCACATACGCAATAGACTAAACGTTTCTTTGCCATTACTTGTTGCTTTTGATAATGAAAACTGTGGAAAGATTATCGGTCTGAATTGCAGGACTTATGATAGCTTGCTGAAAAAGATGATCTTCTGATGGCTGCACTTGCCGAACTTTACCGATCAATAATCCTCTAGGCGTGTCCCCGCCAATTCCCGAAGTAATCACATCGTCGCCGATGTTTATTTTGTCACTTTGCATGACCATATCCAAGATAATACCCAGCCCATATTCCCCTCTTATAATTCCTTTGGCTTCACTGGCAGATATAACTCCATTAACTGCACTTTTGGGATTTGATAAGAGCATCACTTTCGCAGAGTTACCATATACCTCGTCAATTTTTCCTACCAAGATACTGCTGGAAATTATCACTGGCATATTTTTCACCAAGCCCTGGTTAGAACCCTTATCTATCCCTATCCAATTGCCCAAACCTCCCTGATCCTGGCTAACTACCGAGGCGCTAATGAGTTCATATTGGCCTCGCGGCAAAAGCTCCAATTGGGAGCGCAAAAAATCATTCTCTCTCTTTTGATCTTCCAATTGGGCTACCCTCGCTGAAAGTTCCACGTTATTTTTAAATAAAGCTTCATTTTCTTTTTTGATCTTACCGATAGAAGAAAGGGATTCGCCGATTGAAGAAACTTTCAAAGAAAGGGCATATATCCCCTTCTCGAAGGGATTTAGAAAAAAAGCAGTTGCTCTTGAAAACGGCGAGAATAAACTGCGCGGATTCCAAAAAACCAATACGCCAAAAACAATGATGACCAACAAAAAGTGAAAAAATTTTGTCGAAATTAATTTCTTCATTTACGAAAACCCTACAAATCTACAAATAAATTACAAATATACAGACATACAAAAGCTGTTGCAGATTTGCAGCTTATTTGCAGATTCGTGGGATTACAACCTAATAAATAGAAGCTCTATTCTTTTATACAAAAACATTATTTATAACTTTTTTCTCTCTCATCCTCTACCAATACTTCCTTAAGAAGATCGATGTCTTCCAGAACAATCCCGGCACCACGTGCTACCGCTGTTAGAGGATCTTCCATCATGCGCACCGGCATCTCTGTTTGGTTAGCTACAAGCTTGTCCAGACCGCGAATGAGACTTCCTCCACCAGCAAGAATTATCCCACGCTGCATGATATCAGCAATAAGCTCAGGAGGAGTTTCTTCAATAACCGTTTTCACATTATTTACGATTATTCTGATAGAACGAGAAATGGCATCGCGAATCTGTTCATCGTTGGCAATGACTTCCTTGGGAAGACCACTGACCAAATCACGACCGCGAATGGGCATAGTTAATCCTTCTTTAAGAGGATAGGCGCTACCGATAGCTATCTTAATATCTTCCGCAGTCTTCTCCCCTACCAATAAATTGAATTCGTCACGACAATATCTGATGATATCTTCATTCATCTCATCACCTGCCACACGCAGAGATCTGGCAATGACTATGCCCCCCAAAGAGATAACCGCGATTTCCGAAGTACCGCCACCGATATCGATTACCATGTTTCCGCGCGCATCCGTAACTGGAAGTCTTGCGCCAATCGCTGCTGCCATCGGCTCCTCAATCAAATATGCCTCCCTGGCACCAGCATTAGTAGCAGCATCAATCACCGCCTTTTTTTCCACCTCAGTGATTCCTGAAGGTATTCCAATCAGCACGCGCGGGCGCGGCATGAAAGAAAAAGACCCTTGATGAACCTTGTCGATAAAATATTTAAGCATTTGCTGCGTCACTTCAAAATCGCTAACTACTCCATCAACCAACGGCCTGGTTGCCACAATATGACCCGGTGTTTTGCCCACCATTCTTTTCGCTTCTTTGCCAATCGCCAAAACCTGTCCGGTTCTCTTGTTTATAGCAACAACCGAAGGTTCATTGATCATAATGCCTTTGCCTTTGACATACACCAAAGTATTAGCCGTGCCCAAATCAATACCGATATCTTTGGACCAATTGCCAAACACATTGCCAGTAAGTTTACGATACCAATTTTTGATCATTTCAATCATAGATCTACTAATTACGAATCAAATACAAATATACAAATAAATAAAAACATCGAAGACTTACTAAAGCCCTCTAATAAAGCAAAATTCATTCCTAATCCATCATAGACATCATAAGCTAATAAGGGCGTCGTGTCAAAACAAAAACAAGTCGCCACTATGACGACTTGTTTCTTGTTGAAGATCGATTCGGAGAGCTATTCTGCCAATTTCGCATCAAGAGCTTCTTTCATCTTTTCATAGGTTCCAATTCCGCTTTGCATCTCATCATTAATGAAAGTGGAAGGAGTTCCGCTCACACCATAATTTTGCCCATCTTTCATGTCGGCATCAATCTGACTTTGAAATTTCTTATCATCCAAGCATTTGTTGAATTGGGAAGCGCTAAGTCCAAGCTGCGCCGCATATGATTTGAAAGTAGCCGTAGCATCTTTTAGCTTGCCCCAAGTTTCCTGAGTCGCGTAAAGTTTGTCCGCATAAGCCACAAATTTTCCCTGTTCATTGGCACACATTGAAGCCAGCGATGCGCTGTTTGCTTGCGCGTGAAAACTCAATGGAAATTGTTTATAAACAAAGCTTATCTTGTCGCCATATTCCTTGAGCATTTTGCTGATCACTTCCTCATGGAATTTTTTGCAATAAGGACATTGAAAATCGGAATATTCAATAACTGTGACCTTTGAATCTTTGTTGCCAACTTGAACATCTCCTTCCAGGGCCTTCGGCGCTTCTATATATTTCCCCACCGGCAGACCAGCTTCGGCTGTTTTCAAAACATAGCCAAAGTCCTTCTTGTCAAAAAACTGCTGTCCTTGCTTAAAAAGATCAGTTTTCTCCAATTCAGTTGAGAAAATAAAAGCCGGAATCGCCTTCACGCCAGCCTTTTCCAAAAGTTGTTTTCCCTGTTCGCTGTTAACATCAACCTTCTCTGTTAAAATTGTAGGAACGATACGACGAAGACCCATCAAAGCATCGTCAGGCTTGCAAGCTTCGCAAGAATCATCATTTACTATCTGCACCTTTACGATTGGATCAGCATAAGCTACCCAAGTCTTTCCATCCAAAGAAAAAACATCAGTTTTGTTAAGTACGCGCTGGGAAAATCCGCCGCCACGCACCAACTGAACCACATCCACAAAAATACTTCCCACCAAAAGACCTGCGAGCAAAATAGCCAAGGAAATCAGATTTTTTATTTTCTTGTCTTTATTTGCTTCAACTTCTTTTTTTTGTTCATTTGCCCCATTGAATTCTTCCGTCATATTTTCTTTTTTAGTTTATTACGTCAACTTTGCTTATTGCTGTGCCTCTTGGTTGCCAGGGTTTTGTTGCTCCTGAGAATTTTGCTCTTCTTGGGCGGCTTTTTGCTCAGCCTCCGCTTCGGCTTTGATTAAATCAAAATCATATGCCTGTTTTTGTTGAATCACCTTATAATCATTGAAGCCGATAGTCACACGTTTCGCCGCTTCGGTTTTAATAGTAACACCAAGCAAGAATCCCAGAACAAAAACAAGAACAAGCTCAAACAAAACGTCACTGCGTTTTTTGTCCGTCTCTTTTTCCTCAGTAGCATCATCTCGGGTTTCAGCCTCTAAAGCGACTTCTTCCTGATGCGTCTCCTGTTCCATAGGCATTTTTCTTAAGAATTATCGTTATTCAATAATACACCCACCCTCGAAACCCAGCAATATTGACCCCACACCAACTTTGTATTGTAATATATTTCACTTCGGTAATGGCATTATTTGGGTTTTGGATTTTCCCATCATTCTTTTCTCAAAGCTTCCATTGGACTAAGCTTGGATGCTTTCCATGCTGGATAAAAACCAAAAATGATTCCAGTCGCCATCGAAAATCCGACTGCAATCAAAATTGAATTCAAAGTAACCGCAAAAGATACCGAAAAACCGGAAAGTTCCAATACATAGGAAAAACCAAAAGCCACCACATAGCCCAACACTATTCCCAAAAATCCGCCGATAAGCGTGATGATGATAGCTTCCAACAAAAACTGATAGAGAATATCGCCACTGCGCGCGCCCACGGCTTTGCGCAAGCCGATTTCAAAAGTACGTTCAACCACAGCAACATACATGACGTTCATGATGCCGACACCGCCAACCAGTAAGGATATGGAAGTGAGTGCAAGCAGCAAAATGTTTATGGTTCCAAACACATCGGAAATTATTTTTTGCGCTTCCTGCATCGTCATCACTGCAAAGTCATCCTGGCTCGGATCGGAAATATCATGTTGACGGCGCATCGTTTCAACAATGTCAGCAGCAGTCACGTCTATCATATTTATATCCTTAACCCTGACCATGATGTACCTGACATAATCGATACCCATGATTTTCTTGGTAAGCGTCTGGACGGGAATATATATCAATTCGTCATAGTTAAAGAAGGTGACTGTTCCTCTTTTCTCGGCCACTCCAACCACTTTGAAATTCATGCCCTTGATTTTAATATCTTTGCCGATCGGATCATCACTACCAAAAAGTGTCTCCTTTACATCAGAACCGATCACAACCACTTGCGCGAGATTTTCGTCTTCAATATCCGAAAAAAACACGCCTTCTGACAACTTTATGCCCCGATCGATATTTGGAGTGTTAGCACCCACCCCATAGAGCAGCGTTCTTTTGTTTTCACCGCGATAACTGGCAATTTCCTGTCCCAAAGAACCTGCGGCATATTCGGCAACATTGGGAATACGCGAGATGGCCTCGCCGTCCGCAACCTTGAGCGTGGTAATGTTCACTCCCTGAGCTTGTCCGGTAGCATTGGCGGAAGATGTTTGCGATGTGGCTGGAATTTTTATTTCCACTTGAATAAGATCTTCCCCGAAACTTTCAAACTGGCCAAGAATATAATTTTTCACGCCTTGACCGCTCGAAGTCACCACAATCACGCTCATGATCCCGATCACGATTCCGACCAAAGTCAAAACCGTCCTGCCCTTGTTATTGCGCAGGTTTTTGATGGCAAAACGTACAAATGTGAGGAATTGACGAAACATTGGTTAACAAATTTAAAATTCACCATTATAAATTCACCTAATTTCAAATTCACCCAATTCACCTAATAAAATGTCAAATTCATAAATGTCAAAATACAAATATTTTTAATTGGACATTTGGAATTTTATTTGGTGAATTAGACAATTAGGTGAATTTTTGAATTTATTCATATCTAAGTGCTTCCATCGGACTTATCTTTGCCGCTTTTCTGGCGGGATATAACCCGAAAATCACTCCAATCAAAACCGATACCGAGGTGGCCACAAAAATGGAGTTCAAAGAAATTATAAACTGCCATTCATATCCCAAGACATTTATTATGACACTGGTCAACAAGGAAACAAGGATTCCCACGATAATTCCTATGATTCCACCAACCAATGTTATAAAAATGGCTTCGATAAGAAACTGGGCGACAATATGATGCCTTCTGGCTCCTACCGCTTTACGCAAACCCACTTCGCGAATACGCTGATTTACGGAAATAAGCATGATATTCATGATTCCGATCCCCCCGACCACCAATGAGATTGCCGCGATTCCAGCCAAAAAATATTTCAAGACGTCGGTGATGTTCATAAGCATTTCAAGCGCCTGAGCCGTATCGCGCACCGAAAAATCATCATCTGCAGGATTCTTTATTCTGTGCCGCTCACGAATGGTCATCTTGATGTCAGCAGCCGCTCTGGGAACGTTTTCAGCCGAATCGACACTCATGCGCATGAAATTGAGATAATCTATTCCCAACAAAATTTTCTGGGCTGTTTGGAGCGGGATATAAATAAGATCGTCAGTGCCGCTAAGGCCGGAGGATCCTCTTTCTTTAAATACTCCAATGACCGTAAAATTAGTGTCTTTGAGCGTGATAACCTTTCCGATGGGATCGATATTGGGAAAAAGTTCCTTTGCGCGACTCGACCCCAGAACCGCCACGCGGGCAAGACCCGTATCTTCCTCGTCCGTGAAAAATCTACCAGCAGCAAGATTTATTTTCTCGACATTCAAAAGACTCGCTGAAACTCCCTGAAAATTACTCGTGACTGAAATACTACCATATTTGGAAGTTGCCACCCCACTGACATACCCGCAAGCAGCGACAACGTTGGGTGCATTTTTTCTCTGCAAAACAGCTTTCAGATCATCGATTTTTAGCGTAGTAGTCACAACGCCCAACGCGGAAGCAGGAGGACCCTTTTCATCCGACGCCCCCGGAAGCACCCCAATAAGGTTTGATCCCATTCCCGCAACCTGATCCAAAATCAACTGCTGCGCGCTCGCCCCGATCGCCATAACGACAATTACTGAAGCTATGCCGATGATAATTCCCAAAATCGTCAAAAAGGAGCGGAATTTCGCCGCCATCAAGTTTTTGTATGAGATTTTTAT
>CAZAFB010000015.1:0-13584 GCA_964484505.1 uncultured Bdellovibrionales bacterium
TGCTCCAGAAAATCAACGCTCAATTTTTGGATTTGCTTGTCGAGGAGATAGCTTGTTTGATGGACAATGCAAATCATCATGTTGGCAAAAAAGCTTTTGGCAAAAGAGCCTCAGCAAAATGCCAAGGCTCTTTTCAAAGTCGTTATTCTTTTTTCCCTGCCTCGTCTGCAGACTGGTCAACTTCCGCGTCTTTTACTTCCCCTTCCTTCGTCTCTCCTGCAGCTTCTGCATTGGGCTGCGCCTCCTGTGCTTGTTGCGAAGCAGCATACAACTTCTCCCCAATCTTCTGCGCTGCTTGACTCAAGCTTTCGGTCTTAGCTTTGATTTCACTCAAGTCATCGCCGTTTTTCACCTTGTTGAGTTCTTCAATCGCTTCTTGTACCGGTTTTTTCTCATCATCAGTGATTTTGTCACCGGCATCGCGCATCGCTTTTTCGGTGGTGTAGACAAGTGTGTCAGCAAGATTGCGAGCTTCGACAAGTTCTTTTTTCTTCTTGTCTTCTTCCGCATGCATCTCGGCGTCTTTTTTCATCTTTTCGATTTCATCTTTGGAAAGTCCGCTTGATGCTTCGATTTTTATGGATTGTGATTTGCCGGTTGCTTTGTCTTTGGCGGTAACATTGAGAATTCCATTAGCGTCAATGTCGAAAGTAACTTCTATTTGTGGCACTCCGCGAGGAGCTGGTGGAATTCCGTCGAGCAAGAATTTGCCAAGTGTCTTGTTGTCGGCAGCCATTTCGCGCTCACCTTGCAAGACATGGATTTCAACGCCCGGTTGATTGTCGGCTGCCGTCGAAAACACTTGTGACTTAGCTGTCGGCACCGTGGTGTTACGATCAATAAGCGGCGTAGAAACACCACCCATTGTTTCAATTCCAAGTGTAAGAGGCGTAACATCCAACAGCAACACGTCTTTCACTGAACCTTCGAGCACTCCTCCCTGTATTGCTGCGCCAAGCGCTACAACTTCATCCGGATTCACGGTAATATTCGGCTTTTTGCCAAAGAATTTTTCCACGGTCTCAAGCACCAAAGGCATACGGGTCATTCCCCCTACCATCACGATTTCATTAATGTCCGAAGTGGAAAGCTTAGCATCTTTCAAAGCCTTTTTGACCGGTCCCAGAGTTTGCTGAACCAAATCCCCAACCAATTCTTCCAATTTAGCGCGGGTCATTTTCATTACCAAATGTTTCGGACCCGTTGCATCGGAAGTAATAAATGGCTGATTGACTTCCGTTTCCATCGCAGTGGAAAGTTCAATCTTCGCTTTTTCAGCAGCTTCCTTGATTCGCTGAAGCGCAAGCGCATCTTTGGAAAGATCTATTCCTTCTTGCTTTTTGAATTCTTCAATAATCCAAGTGATAATCTTTTGATCGAAATCGTCACCACCGAGATGTGTATCACCATTGGTAGATTTAACCTCCACAGTATCGCCACCTACTTCCAAAATGGAAATATCGAATGTTCCACCACCTAAGTCATATACGGCAATCTTCTCATCCGCTTTCTTGTCGAATCCATATGCCAAAGCGGCAGCAGTCGGCTCATTGATAATGCGACGCACATTCAAGCCTGCAATTTCTCCAGCTTCCTTAGTAGCCTTTCTCTGCGCGTCATCGAAATATGCCGGCACGGTGATCACAGCTTCCGTGATAGTTTCACCAAGTTTTGCCTCCGCGTCAGCCTTGAGCTTTTGCAAAATCATTGCTGAAATTTCTTGTGGCGTATAATCCTTGTCTCCCATGGTAACTTTGACTGCTTCGCCTGCATGAACAATTTTGTATGGCATCAATTTCTCATCTCGCTGCACCTCCGCATCATGATAGGCGCGTCCAATCAAACGTTTGATTGAAAAAAGCGTGTTGCCAGGATTAGTCACCGCCTGGCGCTTGGCCAAAAGCCCGACCAGTCTTTCATTAGTTTTAGAAATCGCCACCATTGAAGGGGTAGTCCTTGCACCCTCTTTGTTCTCAACGATTTCCGGTTTTCCACCCATGACCACGGCCATTGCCGAGTTGGTCGTTCCAAGGTCAATTCCTAGGATTTTTGCCATTTACCCTGTTAAATAAGACTTGCTTCTCCAAAAAGGAGCAACAAACTTACTTGTGTTATTTTTTAATTTTCTATTCACACTGTTATTTGCTTTAGAAGCAAGTCTTGATTTTGCTTTAGCAAAATCATTTAACAGGGTGAATTTTTACATGCCCACATATGAATGCCTTGGACATACACATGTGGAAACGCAACTATTGACAATATTCTTATGGATAGTATAATTATTCCGCGAATATCAATTGGACGCACTTGGAACAAATTTCCTATGCTGTGTCCGTGATGTTCGTGCCTTGATTCGCCCCTCCGCGAATCAAGGCTTTTTCTTTATCAAAACATTGACAAAGAAAAGAATCTAGAGTAAAATCCTTGCGAGGTTGAGATTTTCAGACATCGCACTCTGGTCGTCTCGACCTCCTTTTGCCAGGTTTCCTACCCTCCGGAGACCTGGCTTTTTTCTTTTTTCTTGTAAAAATTTCAAAATCTGCTATATTCAAATTAGAACCTTGTCTTCAAGCCTTGCAGTCAGAAAGTCTTCTGCCACTGCCACGGCAATCCCCATATTTCCCCTGAAATCTTTCGGTTTCGGGGGATTTTTTCAAAAACCCTTGCATTATTTCTGATAATATGCTATAAAGGAGGCAAAGGAAATTCCTAAACTTAAAAAATCCTGATAGGAATTCCTCCACGTCATGCCCTCTGGCTATCAAAGTCCGAGGGCTTTTTTTGCTTATTTATTGACAAAGGACGAAAATTTAACCATAATGTTCTGGTATTCCCTCATGTTATTCCCGCCTTGAGCATCGCTCGGGCGGGACTTTTTTTATCCCACAACCACCCTCGCCGCCCGGATCACTCTCTCGCCCATCTTATATCCCCTCAAAATCACTTTTACTATTTTTTCTCCTCCATTCGAGTCATTCGAGTGTTCATTAGAGCTATTAGAGTCGCTCACAGCCTCATGTATTTCGGGGTTAAATTCATCTCCCACTTGCGGCTCAATCGTCTCCACCCCATTATCCGCAAGCACTTGTTCAAGCTGCTTTTGAATATACATGATACCAGTAACCCAAGGATTATCTTTTTGATCTTCCGGCACATGCGCGGTTGAAGCATGAAAATTATCCAAAACCGGAATGACCTGCAAAATAACACTGCTCGAGGCATACTTGATCATTTCCGATTGCTTTTCAACTTGCAATTTTTTGTAATTTTCAAAATCAGCCTGGCAACGCTGCCATCCATCAAGATATTCGTCAGCCTTTTGTTCAAGGTCAACAATTGCTTTTTCTTGATCGACAACAATTTCTTCCTCAATATCTTTGATGTCCTTTTTTGACTCTTCTTTTTGTTTGACGTCTTTTTTCATAATTATATATGCGACTCTAATTTACTAATAGGCACTCTAATGACCCGAATATTAGAGTCATTGGGTGATAAATTCTAGTATTAGATTCGCTTTAAAAAACATTAAAAAATACAACAATCACAATAGTTCCCCCAAGCATTTTCTTCACATATTCAATCAGCGACTTGTTCTTGGCATATTGCATGCGCTTGGGGCCGATGAGAGCCAGAATTCCCTTCTCTCCTGTTTTTGTGCGATATGGCGACACTACCATTGAGCAACCGGAAATTTCTTCGATCGGATTTTCGCTGCCGATAAATATTCTGGTTTCATCATCCTTGAGATCGGCCAGAAGCGAATCAAATTTCTCGTCGACATAGTCCAACACTTCCGCCAACCGACACATTTCATCCAGCTCGCGAAACTCAGGCTGATCCATCAATTCCCTGATGCCAAAATCTGCAAATTCATCTTTGTCCACAATTCCACTTACTGCCAGATTACCACTCAAATGTCCCAGAAGTTTTGCAGTCGTACGGGTCAAACGAGTATTCTGCGCTTTAAGCTTCAAAAATTCGCGTTGCAAATTTTGCTGCTCTTCACGAGATAATTCTTTTTCCGGCATAATTTCCTCCACAAAAAAACGATAACCTTTGTCCGTCGGGATGCGTCCTGCGCTTACATGCGGCTGATGAAGATAGCCGTCTTTTTCCAAAGCCATCATATCGTTGCGGATCGTCGCCGGGCTAACCTCGAAGCCATATTTTTCACCCAAAACCTGCGACCCCACGGGAATCGCCGTCTGGGTATATTCTTCAATAATCGCCGCTAAAATTTTTTGCTGCCTGTTATTCATGAGGATATAAATCACTAATCAAACTCGAATAAAGTCGCTAATTATCTCGAATTTTATTCAAATATTAGAGATTATTCGAGAGTAAATCAGTGTTGATTCGCGATATTCAAATTTTATATCATCTGTTAGCAGTCGTCAAGTCCGAGTGCTAATGTATTATTTCTTACCTTTTTGAGGGAAAATTCTTTCAATGAAAAAAGCCGCTCAGACTGATCAATGTCAATCCAAGCGGCTCTCGAAACTTTATACATTTTTATACATTACGGAAGGCAACCGAAGTTGCACGTCCTGATACACTTCTCCGCTTCATCCCCGGCGATGAGGTCGATGAGCGAAGATGCTTCTTCAATAGTCACAATCTCATTCACGGCGTGACAGAAAACCGTCTTGCCGGCGCTGGCAGGCTTTTTTACAGAACCGATGCCCTTGCCACTGGTAACGATCATCATACCGGAAACGGCAACCCTGTGAAGATTTCCCGAACTCTGCATAATTCCTCCTTTTAAGTAAATGCCATGCGGCAACTTACGACAAAACTGTGGCTATGGAATCTGCTTGTAACACTCCACAGTGGTACGCTCTACAAATCCTGGACGGTTTTCGAGTATCGAATCGATAATAAACTTCTGTTCTATCGGCATGTCGCGATATATTGGCATACAACGGCGATAATTGAGATTCTTTGAACATCTGTTACACTGCCAGCTTTTCGGATCAAACCTGCCGACTTCTGCAAGTTTCCTCACGGTAACAGGAAACTCAATATTGCTGAATATCGGACATCCTTCTTCGACCTCAAAACCTCCTTGGAATACTGGCACTCCGGCTCCCTTTTCAATCGCTTTGCTACACACTACTTCTTTTTCCATACAATCCCTCCTTTGTATTTTTGCTACCTAAGAAAGTTTTTCACGATTAATTGCAGACATGATAGCACAATGGCGTACCCTCCCTAAAAATATAATATTGGTAAAAAACTACTTTACCTATAAAAATTATTCAAAATGTCTTTCTAATTAGATGCTGCCTAAATCCTAATGTCTGCCTATTCTACTGGATCCCATCCTCCTTCATTCCACGGATGGCATCTGACAACTCTTCTTATTCCCATTAATATGCCTTTGATGATACCATATTTCTCAACCGCTTCATAGGTGTATTGAGAACAAGAAGGATGGAAGCGACAAACACGGGGAAAACCGAGTTTCGCCAGCACCCCGTGATCCAAAGAAAGAGTCTTTTGATATACACGAATAAGCAATAATAAAGCTTTCTTCATGCCCTTGACCATACCAAATAATAGAGATTTTGTCAATATCAAGATAATCCGCTATAATTAAAGAAATATAAAAAAACTATTCGAGTCATTCGAGTGTTAATTCGAGTTATTCGAGTCTCCCCTAAAATGCAACAAATACAATTCAAAAACACAACGTGGATCGATTTCTTCAATCCCAGCTCAGACGACGTTTTATATTTGCAAGAAAATTTTGATATCCACCCACTAGCAATCGAGGAATTTGTTACACCTACCATAAGGCCAAAAGCGACGCAATATGACAATTGCCTCTATCTCACCATACATATTCCACTTTTCGATCCCGCAACCCGCACAACTTATCCCGGTGAACTGGATATCGTGATAACCAAAGATCATTTGATCACAGGACATTCGACGGAAATATACCAGATCACTGAATTCATGCGCAAACTTGAAGAAAACGAAGGTGCGCGTCGCCTCTATATGGACAAGACGCCCGCTCATCTACTCTATCACCTCATAGAAATTCTCTTGGAATCATGTTTCCCGAAATTGGATCACATCCACGAGAAGCTGATGAACATCGAGGAACAAGTATTTAACGGCAAGGAAAAAGAAATGGTTTTCGAGATTTCCGTCGTCAAGCGTGACATTCTCAATTTCCGCCGCACGCTCAAGCCTCAGCGCTCCGTCATTGAATCATTAGCACAATCACCATCGCACTTGATTGTTGAAGATTTGCGACCATATTTTCAAGATCTTGTCGGCACTAACATTCGCCTCTGGAACGCTCTGGAAAGTAACAAAGAAACGATAGAATCCATGGAGGAAACCAACAATTCCTTGCTCTCCAACAAGTTGGATCACACAATGAAAGTGTTGACTATTTTTTCAGCGATCATGATGCCCATGACTGTCTATTCAAATATTCTTGCCATGAGCGCCAACATTCCTTTCGGCAGCAACCCAAACGCTTTTTGGATTCATGTTTCCATCATGGGCGTTCTTTCCCTTTTTACGATCACCGTATTCAAAACAAAAAAATGGCTCTAGACACCATTGAACATAGGGTATATTGTATCAGATATAAAAAGTAGGATTTATCAAATGCTGCAAATATACAACACTCTTACCAAACAAAAGCAAGAATTCATTCCTCTCAATCCCGGCAAAGTTGGAATGTATGTGTGCGGACCGACTGTTTATGACTATTTGCATATCGGAAACATCCGCGCCTATCTCATGGGTGATACTTTGCGCCGTTATTTGGAATATGGCGGTTTTGAAGTACGCATGATCAAGAACATTACCGACGTCGGACATCTTACCGATGATGACATCGCTCAGGGCGATAGCGGCGAAGACAAAATGGAAAAGAAAGCCTTGGCCGAAAAAAAGACACCAGCGGAAATTGCGGACTTTTATGAAAAATATTTTCACGCCGTCGAAAAGGAAATGAACATCGAGCCAGCGCAATACTTTCCAAAAGCAACCGCACACGTGCCGCATATGATCAAAATGATCGAAGTTCTGATCGAGAAAGGATTTGCCTATGAAAAAAACGGCAATGTTTTCTATGATGTCACAAAATTCCCCGATTACGGCAAACTTTCCGGCAACACCTTAGAAAATTTGAATGTCGGCGCACGTCTTGAAGAACATCCCGACAAGAAAAATCCTTGGGATTTCGCACTTTGGCTCAAAGCACCGGAGAACCATATTCTCAAATGGACTTCCCCTTGGTCAATCGGCTATCCTGGTTGGCATATCGAGTGCTCTGCCATGAGCATGGAATATCTTGGCAGCACCTTGGACATCCACACCGGAGCGGAAGATGGCATTTTTCCTCATCATGAAGCTGAAATCGCTCAATCGGAGGGATATAGTGGAGAACCTTTTTGCCGCTACTGGGTACATTTGCGGCATCTTAAAGTTGATGGCAAGAAAATGAGCAAATCCAAAGGTAATTTCTATCGCCTTGATGAAGTGAAAGAACACGGTTTTTCCGCCATGGATCTGCGCTTATTTTTCCTTTCCGCCCACTACCGTACCCCGATCAATTTCACCTGGGATGCCCTCGAACAGGCACACAAAAACCTGCAACGCATAAATGACTTCGTCCTTAACTTGCAAGCAATAGCTTCCCGCAAGACGACGATTGAAACATTCGCAAATCATTCACTTGATCTTGAATCTATTCGCGACAAATTCCAGTCTGCTTTAGATGATGATTTGAACACCCCGCAAGCCCTCAGCGACCTATACGAATTTATCACCGATATAAACAAGACAATCGCTGAAAATAAATTATCGGCCGATGATGCAAAAAATATTCTGAATCTCTGGAATCGATTTAACAAAGTTCTTGGTTTTGAGCTGAAAGGCCAAGCGGAAATTCCGGCGGAAATCATGGAATTGATCAAGCAACGAGAAGATGCCCGCAAAGAAAAAAACTTCGCCAAATCAGACAGCATTCGCGCCAAAATCGAAGCAAAAGGATATGTTGTAAAAGATACGAAGGACGGACAAGAAATCAGATCGGCAGATTAGGAGTTAGGAATTAGCTTTTCAAAAAAAATAAACCACGGATGTCATCCCGAACTTGCTGTGCCCGCCTCTGGGGGGTTTCGGGATCTCAAGGAGCGAATATGCCTAGCGAGATGCTGAAATAAATTCAGCATGACAATAATGTTTAAGTTTCAGAAAAAAAGAAAGGCAAGGAGCGGTTTCCCACTTCTTGCCTTTTTTACTCAGCCTAGTCATAATTAGCCATCCCCGGCATCCACCTTATTGTCTACAGACGGAACCAGCTCCGTTTTGCATACCGGGCATTGCGGTGCGTGTTTATGACCCATGTCGCAAACGGAAAGTTTTTTCACGCACTCCTTGCAAACGAGATAGCTATCGTGTGCGAGAACGCCATCGATCGGTTCGTATTTCATTAGTCTCAGGAGAGCCTCCTCATATCCAGGAATACATATTCCGTGTACATATGAATCACCTCTCATTTCGCCGAAAGTTGAATTGATATTAATACTGCTTTTATTCAGTGCCTCCACTGCAGCATTACGATCTTCCTTGGAAGAAAATGTCGGCATCTTGCTGCGAACCACATCCATGGCATCATGAGCTCTTGGACATTGCATATATCCCCGAATATCCGTAAACTCTTTTATTTCCTTGCCACAACACAGACAATGCTCCGATATTGAACTGCCCATATGGTTAACCACCTTTCCGGCTTGCGCCTGTTTAGTTTTAAAACTACTAAATATTAAAATTTCCCTATTTTAAACCTAAAAAAGCGTAACCCAAGACAAAACGGCATACGCCAATCCGACCACTAACGCGATAACGATATTTTCCATTACTGATGTCATATATTTTGGCTTATTCGGATAACGTAGCACCATACACTAAATCCTTTCTTTTGTCAATAACTTTGCGGTGGACAATTTTGGGCACAAACTGTTCCTAATTTCCGGTTGATTTATATGGTGAGATTGGTATAATTCAGTAACTTAATGTTTTACAAATTACAAATATAAAAATGTCATCTTTGGGATGATTTTAACATTTGCAGATTTGCAGGTAAAATAATGCAAAAAGATAACAGATCAACTTTCGATAAGAATAAAAAACCGCTTGCACCAAAGCAATTGGATGTCATGCGTATTCCCCCACACAACCTTGAAGCGGAAATGTCCGTTTTAGGTTCTTTGATGTTAGACAAAGATGCAATCATCAAAATAGCCGACCTGCTAAAGCCCGGCGATTTCTACAAGGAAGCACATAACACAATATATGAGGTCATCTTGGATTTATATGAAAGACGCGAACCGATTGATGTTCTCAGCATTGCTAACAAGCTTGATGAAAATAAAAAACTGGAAGAAGTCGGAGGCTCCAGCTATGTAGCATCTTTGGTCAGCGTTGTACCTAGCGCCTCACATGTTACCCACTATGCTAAAGTGGTCCAAAAAAAGGCACTACTGAGACGCCTCATCACCGCCGCAACTGAAATTGTGGAAGTTGGCTATCAAGAAGGCGAAGATATCGAAAAGATTTTAGACGAAGCCGAGCAAAAACTTTTTGCCGTATCACAAAAATATATCAAGCAAGATTTCGTACCGATCCGTTCCATTTTGGAATCTGCTTTCAATCGCATTGATGAACTGCACCGCGAAGGAGACAAATTCCGTGGCATTCCGACAGGCTTTGTCGATTTGGACAATATCTTGGCCGGCCTGCAAAAATCTGATTTGGTAATTCTTGCCGCCCGTCCCTCAGTCGGAAAGACATCTTTTGCTCTTGATCTTGCTCGCCACGCGGCTGTACGTGAAAAAGTGCCTGTCGGTATGTTCTCTTTGGAAATGTCCTCCGACCAGTTAGTAGACCGCATGCTTGCCGCTGAAGCGCGCGTGGATTTGTGGCGCCTGCGCACCGGAAGACTTAGGAGCGAAGGTGAGAATAACGACTTCCAAAGAATCGGCGAAGCGATGGGTGTGCTTTCCGAAGCTCCCGTATTCATCGACGACACCGCTAGCGCCAACATCATGGAAATGCGCACAATGGCAAGACGTCTTCAGGCTGAACACAAGCTAGGGCTCATCATAATCGACTATTTGCAGCTTATGGAAGGACGTGGCAGAAGCGGCGACAACCGCGTGCAGGAAATTTCCGAAATATCCCGTGGACTCAAGAACTTGGCACGCGAACTCAACATCCCGATCATTGCCCTTTCCCAGCTGTCCCGCGCCGTGGAAGCACGCTCTCCGCAAATTCCAAAACTTTCAGATCTTCGTGAATCCGGCTCGATCGAACAGGACGCCGACGTGGTGCTTTTCCTCTATCGCGAGGACCGCGAAAAACCAGACACGCCAAATAAAGGCATTGTCAAAGTAATCATAGCTAAACATCGTAACGGTCCGGTTGGCGAAATCAGCTGCTTCTTCGACGAAGCATCCGCAAGTTTCCGCTCACTTGAAAAGATTCATACTCAACTACCCCAATAACCCTAACTCCCCCATTTACCAAAATATCCCATGTACCCAAAAGTTTTCCAAAAACTGATTAAGAATTTTTCCTCCCTTCCCTCCGTCGGTCCCAAAATGGCGGAGCGTTTGGTTTTGTTCTTGTTCAAACAGGATCATGAAATGCTGCAGACTTTTGCCGAAAATATTTTGGAACTCAAAAAAATGAGCGTTTGCAAGCGTTGTTTCAACATCGCCGAAGATTCTTTTTGCTCAATTTGCAAAGATCAAAAGCGCGATCAAAAAACAATTTGCGTCGTGGAGGAACCGCTGGACGTAATCTCCATCGAAAGGACAAATACGTATCGCGGAATATATCATGTACTCGGCGGCGTACTTCACGCGACTGAAAAAAACCAGGATCTCAAAATCAACGAACTTGTCCACCGCATTGAAGATGAAAAAATCATCGAGGTAATTCTTGCCACTAACCCCACAACCGAAGGAGACGCTACCGCTTTTTACCTGAAACGCAAGCTTCAACCCACAGGGGTCAAAATCACCCGCCTGGGACGAGGACTTTCCACCGGTGCCGATTTGGAATATGCCGACGAGATTACCCTCTCGGAAGCATTGACAAATCGCAAAGAACTTGGTTAAATGAAACCTTGGTTGTTTAACAAAATTACTCATATAAAAGAGTCCATCTAAAAAAGGAGGGGTTATGACTAATCCTAATTTCATTGAAGGAGCTTTAGAATCATGCATCTTAACACAAGAAGACATAGAAAAAGTGCTTCCCCATAAAGGAGAGGCTCTCTTGCTTAAAAGCGCTACTCTTTCCTTTGACAGAGTAAATGAAACGGGCGCTGCAACTGCAAAAGTACAACTCCCTGCACTTCCGGGCCATTTCCCCAAAATACCCGTGGTGCGCGGCATGGACATCCTCGAGACAGCAGCGCAATTATGTGCTGTATTGGGGCTCTATATCTTCCCCAGAAAAAGGTCCCTCCCCAGCTTTGTCGGCTTTGACAAGACCAGGTTTTATACGGAAAAAACAGGGCCTGAAGAAACTCTCTGCATCGAAGTTAAGTACATCGACTCAGAGGACGAAACAATAAATGACAGACTCTGCCGCAAGATCTGCAGATTCCGAGTAGAAATATATAAGGAGGCTACGGATGAAATTATAGTAGAATCAATTCTGCTTGGATCCGTTACTTTCTTCAAGAGAAACAACGCATAGCAAAACCCCGCGCGGATAGCAATTCCGACGCGGGTTTTTCATATTCCAAAGATGCTATATCTTATGAATGTATTCCCGGTGACCCGTTCGTACATTCGTATTTGTTCGTACTTCGTAGAGACTACTACGCTATCTTCCCAATCTCCACTTCCGTGAAAAGCTGCTTATGACCAAATTTCACGCGATAGCGCTTTTTGGCTTTATATTTAATACCCCAGACCTTCTTGTGGCGTCCTTGACGCACGATTGTCGCCTCGATTTTGGCTCCGGAAACGAGCGGAGTGCCGACCTTAGCGGTCTTTTCATCACCCACAAAAAGCACCTCTTCGAAGGTAATTTTCGCTCCTGCCTCCCCTTCCAGTTTTTCAACCTTGATCTTGTCGCCTTCTTGAACCTGATACTGTTTTCCTCCCGTTTTAATAACTGCCAACATTGTCGTAGATAAAGATAATTGTTACTAAACAAGTATAGCCTTGAACTCACCCTTTGTCAATGACGTATTTACAATTGTTTTATATTATATCATATTTTTCATTTTTGTCCATATTTTCTGTGTATAACAACCTTTGACATTATGCGGCGACGAAATTATAATTAAAGCAAAAGAGCGTGGGGCTTTTAAAAAAAGGATAGCGATAACTCGTGGGTGGATTCCCTTATTGGATGCAATGAATGGTTGCCAGTGAAACACGAGTAGCATAATGGCAAAACCGACCTATATTCATGAACAAAAACAATTTGTGTTCATGTGTTTTGGTCGGTTTTTTTGTTGTTTGTTGAAATTTTTAATTTCGCAAAAAACCACGAATCTGCGCCTGGCAGATCAATAACATTCAATAGAATTAAAAACTCTAAAAGATCAACATGCGAGCACATCTCTTGGGAAGCAGCCGCATGCCGGTCTTTTGGTTTTTGCCACAGTATGCGGCAAGTAACACTCCACGACATCTCTGCGCCCGCAAGGGACGCCCTGATGGTTATTCTGTCGCATACTGTCAGGCCGGTTACGAAATACTAAATAAATACAAAATACGAAAGTACGAAATTGCCTATGAAAACTCGCGCTGACCTAATATATGCCGAGGAATGTTACAAGATCATGGGTGTTGTATTTAATGTTTTCAAAGATTTGGGATTCGGACATAAAGAAAGCTTCTTTCAAAAAGCTTTGGCAAAGAGCTTCCAGGATAAAGGTTTTGAAGTCAAGGAACAAATTAAATGCAAACTTAGCTATAAAGGTGTGGACTTAGGTTTTTATATTATGGATTTTCTCCTTTTTGACAAGATAATTCTTGAAATAAAACAAAAGAAATTCATTTCCAGTAAAGACATTGATCAACTATACAAATACCTCAAAACAACCAATCTTAAATTGGGCATAATAATAACATTTACAAGTGATGGCGTCAGATACAAACGAGTAGTTAATTTAAGGTAGACATTCAAAAATTTTCGTATTTCGCTAATTTCGTAGTTCGTAAATTATTTTAACACCGCCTTGATTCTGCGCACTCCCGCGGAAGATGCCTCTTCTTTAACTATCTTAAATTTGCCCAATTCCCCCGTCCTGTCAGCATGCGGACCACCGCACATTTCATGACTGAAAATACGAGCTTTCGGATCAATGATTGAATAAACGATAACCTTCTCACCATATTTATCGTCAAAAACTCCCATAACTCCCCTGTTTCTGGCGTCCTCAATTTTCATCTCTTCTCTGCTTACCTCCAAATTGGCATCGATAGCTTCATTCACCAGATTTTCTACGGCCTCAGTCTGCTTAGAAGTCATTTTCTCCGGATGGGAGAAATCAAAGCGCAATCTTTCTGCCGTTATGTTTGATCC
>CAZAFB010000015.1:13684-18647 GCA_964484505.1 uncultured Bdellovibrionales bacterium
TGCTCTTCTTTTTTCAGTTCGAAGAAAATATTATCCTTATTGTTTATTAGTTCAGGATATTGGTCGCCATATGAGCCAATGACAACTTCAGAAATACTTATTATAAAATCCTTTTCTATATCAATAAGTTTTCCATATCTAATCGCTCGACGGATTAACCGACGCAGGAAATAGCCTCTTTCCGTGTTGGAAGGTGCGACGCCATCAGCAATTAAGAAAGTGCTTGCTTTCAAATGGTCAGCAATAACCCTGAACGATCTTTTGATTTCTTCATTGTCTGAGTATTTTTTTCCTGACAATTCTTCCAGCTTTTTAATTATCGGCATAAACAAATCGGTCAAGAAAACGTCTGGCGTATTTTCTTTCGCAGCTGCCAACCTTTCAAGTCCTCCACCAAAATCAATGTTTCCCTTTGGTAAAGGCTCAAAACCTTTCTCCGTTTTTTTATATTGCATGAAAACATTGTTCCCAATTTCCACAAATCTTCCGCAATCACAATTCACGTGGCATGGTTCATTTTTAAACTCTGAATTTTCATGAAGACGAAGCTCTTCACCGAAATCCCAAAACATTTCGCTATCCGGCCCGCCTGGTTCTCCGATAGGCATATTTGAAGGCACTCCGGCACGTGACCACCAATTTTTCTTTTCATCATAATAGAAAATTCTCCCACCTTGCATACCATCTCTTTCGGAAAAATCAACTTCTTTGGCCTCTATGCCAGCTTTTGCAAATTCTTCTTTCCAAAAACCTGCCGCATCTGTGTCTTTCGGAATTTCCAATTCTTCATTGCCCCGAAAAACAGTTACGTATAGCTTATTCGGATCCAGTCCTATTTCCTTTGTCAAAAATTCAAACATCCAGGAAATTTGCTCTTTTTTGAAATAATCACCCAGCGACCAATTTCCAAGCATCTCAAATACTGTAGTATGCCTGTTATCACCAACTTCTTCAATATCTTGGGTTCTGAAACATTTTTGAGAATCAGTAAGGCGCAATCCAAGCGGATGCTTTTCGCCCAAAAGATATTGCACCATGGGCTGCATGCCCGATCCAGTAAAAAGCGTGGTCGGATCATTCTCCGGCACCAAAGAAGCCGAAGGGATGATCTTGTGGCCCTTGGATTCGAAGAATTTGAGATATTTTTGGCGTAATTCTTGAGCGGTCATGAGAATATTTTATTAGCTTCTTATAGGTTTACTTCTTAGTTTATGATATAGAAAAAAGCTGTTTTAGTAAAGAAATTGGGCGAACTGCGATGCAGTTCGCCCTTGGACAAAAAGCTACAGACATAACCTGTCCCTGATTCTGCGAAAGAACAACCTTATCCTTCCCGGATTAGCTTCACAGATACAGGGTTCCTTTCGACACTCACACTTGATCGGATAAAAAAACCTTATCCACAAACCAATACGTGCCATGATACCCTCCTTCCTGCTGAAACTACAGCAAATTGAGTTGATTTTTCATTTTTTTTATTTCCGCCAAAGCCATGAGATGCTCGCCATGCAATTTTGACATTTCCCTTTCCTTCGCTGAAACTTCCATCATCAACTCTTGTTGTTTTTTCCTCATTTGGCGAATCACAATATCCAATTCCATCTTCTTGCGTTCAATTTTTTTGCAATCGCCATCCTTGACGACAATATCCATTTGAAGCTGATGCTTTTTCGCTTCTCTTTGTGGATCTTTTGTATTCATAAATTTTGGTTTTTTAAATAATAACACCGCCACCGACAACCTCGCCATCATCAGCATAAAACACCGCCGACTGACCAGGAGTAACAGCTCTTTGTGGCTCTTCAAACTCAATTTGAAATATTTTAGAGGATTTTTGATTTTTAGAGTTTTTATGCGCTACTATGGTGCCGCGAACAGCCGCTTGCCTGTACCTAATTTTTACATTTACATCCAACGGAAATTTCGGCTCATCAGCAACCCAGTTATTCATTTCAATTATCATCGTTTTGCGATTCAATTCCGGTGCATTTTCATCATTGGTAACCACAAGTTTGTTATTTGTAAAATCTCGACTCACGACAAAATATGGTCCCGTGCCACCTATATTGACACCTTTGCGTTGTCCGATCGTATACAGTTCCAATCCTTGATGCTCGCCCAAAACCTTTCCGGAAACATCAATGATTTCACCGCTTTTCAGATTCATGTTGCGTTTAATGAAACCGACGGGATTTTTTTCCGGCGTAAAACAAAGACCTTGGGATTCTTCTTTGTTGAAAACCGGCAGACCTTGCTGTTCGGTTATCTTGCGAATCTGAGGTTTTTGATAATCACCCACGGGAAACAATATTTTACTCAATTGTTTTTGGGACAAGTTATAGAGAAAGTATGTTTGGTCTTTGTTTTCATCACAGGAAGTGTAGAGATGATATTTATCCCCTTTCTTCTTGATTTTCGCATAATGTCCGGTTGCCACGAAATCAGCATCCATTTCCAACATTTTGCGAAAAAGAAATTCGAATTTTATTCTTTGATTGCAAGCGACGCAAGGATTTGGCGTTCTGCCACTTTTCAATTCTTTCATGAAATAATCGACCACGTCGCGTTTAAAATCACGAGCCGCATTGACAGTATACAAAGGTATATCCAGCAATTGAGCCACTTTTCGCGCATCTTCTTGCGATTCCAAAGAACAACATTTGTTTTCGCGACCGTTTTCCTGCCCAGGTTCTTTCCAAAAATGCAAGAAAACCCCAATCACGTCATAGCCTTGTTTTTTGAGCAAAAAAGCAGCCGCCGAGGAATCCACCCCCGCCGACATGCCCACAATAACCCTTTTTTTATTATTTTTATGCTTCTTTTCTTTCATGCCATTTCGGAAATTAGTTTCCTCTTTCTATTTAACATTTTTCATAGCTAATTCTCCCCGCCATTTCTCACATTATTAATCATGTTGCGCACTTCGTCCAGGTTGATTTGTGTTTTTTTCTTGCCGTTTTCGAATTTCTTGGGCGCAACATTGGAAAGCTGCGAAAGAGTCAGTGGTTTTTCTTTCGGAGCAAACACCTTGCGCTCAACTCTTTTTTCCTCTGAAAATTTTGGCTTCGCTTGACTTGGTTGAGGAATATTTGAAACACTGACGTCTGTTTGTTGTTGACGCTGCGCCAACCTTTCATCACGCAGCTTCGACTTGGCAACTGCGCGCTGATAATCTTTCAAACAATCCTTGCAAAAAGTCGGGCGCTTGCCGTCCGGCTTGAATGGCACTTGAATTTCCACACCACAAGTGTCACACTCCGCACTGAACATTTGCCGCTCAGGTTTTGACTGTTCAGGTTCCGGCACAACATAATCTTCCGGATTTTCTTCCTTGATTTCTCTTGCGGGCGCAACTGGCTGAACATAATTATTCATCGCAGCAGAAACAACCTTTCTATCATCCGCTTGAATATCTGTTTTATTTTCATTGGCAGTAACAGTTGTTTTTGTTGAAGCAGAAAGCAGCATATCGCCAGGAAGCATACCACTCCAACGTGCAATCTTATCTTCCACTTCCGCACGACTAGTCGAATATCTTTCCCGGGAAATTCTGATCACCTTTTCCTCATTGTCTTTTGTTTCCTCCAAAGAAACCGGCGGCAGGACAGTCGCAGAAAAAGCATCTCCCGCAATTCCATCAATCATCAGCTTCAAATATACATTGTATTTCGGCAGGTTAACAATGTCATTTTGCGTAAATATCGGTGCAAATTCCTTTTCCAGATATTCCGCATCTGTCGCACCAACACGAAAAGAGATTATGGTGCCGGCATTGCCGAAAATGGCATTTCGCACCTTCTCGTCGATCTGTTCAATATATTGGTTCGCTAAAATCAGATTCAGCCTGTATTTGCGAGCTTCGGAAAGAATATTGGCGAAGGATTCGGTTGCAAAATTCTGAAATTCGTCCACAAAAAGATAGAAGTCATTGCGTGTCTCCTCTGCAATATCCACCCGACCCATTGCTGCCAATTGGATTTTGGTAATCATCATAGCACCAAGCAAAGCGCTATTGTCTTCACCAATACGTCCTTTGGAAAGATTCAAGATCAGGATCTTGCGTTCATCCATCGCCTTGCGCACGTCAAAAGAAGATGCCGTCTGGCCGACAATATTACGGATAAGCGAACTGGAAAGAAACTGACCAACTTTGTTTTGGATTGGTGAAATTACTTCCTGCAGCACGCGATCATTCCACTTGGAAAATTCATCCACCCAAAATTGCTTCACCACAGGATCGGTTACTCTTTCCACCACGCGGTCGCGATATTTCTTGTCCACTAAAATACGGGTTACACCGAGCAAAGTGCTGCCTGGATATTCCAAAAGCGCCAAAATGGCATTTCGCAAAATATATTCCAAGCGAGGTCCCCAAGAGTCGGCCCATATTTTCTTAAAAACTCCAACCAACCCTGATGCTACCAGATGGCGATATTCCGGATCGACTTTTTCCATCACATTAAACGCGATCGGATAATCCTGATCTGCGGGATTGATATAGATAATGTCATTGATGCGATCTGCAGGAATAGCTTTGATAAGTTTTTCGGCCGTGTCACCATGCGGATCAATAAAACAGACACCGTGACCGTTGCGAATATCCTGCACGGCAAGATTTTCCAAAAGGTTTGTCTTGCCCATGCCCGTCTTTCCGATCACATACATGTGCCTTCTGCGATCGTCCGTCTTTATACCAAAAACCCGCTCCTGATTGCGGAAATTTGTCTTTGCAAAAAATGTTATTTCTCCATTCATAGATTGCGTTGAATCATGAATTATTAAAATTATTTATACTCTACGAAATACGAATTTTACGAATGTACGAACCCCTATAATCAACCGTATCTTCTGAAATATCAGATTTTCTGATTCGTACTTTCGTACTCGTTCATAATTTGTAGAAGAATCATTCTACTGGCAGATTGGCAGGTGCGCCGCCACGTTTGGCCTCAACTCTCACAAC
>CAZAFB010000015.1:18747-29322 GCA_964484505.1 uncultured Bdellovibrionales bacterium
ATTCTACTGGCAGATTGGCAGGTGCGCCGCCACGTTTGGCCTCAACTCTCACAACTGAAGGTGCCACTACTTGCATGTCTGGTATATGGTACAGTGTTGCCAGCTCTTCCGTGCTTAAATGGAAAAGAGGCCCATCAGTGTGATGTCTTGAGCGATACTTTTTAAGAATACGTCGTTGCCTGTAACGAAGACGCGACTTAGTAAAAACATACAAACCAACGGTTTTGGTAACATCGTCCGGTTTGAATCCGTTCAGATTATGATCGGCAAATTGCTTGATGCTACCAATAAAAGCCGACACTCCCAAGGACTTGTCAAAACCTTCGCGTCTGCCCACGTATATCATACGCATTTTGGTCTTAAACATATTCTTGCCCAAATTATCTTCCACAGCCTTGAGCACTTCTCTCTCTCCGGGAGTCAAACGAAATTCCAATGGCTGCTCATCCTTCTTTTCCGTTTTGGCAAATTCTATTTCGCTATGCAAAGCAGAAAATAAGCTGGTGAAAACATCTTTTAGATCAGCTATCAAAGATTCCAAAATATTTTCTTTTTTTGCTTCTTTTCCTTTGAGCTTATCCACAATCTGACGTCCTTCCAGGTGCCATTTTTCACTGACTGGGGTGATTACATATTGAAGCCATATTTTCTGCCCTGGTCCCAATTTTCCCATAACTTCAACCATGTTCGCCAGAGGATCAATCATTTTGCCTGTGATATCTTCCTCAAATTTTTTATATGTGCGAATCGGATAGGCATCAGGCGCAGTATTAACAAAATCCACCCCCCAAAGATCCCATTGGGCATTGGGAATAATCTTGGGAACTTCATTCACATAATCAGGAACTTCCATGATTTGGATATCTGGATATTGTGAATAAAAATGCGCTTCCACCAAATTGCGATATCTTCTCTGCGTGTGGATATAAAAATGAACTATACCCTCATCTCCCACAATCTCCAAGCTAAAACAATCAGGCACCATTCCCTGCACAAATTCCTCCAGCGGATTGATTGATTTGGAAACACCGGCCAAGCCGAAAAAAATCGACTCCATGGGCTTTGGACTTTTTTCAATATCCTTGGGAGGAATTATTTCCAAAAGCATCCAATCCAATGCTCCGCAATATTTGTCATTCACATGCTCCATCCAAAAATATCGCATAGTCAGATAGAGCGGTACTGGCAAAATAATGTACCAAGAAGACGAAAAGACCCGCCACAGCTCGACTGCAGCAGGTCCTAAATCGCGAAATGCTTGTGTTATAATATCCATCACTTGTTTTTTATTTATATCTTTCGCCCGTTTTCTATTTTATATTCGAATCATTAGAGTACTCATTCGCTAATTAGAGTCGTTTTTCTATTTCTTGCGGGCAATTTCGTATGTTCCGGCACTCGTCTTTTTGAAAAAATTATTCAAATTGATGACTATGGTAGAAATCTTGACTTGACGTACTTTCAAAACTTCCTTGATCAATTCTTCTTTATTCATCGCGCGCTTTTTTTCTTTCAGAATTTTTTCCAAAACATCCTTTACTGTCCCTCTGCGATATCCCCATTCCGAAAGTGCATATATACCACGTCCCACCAAAACAAATTTGTCATCCTTAATCAGTTCGTTATGTACTGTTTGAGCATGGGCTTTTTTTCTGGTCAGACCATATTTATCAATATTCTTGGCAATATCTCGAAAATGCATAGGCTTACCGTTTTCCTTGAGAATCAAATAGGCTTTCTCTCTCGTGCCTTTTGGAGATATTTCCTTCCATTCTGCCAGTCCCCATTTTTCAAAATTGTTCTTTTTCACCTTAACGGAAACATCCAGATAATCAGTTAGCTGTTTTTTGGCAAGATCTGTTTTATCTAAAACTTTGCTTATTTGCAGGAATAGTTCATCTTCGGTAAGTGGTGACTTTTCTTTTTCCAAAACTTGTATTGCGGCATTTTTTATTTCTCTCCAATGTTCCACATCAAATTCCTTAATAGCATAGCTATCGTGCAATTCCCCCCTTATTTCCAAAGACTCTGCCTGATCGATACAATCGAGAAAAAAACGAGTTGCGCCTTCTTCTTTGGAAGAGCCACCTCCCAAATTTTTCACCAGTCGATCTTCCTTTATTATACCACTTGCATTCTTGATAGCCAATAGGATTTCATCGATCGCTTTATAGGCACTTTCCGTTTCCATTTTAGACTTAACTTTCTTCTGTACTTCGCGAGTAACTTGTCTTACCCTCTCTCTGGTTATGTTGTTAGCAAGACCGATTTCTTCCAAAGTCTTTGGGCCATCGCCAAACATACCATAACGGCCCTGCACAATCTTTTGTGAGCGCTCTGGAAGACCACCCATAAGTTCAATAGCTGCAGCGAGAAAAGAAAAACTATTTTTTGCCTTTTTAGAGGCATTTTTTGGTTCTGTGGTCATAAATATGATTCAAATTATAGTTATTTTACGCGTTCAAATTATATTAACACATATCGAAATTTTGTCAACATCAACCATTTAAAATTACTCTTTTATTAGACTAATATTTCAAATTAAAAAATCGAGGATCCATCTTTTGAAACCCTCGATTTCTTTGAAATAAAACTTGTACGTTTGCCCGAAACAAGAAATGGGTTTTTGCGCTTCTTTGGCTAATTGGTCAAAGCGCATAGGGGCCCATTTCGACTTGAGGGCAAATGCACAAGTCATCAGGAAATTTATTTTTATTTTCTAATTTCAATTCCCAATTCCTTATTCAGTTTAGTGATAATTTTTTCCATCACCGAATCTATTTCACTGCTAGTTAAAGTGCGATCATTTGCGCCAATCAAAATGTGAAAAGCATAACTGGTGCTACCATCCGCAAAATCGAAAATATCAAATAAATCCGTGTCCAAAATCATTTCGCCGCCAGCTGCCTGAATCGTACTCAAAATTTCATCCACACGCACACTCTGTGATGAAATCAAGGAGATGTCGCGTGTGACAATCGGATATTTTCTGATCGGCTCATATTCCCTTTCTTGCTCGGCAATTTCTTGCAGCGCAGCCATATCGAATTCAAAAATTCCCACTTTTTCTTCGATACCAAAACCGGCAGCCACCGCAGAGTCAACCTCTCCCACAAAACCAACTACCTGACCACTGCCCTCGATTTTTATTGCCGCTGTACGACCATCGTGCCACAAGCTGTCTGTCAGATCGAGTGATTTGGCATCAAAAGTGTCGAAATAGAAATCATCAATGCCCAGACGCTCCAACAGAAATTGCGCATATCCCTTGGCTTCATAGAAAACCGACGTATGACGCTTGTCTTGCTTGAGCTCTTTGGCGGTCTTTTTGAGCGGCACAACGGCGCCAGTAAGCATCGTTTTTTCTTCCGGAAGCGTCGCTCCTTTGTCGGGATAGATACGTCCGATTTCAAAAATATGCAAATCTTTGTGATATTTCAAATTTTCGCGCACATTTTTCAGGATTGCCGGAATCAAACTCACACGCATCAAAGCTTGCTCTGGATTCATCGGGTTTTCCAATTCAAGATGCACCATCTTTGCTAACCTGGCGCGCCGAGCATCTTCTGCGCCATAGAAGGAATAATTATACACCTCAGAAAATTCTCTTCCGACCAATATTTTCTTCACTTCGCGCTCGAATATTCTGTTTTCATTAGCCCGAGCGGCTTGAACTGAAACCATTGGCGCAATAACCGGAACTTTATCATAGCCATAGATTCGTCCGATATCATCTATAAGGTCTTCTTGCGTCAAGGCGTCAATACGGAAAGTTGGAATTTCTACGATTAATATATTCTTACCTGACTTCTTTGCACGCATACCCAAAGATTCCAAAATATTCTTTGCCTTATCGCGCGGCACAACCGTACCCAAAAGACGGTCCATATAATCCAAATCCAGTTTAATAGTCCACGGCTTCACTTTTTTGGGATACACATCCAAAACTCCTTCCAATTCTCCATCTGCAATATGCTGCAAAATCTCAATGACCCGCACCATCGCTTTCTCGGCCAAATTCGGATCGATTGATTTTTCAAAGCGATATGCGGCATCCGTAAGAATATTCAGCCTCACGCGTGTCTTGCGAATATACACGGCATCAAAATTCGCTGCTTCCAAAACAATTCTAGTCGTGTTTTCATTGATGCCGCTATTTTCGCCACCCATCACTCCAGCCAATGCTAGCGCATGTTTTTCATTGGCAATCACAATATCATCGGAAACTAATTCCTTCACGCTCCCGTCAAGCAAAGTTATCTTCTCCTCCTTCTTCGCCTTTCTTATATTTATTCGCACTAATTCGCTGTTCATTCGCTCTGCATTTGCGAGTTTTCCAAGATCAAAAGCATGTAGCGGTTGTCCCAGCTCCAACATCACATAATTAGTCGCGTCCACGACATTATTGATCGGGCGGATCCCGCAAGCTTCCAATCTGCTCTTTAGCCACTGCGGTGAATCTTTTACTTCAATATTTTCCATGATCGCCCCGATATATCTTGGACAAAGCTTGCTATCTTCTATTTTTATGGAAAGATTTTTCGCCTTCTTGTTTGGCAATTTCAATCCTTCGTAATCATACTCCAATCGCTTTCCCTCCAAAGCGGCAATTTCGCGCGCCATACCCACATGTGAAAGCGCGTCATGACTGCGATCGGGAAGAACTTTGATTTCCAAAACCTGATCACTATCTTCAAGCGTATCGGAAAAAGGTATGCCTATTTTGGTTTTTTTGCTGAGAAGCATGATACCGCTGTGATCATTGCCTAATCCTAATTCATCCTCAGCGCAAAGCATGCCGAATGATTTTTCCCCGCGAATTTCAGCTTCTTTAATAACGAAACCGCCACCTAAATCAGTGCCAACTGTTGCTACAGGCACATGGTCACCGACGGAAATATTATGCGCCCCGCATACAACTTTCAGTACCTTTTCTCCTATATCCACCTTTACTAGTTGCAATTTGTCTGCATTTGGATGTTTTTTAATTTCCAGAATTTTTCCCACAATCACGCCCGCAAAATCCTTGCCAGCCTTTTCCACGCTTTCCACCTCAAAAGCGCGCATGGTAATATCATCCGCAATTTGTTGCGCCGTTCTTTTTGTTCCCGAAAGCTCCTTGAGCCAGTTATAGCTGTATTTCATATGCAAATTGTTGCTAATTGAAAAACTAATTTATTCGAATCCATTCGCCTTTAAATTCGCGAAAATTGGCATTACTAAAATTGATTTATAAACCTCAAATCTCCGCTGTGGAAAAGTCTGACATCATCAATCTTATATTTCATCATTGCCAGGCGCTCCAAGCCGAAACCCCAAGCGAATCCCTGATAACGATTACGTGGATAGCCGCACGCTACGAAAACATTTTGATTCACCATGCCGGCACCGCCCAACTCCAACCAACCGCCGCCGCGACATGCGCTGCAACCTGAGCCGCCACAAACCGTGCAAGTAATATCGAATTCAAAACCAGGCTCCACAAATGGAAAATAGCTTGGTCGAAGTCGCACTTTCACATCTTTTTTGAAAAATCGTGAAAAAAATTCCTGCGCGACATATTTCATGTGTCCGACATTGATATCGTCTCCAACCACCAGTGCTTCGAATTGATAGAAAGTATGCTCGTGAGTAGTATCTGTCGCTTCGCGGCGAAAACATCTGCCAGGACCGATGATTCGAAACGGCGGCTTGTGTTTTTCCATATATCTCGCCTGCACCGAGGAAGTCTGCGTCCTGAGCGCCACCCTCTCTTGTTGTTTGTTGTCAGTTGTAATTTGTTTGTTGGGCTTAAGCCAGAACGTATCCTGCATATCCCTTGCCGGATGATGAGCGGGCATATTCAAAGCGTCGAAATTATAGAATTCCGTTTCCACTTCCGGACCATCGGCAATCTCAAAGCCCATCGAAGTGAAGATGTCTTCGATTTCATATTGCACCTGAGAAAGAATGTGCATGTGGCCGCGCTTGTGTTTCTTTGCGGGAATCGTCACATCGATCGCATCCGCTTTGCTACCTGTCTTGATTCTTTTCTCGGCAGCGTCAAAAGTTTCTTCCAATTCTTTTTTTGCAGCATTAGCTAAAGGCCCAATTTCCTTTTTCTCTTCCGCGCTCAAATCCTTGAGTCCTTTGAGAATCACATTGAATTCACTTTTGCGACCGAGATATTTTACCCTAAGCGCATATAGCGCATCAGAGTTGGCCACCCCAGCGATTTCTCCCAACGCTTCTTGTTTTATTTTCAGTATTTTTTCCTTAATCATATGTTTATAAAAATCACACCTATCATTTACCCTTATTCTAGCCCCGAATCAGGAATTAGTCAAAACAAAAGCCGAGAATAGCAATTCTCGGCCATATCATAATACACTTTCAAAAACCTTCCTTTAACCATTACCTCCATGCTCCCTTCTTTTCATATCTATCAATAACAAGTTGGGTGCATAGCAACCTGACGACAAAGATTTTCCTGGCGTTGTTTTCTTCTCCTTTTTTGTAAAAACTTCGCGTTGCGCAAGTCTGTCACGCTTCTTTTGATCACACTCATGTACGGAGCAATCCATGTTGCAGTTCCAACAATCCGGATACATAACATTTCCTCCTTTCTGAAAAGAACTTGGATTACAATGTATACTGGAAATTGAGAAAACCTTGGGGATCGCGCTCCCTAATCATTCTTTTTTCTTCAAGAAGCCTATCTGCCTCATTCAAGCGCTCCCTTAACTTCTCCATATCTTCTTTCGTTACAACTGTTTTCTGAACTGCTGCAATTAATTCATTGATGGTCATTGCCATATTAACACCCCCTTAAATTTTTGCAGTCAAACTTAACTTTTCGCTCAATTTTAAAAGAATGGGTTTAACTCAAAAAATAATTTTTACAAACCCCAATTTACCTATTTTCAAAACTTTGCCATTAAGATCTTCGCCGATGATCATTTGCGGGTCGATAAGTTTTTGATCATCAGAGGACACGCCGCCTTGTTCGATTTTGCGGCGAGCATCACCCATGCTGGTTGCGTTGCCGGATTTAACAAGTAGCTCCGCAAGTTTCATTTCGCCCTCAACTGCAAACTCAGGCACATCCTCCGGAATCTCTTTTTTGGAAAAAGTGCTGATGAAATAGGTATGGGCGTCACGTGCAGCATTTTCGCCGTGATAAATTGCAACAATCTCGCGAGCCAATTTCAATTTCGCATCACGCGGATTCAATTCGTCTCTTGCCATCTGACGCTCTATCTCCTCAACTTCAACCATCGGCACACGGGTACAATGCATGAAATATTTCGCAATCAAATCATCGCCCATACTCATCACCTTGCCGAACATCTCGTTTGGTTCATCAAAAATATTTATCGTATTGCCCCAACTTGAACTCATCTTGCGACCGTCCAACCCTTCGATCAAATTCATCATCAAAATATCTTGCGGATGTTGACCATATTCCCTTTGCAACTCCCTACCAGCAAGCAAATTAAAACGCTGATCACTGCCACCGAGTTCCAAATCAGCATTCAACACAACGCTGTCATATCCTTGCATCAAGGGATAGAGCACTTCACGAAGTGAAATGCGCGTTCCCTTTTCCAGTCTGCGCTTGATATTGTCACGCGCGATGAACTCAGCAAGCGAAAAAACATTTGCCTGTTTGGAAATTTCCTTGTAAGTCAATCTTCCGAGCCATTCGGAATTTCTGACAACCTCAACCTTATCCATATCCAAAAGCTTTGCCGCCTGATCGAAATAGGTCTTCATATTTTCCTCAACAGTCTTTTCATCAAGCATCGGCCTTTCGCTTTCTTTGTCCGAAGTATCGCCGATCACGCCCGTAAAATCACCGATCAAAAATACTATCTGATGACCTAATTGTTGCAAATCGCGCAATTTCAAAAGCGGCACTGCTCTACCAAGGTGAATATTCGGGCTGGTCGGATCAATCCCGAATTTGATGCGCAATTTTTCGCCAGAAAGCAATTTCTTAGATAAATTATCCTTATCAATAACCTCATTGACTCCACGACTCAAAATTTCATCTATTTTCATTTCCAAATCTTTGTTCATATCGATATTATAGCGATTAATTCTTGATTTTATGATTATACGATACCATTTTGCAGCCATCCATGCAAACCCATACAAAACTGGACAAATTATAAATATATGTTACAATCACAGACTAGTTCTTACTATCATATCTACTTTTGGAGGTATTCCAAATGGACATCAATAGGAAACTTTGGGTGGTTAAAAAGGATGAAAATCTTTCTTTTGATCCCTTGCAAGCCAAGGAAGAAAAAATTCGCCAATTGGAGGCAGAAATCGGCAAGTTGCGAGAGGAAATAGAATTATACAAAATGCACGCCGACGATGCCATGAGAAATTCCATAACGGGACTATACAACAATCGCAAATTCATGTATTCCCAAGTGGAACAATTACTAAGTCACTCCAAACGCAACAATGAAAGCATTCTGGTAGTATACATCGACCTTGTGCAAATGAAGCTCATAAACGACTGCTTCGGACACGAATTCGGCGATGAAGCAATTCTTTCCACCTCCATCTCAATCAAATCATGCTTGAGAAATTGTGATCAAATATATCACATAGGGGGAGATGAGTTTATTGTGTTTGCCTCATTTAAAAACGACTCATCCGAAAACTCAAGGATTGCAATCGAGGGATTTAGCGAGAGAATCAGGCAAAAGGTTTCTGAAAACCCCCTGATAATTTCTAAATGCCTCAAATATCCCCTATCGGTAAGCATAGGATACACCTTCATCTGCTCAAACGAGGCAATTAAACAGGCCATTCAGAGGGCTGACGAAGAAATGTATCGAGACAAAAAAAGCCGCTGACATAAACATGACAGCGGCTTTAAAATTTTTATAGCAATCCCAATCTCTTCTTGGCCTCGAAAACCTGATGCTTGTTCATTTGCCCCGATTTTTCCATTTGCTCAAACATTTCCAAAATCTGCTTTTTATTCTTCTGGATATTTTTTGGATCTAAAACTTTTTTCATCACCGCTTCTTTCTCCTGCTGATTCATTTTCATGAATTTCTTCATTGCCATCTTCTGCAGCATCCCCATGTTTTCAGTATCATATGGATCAGTCGGGATGTTATTTGCCAGTTTTTTCTTCTTTTTGAACGCGTCAAGAATACTCATATCATTATGCTATTTATTATTAATAGAAATGTTATTCGGTTATGGTTATGATGCCCGTTTGGTTTAGCGTCTTTAGGTTACGGCTTTACAGCCCATAACGTAACCCCTAAACGACCCGGGCTTCGTAACCATAGCCGTTTACCTCATTTGCTCCTACGCTGCATCTCATAACTCGTCACCAAAAGCGACGAAGCAATGAAGATTGAGGAATATGTTCCGAATGTTATTCCTATCAGAAGAGCTAGTGCAAAATATTTAATTGATGCTCCTCCGAAAAGATATATGGCCAGCAAAGTTATGATCACCGTTAAGGAAGTATTGATGGAACGCACCAGGGTTTCATTGAGAGAACGGTTAACAACTTCGGGAAATTTTTCTTTTCCGCCTCCGCGCAACAAATTCTCGCGTGTTCGGTCAAACACCACGATAGTGTCATGCACCGAAAAACCGAGAATCGTAAGCAATGCGGCAATAAAGGGAACTCCCACTTCAATACCGAAGAAGTGACCTAGTATTGAAAATGCTCCAACCGTTATCAAGACATCATGAACCAAGGCAATAACCGCACCCGCACCATATTTCCAAGAAGGCACCGGGCGAGAAACCTTGCGAAAAGCATAGGCGATAAAAGCCATGATCCCAGCCACTGCCCAAAAAATCGCTCCCAAAGATTTGGTGCGCAATTCTTTGGAAACTGAAGAGTTGATATAGTCCACTCTTGATTGCGTAGCACCCTGATAATTTTCACCTATCTTTTTCCAAACAGCATCATTGACAGTATCTTCTTCGCTGGCATAACGAATCAACACAGAATTATTGTTTGAAGCTTGGATAGTCAAGCTTTTCAATTGCAAATCTTTGAGAGTCTCTTCCAACTTGCCATTTTCCGGCGCTTGCTCGGCAAATTTGACTTCCATCAATGTGCCCCCCGTAAAATCAATGCCATATTTCAAGCCCCACACCAAAAGACTAATCACACTGAGCACAGTAAGTGTAATCGAAAAAATATACGCGTATCTTCTTTTGGAAATAATATTAATCATATTCTTATTCGTTTTTCTTACGAGATGCTCCTATTATCCACAAATGTTTCTCCGCCCATTGCCTGATGATGAAATTAAGCATCGTACGTGAAATCGTCACTGCCGTAAACATTGAAACCAAAACACCGAGAATCAAAATTATCGCAAATCCCTTCACAAAACCGGTGCCGAACATAATCAAAATGAGTGAAGTGATTATTGTTGAAAGGTTACCGTCGCGAATTGACGTCCAAGCACGTCTAAATCCTTCCGTTAGAGCACTGGAAATCGATCTTCCCTTGCGAATTTCTTCTTTGGTTCTTTCAAAAATCAAAATATTCGCATCGACTGCCATACCGATGGAAAGTACAAACCCGGCTAT
>CAZAFB010000016.1:0-20550 GCA_964484505.1 uncultured Bdellovibrionales bacterium
CTCCACAGCATCCTTTTGTCAATAGATAGTACCCGAATCGTAACCCTTTATTTCATATAGCCAACAAGGCCGCGCCTCTTGTTTTAATTTTGGAAAAGAAGGAAAAGAACCGAAATTTCGGGAAATTTGTCAAAAATGTAAAAAAGGAATTGAAGAAATCAGGGAGGAAGGATTTTTAGTTCTGAGTTTTATATAAAAAATGCAATTTTGCCTTGTATATTGCATAAATATGAATATCTGCTAGGATAAAGGACTGCTTTTAGGGCAGGTTTTGTAGCTTGAAAAATGAATGAATTTACATATTGGTCTGAAATAAAATTTCGGAAAGGGGGATGGTAAAAATGTTTTTGACAAATGAGGCGGAAAAAAGGGAAAGACGGATAATGCAGGGCAACATAAACCTTATCAAGAATGGCAAGCGTTTGTTGGCGGGGGATATTGGAAAACTTCTGCATTCTTCGTTTTGGAATCACTTGCTCAGATTCATCATCATTGATGGGAGGAAGTACCCCACAAATTCAAAGATTCACCTTAGTGGCAAGATCTTTCTGGATTATACAAATCCTCACGTGGAGAATGTCAGGATAAGTTATGATGAAAAGAAAAAAGTCCTTTTTATGGAAACCATGACGTGGGTGCCGCATCCGTTTATTGCAATGCAAAGAATAGATTTGGATGCGAGTGTTAAGATTATGTTCACCGGATATAAAGCTGCGGGATATACTGACCCCAATGAAAAAGTGCAGGAATGGAAAAAAGTCGGAGAGGGAATCCCAATCGACAAAATTCGCTCTATCCGTATCAAATCTTTTTGGGACAGACCCAAAGCGGTTTGGAACAACAGGGAGGACTATACTGCTTTTGAGATCAGAATAAAAACACGAGGCAAGAAAAAAACATGAAAAAAGGAGGGCATTCGTATGCCATGGGTAGAGGTTGTTCATAGGTGGATCGCTGATCCGTTAGATTTGGACAGGTTAAGCGATGAGATTCAGAAGATAGTCTCTAAGGCACTTCACGTCGAAGAAAATGAAAGAGCTCACCTTGTTCCCGATGACGTTGAAGTTGAGTTCCGTGAGGCGGGTATAAGAAGTAAATGCAAACAGATTAACATCATCATTCAGGCCAATGCTTATCCGGAGCGTGAGGTGAATATCAACCAGCGAGCTCAACAAATTGCAGACGAGGTTAGAAAGGTATGGAATCGCGATTCTCGCAACTTAATTCATGGCATGGTCTATATTCCGACTATGAAAGGATTTGCCGAGTTCTAGGGTTTCGAGTCAGTGATTGCTTAATTTCGATGGGGTTAGCAGAAGCTAGCCCCGTTTTCTTTTTGCAAAAATCTATATATGGGTTTATAGTGAAAATAGTTGTTTCTAATGTGTGTTTTTAGCTATCCAGCATTCCAAAAAAAATGGAAAGGGGGATGATTATGACGATCAAGGTTACAGTTACGGGGGCAGATGGTAAAAGGACTGTTGTTTAAAAGAGCGACTCGTCGAGTCCGGTCGATGGACTGACGCAACGCCAGCTGGAAGATGGATGGAGGAGTCTCATGGAAGATAATGGTCCTGCAATTCTCGCTGCCTGCAAAAACCCGCACCCTTATGTGCCCGATTAACTCCAAGCTTTTGCGCTTGGCAATGATGCCTCGGTGGAATTCTCCGCCGAGGTTTTGCTTAACACTTTCCAGCGAAGGTGTTTTTATTATCATACTTGGCGTTACAGGAGGATTGGCAATGAAGAAATTCACAGCAGTCCTCCTTTTTTATTTGGCATATTTTTGTGAAGGCTTTTCCACACTTGATAAAATCCTCCCGTGAATATGAAAAACCGCAAAATTGAGAGATATCTGGTGGAGATTGATGCTGTAGTAACATCGCCCTCGGTTCGTTCGCTTGTCGCTACTAGAAACCCATCTCAAAATTTTGCGGTAGCCAATTCTGTCACTCCGTTCGGAGAAGCATTGGGTGGCCAAGTCCTTTGCGAATGAGTCTATTGTAGATTAATTGTTTAAAAATAGCAATAAGCTCAATAAATCCAGCCCCAAAAAGGACACGAAAGCGTCTGTTTTTTTGTTACGTAATAAGCTACGTAACGAAAGTAAGCGGTGATTGACGCTGCGTATATTTTGGGCTATTATTGAAGACCAAAAGGACAGAACATTAACAGAAGAATAAATATATTTTGAGGAGGAAAAATGTTCAAACAAGTATATTTTGAGCTGAGAGAATGTTTCGGCCAGATGCTTAAAGAGTACTGGCAGATCAGAGAGCAATGTGGCGTAGGTCTTGTCGGGATGAAAATTATGGATTCTTTACCACCTGAATTTACCAAGAAAAGAGAAGAGCTATTTTGTGGGTATAACAAGGCCCTACTTGGAAAGTTAAACAGAAAATCATCCCTTGCTCCATATTGGGATAGTCTGGATCAAAACGGACATGAAGTTGAGATTGCAGAAGCTGTGGATGTTTTCTCCTCAATCGAGTCACAAGATGACTTCAGAGTATTTTTGGACGTGCTTTCTTGGATGCCCGCAAAAACGTACAATGGAATAATGAGGGAAGTTTTGAGTGAACCTCATTTGCAGCGCCTCAGATCTTTTGTTTCGCAAGCGCCTATTGTTATTGATACGTCCTCAGATTTGGACAGAAACTTCATGTTGAGTGCAAGTGGAAACTACGAAGTATTTCGCAAATTGCTTTTGATTACGATGTCGTTTTCAACAAAAAATGAGAAAGGGATTACAAGCCTTGATCTTGTCAAAAGCGAGGGCAAAAGAAAAAGAATAGCAAATAACATGCTGAATGAAATAAACCAGGATGATTGATATGATGTAAATCAAAAAATAGGAGGAAAAATAAATGAAGAAGCCATACATTGGAGAAACTGGTTTTACTTCGCGGGAGCAGGTCGAAGATGTTCTGAAGGTTGTGCCTGCCGGAGCAAAAAGAAAACTCATGGTTGGAGTTCTGGTTAGTCCCAAGAGTATAGTGGGTATTCCGAACAACCATCCAAAACGTTATCCAAGACCTGAAAAGCTGGCGGAAGTTTTCATTAATCATCCTGACGTGCTGAATTTTGCACATATCCACACCAAGGACGCCGATGAACTTTCAGATTTGATGTACAAGGTGGCAGAGCTTGGTGGGAAAAATTTCCATGGCTTTCAGCTCAATGTTACCTGGCCTTCAGTTTATGTCCTGATGGAATATCGCAGGCGAAATCCTGACCATCAGCTTGTTCTCCAATGCGGGAGAGAGTCTTTGGTGCGTGTGGGCAATAGCCCACTTGTTTTGGCAAAAAAGGTCAGTGAATATATCGGCATCTGCGACTATGCATTGATGGACCAGAGCATGGGGGATGGTAAGCCATTGGAACCAAAATTTATCCTGGATTGCCTGGATAATCTGCGTTATCTGGAAGACGAAATGAATTTTGTCATAGCAGGCGGTCTTCGTCCCGGAGGCCTTGATGTTATCAAGCCCATCATTATTGAGAATCCGAACGTCTCAATCGACACAGAAACCTGGATTCGCGATGCTGATGATAACCTCATTGTTTCTGCTTGCCGGCAATTTTACTCCGAAGCAGACGAACTTTATGAGGGGTGCATGAAATAAATCAAAACGGTCGTTGCAATAAGCAGAACAATAAGAGCCTGACCAGCTCTTTTTTCTTTTCTGCGAATTTTGCTAAACAAAAAATTGAAGAAATCAACCCCAAAACGGACACGAAAGCGTCTGTTTTTTGTTACGTAGCATGTTACGTAACAAAAGCTATCACGATTTTGACAAACCAGACTGTTTTGATATAATGTGGTCATGAAATCGATTCTGACCAAAAACCAAATTTGCCAACAAATGGCACCTGCCAAAAAAGCAAGTCGGTTTTTGCATGAATGATTTTCAAAAAAAGGATTTCAGAAAAAACAAATGTGATAACCGACTTGAAGTTCGGTTTTTTTGTTGCTTAAGACCTGAAATAAAATTCCCTCGTTAGCTCAAATGGCAGAGCGGCAGAAATTGAATCTGTGCGTTGGTGGTTCAAATCCACCACGAGGGTCATTAGTGTCTGTAATATAATTCAACCACGAAAAGTTTTTAATATCGGGATCTTGCAGGGTAGGTAAGTCGATATGAATTAAGCGAAGGACCGCCCCTTGGATTTTATTTGTCTTTAAATGGTAGTTTTTTGTGCTATAATTACAGGAGTAATTGTTAAAATGAAAATAAAATGAAAAAGAAATGGCTAAAGAAAATGTTTAGACTCAACGCTGTTTTGGTAATTCTCGGGTTGATTTTTGGAATTACTTCGTTTGCCCCGACTGTTAATGCTAAAACCACATATAAGACTTTGGCATATGACAAGAAGTTGGAAACAGCGGAAGATTTTGAAAAAGGGGAATTCAAGAATTCAAAAATCAGGCAAAATGCCAATGGCGTTGAGCTCGGCTCTGAAGATGGAGAAGGAGAATATATAACTCCGGTAATTCAAGCTCCTTTTGGGGCGACTCATGTCGGCTTGCATTGGAAAGAGAAAGAGATTAATAAGAATTTGCTCGAGGTTTATGTCAGAACAAGCAAGGACGGAAAGAATTTTGGCGAATGGATAAAAACTTCCGTAGAGCTGGACGAAAATCGAGACGATAAGAAAAATGAAGAAATATTTGCCGCGCTTGTCGGAGTGGAAAAAGACAATTTTGCCCAAGCTAAAATCGAATTCATTCCGCAAGACGGAATTTCTCCAAAGTTAAAAAATCTTACGTTTACTTTCCTTAATTCAGGTGAAGAATCAAAACAAGTTACCAAAGAATTAAGTTTAGCTCCGCAAAGCACGGCTTTTGGCGTGGGGACATTGAAAACATCTCCGCATGGACAAAATATCAATGTGATTTCCCGTGAAGACTGGGGAGCTGATGAAAGCTATCGTTTCGACAGAAAAGGGAAAGAAGAATGGCCTCGTTCATATCACGGAACAAGAAAAATATCAGTTCATCATACCGCCGTGGCCAGTTCGAACGGGGTAACTGATCTGGAAACCAATAAAGCCGAAATAAGGTCTGTTTATTATTACCATGCCGTTACTCAAGGTTGGGGAGATATTGGTTACAACGCGTTGGTAGATGCTGCCGGAAATGTTTATGAAGGCAGATATGGAACGCATGATATTGCGAGTCGCACCAACCCTACTGCTGACCAGATAATGACGTTGGATATTGAAGCCGGACACACGTCTGGTTATAACATGGGCAGTTTTGGCGTTTCAGCCATGGGGGATTTCACCAGTTTTGATATTCCTGCTGCTCAAAGGCAAGGACTTGAAAGTGTCATTGCATATGTGGCAGACAGTCGCGGCATAAATACGCAGGGAAATACGGATTTTCGTCGTTATGACGGAAGTTGGCATAATGACTTAAATAACGTAATCGCTCATCGGGATGCGACCGCGACAGCTTGTCCCGGGGATAGATTATATTCCCAAATGACTTCGATTAAGACTGATGTTGATAATATCCTGGATGTTTCAACATCAAACCTTTCCGGTTTCTATGCTTCGCTGGGCGGAAATCAAATCAGTGGGACAAGCATCGGTTTGGGTATGATAAATTTTAGCTGGTCGCCGTTTTATGGTGCTGCGCAATACCAATATGCGCTGGAAAGGGTGTTTGGTACACCCGGAGTCGCTTCTGATAGTGAACCTTGGCAAACTGCTTGGCTGAATCCTGAAAATGAAAAGCTGAAAACAACTGCTGAAACAGGTGTGCAGATTGACGCCGGAACTTTGGCGGCAAATTCAAATTACGTGTTCTATGTTAGAGCGCTTGATGGAAACGGAATACCGATGTCCACTGTTTCGCACGTAAATTTTATGAAAGACGGCACAGTCTCTCCAGACTACGAAAAGCCGGTAATAACAAGCATTAGTCCTTCCAATGGAACTAATGTGACAAGCGGGGTAATTCCGATAAGTGTCACTGCCAGCGACAATGTTGCGGTAACAGGCATGAAGCTGTATATTGACGGCAAACAAGTGGCTACTAGTGTAACAGGAAATATCAATTATAATTGGAACACAAAAAGGGTTACTGTCGGTTCGCATACAATAAAAGTGGAAGCATATGATTTGGCTGGGAATAAAGGAGAAGTTTCAATCATGGTGAATCGCGTAAAATAAAAACAGTTTGATTTGATAAAAACCACCCGCAAAGGTGGTTTTTGGTTTGATGATTGCAAAAATTATTTTTTACTCTGATTTTCCTTCCTTTGGTTTGATGAACTTGATGTATCCAAGAATGAGGGTGATGACGAGACCGGCGGTGACTACCAAAAATCTGAAGCGGGAATCTTCACTCATGAGCCCACGGATGATCGAATAGACGGTCGCGAATGCTCCGCCCAAAAGAATGCCGTCGGCGATCATTTTGATTTTGGAAAGAAGCGTGAAGCTGGCAATCATGATGATGATGGCAGCAACCAAAGAAACGATGGAGACATTGCGATTGTAAACTTTTGATTTTTCATTAAAATCTTTTTGCGCTTGGTCAAATTTTTCTTGTTCAATCTTCAATTGATCATAATTGCCGCATTCAGGTTTGGCGATGCTCAGTTCGGACGGGTAATCGGGAGCTGTTGGTCCCGGATAGAAAGCGTCAATGCCAAGTCCCACAAAAAGTGCGATAAGGATACCAAGAAAAAAGGTGTAGATAAGTTTCAAAAACATAGGCTTGTTTTAAGATGTTATTTGCTTTAATTATAGCATATTTAAGCGATAAAAAAATCCGGTATTGTTTTTTGCCAAGATGACAACTATTTTTATAGGGGATTATTTGCTATTTGGCACATTAAAGGGTTTTTATATTTTTATCCCTTGTGTTATTATGAAAGCGACATAAATCAAGTAAATAATGTCCGAATTTTCGGAATTCAAATCTTCAAACCAGGACTTTCAGCCATATGCCGAGGGTTTTAGAAAAAGATGAATATGAATCGCGCGATAGTGTCGAAGCTTATGATCGGATGGTTTCAAAATACCAGCCGATAGTACATAACGGTTTTGTGGAAAGGGTGGCGGAATATTTTTCAGAAGGACACATTCTTGATGTGGGCGCCGGTACGGGACAGATTGTGATAGAGCTTGCCAAAAACGGAAAATTTGAACTTACCGCACTAGATGTTTCGGAAGTCATGTTGGAAAAGGCAAAAGAAAATGTTGCCAAAAATGGAGTAGGTGAAAAAATATCATTTGTATTGGGCGATGTTTTGAAAACGGAACTGCCGGAAAAATTTGATGCGGTGATAAGTTTCAATGTCTTACACCATTTTGCTGACCCGCATGTTTTTTGGCAGAGACTTGAGTATTTCGCAAAGGATGAAGGCAGCATTTTTTTGGAAGATCTTGTTCGTCCTCCCAAATTATTTATTCCAGCGCTATCGTGGTTGTTCGGAGGCTTTGATCGGGAAACAAGAAAACAATACAAAGAATCCTTGGAAGCATCGCTATCAAGGGCGGAGTGGAAAATGCTTCAAGTCGAGGCTTCAAAAAAAAGAAAAGCTTTTTTAAGGAGAAATTTTATTACCCACATGAGCATTATGGCCATTGGGGAAGGTGGGAAAAAAGAAAGAAGAGTAAGACTCAAAGGAAGTCTTTTCTCCCAGTTGGCAAAATATCTTTTTTATAGATAATCATTGCCTTTTATTTGAAAGAATGTCGACAAAAAAAGAAAAAACAAATAAAGTCGCTTTTTTGGGAATTGACATTGGCTCAACAACGGTAAAACTTGTTCTGATAGGCAAGGACAAAAAATATTTGGCAGAACCTCTGTATCTAAGATCCCAGGGGGAGCCGGTTAAGATATTGCAAAAAGGACTTAAGGATATTACCAACGGCTATGATGGTGAGCTTAAGGTTTGCATAACAGGCTCCGGAAGAGAGATGCTTGTCCAGCAATTGGGTTTGGAAAAAGATTGCGCTATTACAGAAATATATGCTCATGCTCGGGGGGCCTTTTCGATAAATCCCCAAGTAAGGACAATAATAGATATCGGTGGACAGGATACGAAGATGATTCATCTTGGTCCTGGAGCTAGTGCTGAAGAATTCAGTATAAACAACTTCATAATGAATGACTTGTGCGCCGGAGGTACGGGAGCTTTTATCGAATTACATGCTAAAAATCTTGGTTTTGAATCAGCTGCGAAATTCGGAGAAGAGGCTATCAAATCAAAAAAGCAAGCAAGGATTTCCGGCAGGTGCAGTATTTTGGCACTTTCAGATGTTGTGCACTATCGCCAAACAGGTATGCCCATAAGGGATATAGCGGCGGGGCTGTGCAAAACTATAGCTATAAACGTGCTTTCTATGGCGAAAGGACAAAGGTTGGAAACGCCAGTCTTTTTCCAGGGCGGAGTAGCTTCAAATAAAGGGGTTGCCAAAGCACTTAAAGAACTTCTCAAATTGGGTGAATCTGACTTCATCATTCCAACCAACAACGACACGATTGGGGCATTGGGAGCAGCTTTGCATGCGATGGATTTGAAGGGTGGTGCCTATATTGTAAAAGAGAAAGCTATAAAAGTTCTTGGTGGAGGGATAAAATTAGTTCACTCGGTTTCTTCAAAAAACACACTGAAGAAATTGAAAAAGATTGAAAACGAAAATTCAAAGATTTTTAAAATATATAAATATAAAGATAATTCAGAATTTGTTTTGGGAGTGGATATAGGAGCTTCCAGTGTAAAACTTGTCGCATTGGATTTGAAAAAGCATTGCTTTTTCAGGTTCTATCGTTTACATGGGGGCAATCTGATTAAAACTCTCAATCAAGGATTGGAACTTTTGAAAAAGAAGGTCAATGGGCGTTTTCCTGATGCGGTGGCAACAACCGGAAGCGGGCGTGAAAATATAGGCGACTTGATTGGAGCTGATTTCAGAATCAATGAAATAACCGCGCAAGGGGAAGGCGCTATAATGCTTGATTCAAGGGCAGAAACTATTTTTGAAATAGGTGGGCAGGATTCCAAGTTCATAAGGCTGGCAAAAAAACAAGTAGAGGATTTCGAGATGAACAAAGTCTGTGCTGCCGGTACGGGCGCCTTCATTGAGGAGGTTGGAAAAATTATAAGAGGCGACTCCAGAAAATCATTTGATTATTTCGCTTTCGGATCCGATTCTCCGGCTCAATTGAATCACAGATGTTCTGTTTTTGCCAAATCAGATGCTGTGGCCATGCTTAACCAAGGGATAACCAAAGAAGATGTGGCTGCGGGAATAGCTTATGCCGGAGCGGAAAATTATCTCCGCTTGGTTGTGGGAAATCATGAAACTGGGAAAGAGATACTTTTTCTAGGTGGTTTGGCCAGAAATTGTCATGCTTTAGTTTCGGCAATGCGCAACATGCGACCTGATTTGAAAATTATTGTTCCTGATGGAGGAGAAATAAGCGGTGCTCTCGGGACGGCAAATATGGCTTTGGAAAATTTGAAGGCGGGAAAATTGGTTAAAAGTAATTTTCGCGGCTTTTTCATAAGAAAAAGTTCAAAGAAAATCAAAAAAACACTACCAGCAGAAGTTTCGCATCTTGATTGCTCCGCCAAAAAATGTCCCATAAAAATAAAAAATGGATCCCCGAATCACTGCAGCGGTTGTGTGGGATTTACAGAATCTTCCAGCGAGGTGAAAGGAAAAAATTTTGTTGCCGCTTATCTGGAGTTGATTCGCACATATGAGAAAAAATTTGCGAGCCCCGGAATAAAAGGTCGTTCTCCGATAGGTATACCCAGAGCCCTGATCTATTATTATCAAGGCCCTCTTTGGACAGCATTTCTCGGCTCGCTTGGACTTTCCGTTGTTTTTTCCGAAAACAGCGAGGATGTTATTCAGCAGGGAAATTTGAAAGCGGCAAGTTCGGAAGTGTGTTTGCCGATGAAAGCCTTGATCGGGCACGTTGATCAATTGTCCAGGCGCGGGATAAAGAATATATTTTTTCCCACTCTAATAGAATTTCCCAGACAGAAAGGTTTCAAAAGATGCGATAATTGTCTTTTGATTCAGGCTACTGTCGACTCATCTTTGCGGACCACTTTTGCCGACTTGGAATTTTTTTCTCCAGTAATCCGTTATCGGGGAAAAAAATATGAAATAAGGAGAGCATTGAAAGAATGCGGTCGCAGCTTGGGTTTTGGCGAACGAGAGATCGGAATTGCCATAAAAAAGTCAGAAGAGGCCTTTGCTGAATTTTTGCAAAAAAAAGAAGAAATAGGGAGAGAATTTCTGGACTTGACCCACCAGGGAGAAATTGGAGTTTTGATGATGGGTCATGCTTACAATTCCGCGCCCGAACTTGATATGGGGCTTACTGATAATTTCACCCGATTGGGAGTTAATGTCGCTCCGCTAATAGTTTTGCCTTTTGAAGAATCGGAAAAACTTTCTCCGCAAAAAGATATCAATCTGATAGCCAGGTCAGCCCAAGATTTCTATCTTGGCGCAAGGTATCTTGTAGAAAAGGAACCGACGATATTTCCTTTGGTTACTAACAACTTTTTATGCAGACCGGATTCGATTTCAGTGCCGATAGTGAAAAAGATAATGAAAGACAGACCAATGATGCATTTGACCGTTGATGACAATTCTGCCAAAGCCGGGTTTGAAACCAGGTGTCTTGCTTTTTTTGAAGTAATAAAAAATTATCTGGAGTCCGGAAAGAAAAAAAGCAAAAAAATTAAGCATCACCCTTTTTATTATTTCAGACCAGATAAAAAATATCGCCATATCAAGGGTGTTGTTTGGCTTTTGCCCACGTTCAGGTTTTATGCCGGAGGATTTAATTCCATAGGCATCAAAACCAAACTTTTATCCGATGGATCTTCGGATTTCATACGTGTTGGCAGAAAATATTTTCCCATTGTCGAACCTTGTTTGCCATTCGTTCAAGCGAGCGGGGCGTTGGAAAAACTGATCAAAAGTGGAAAATTCGATAGCGAAAAAGATTATTTCTGCATCCCTGGAACCCGCCAATGCGCTTCTGCTTCACTTTCCTATGTTTTTCGCGAGGTGGCGGATGCTTTAAATTTCAAAATGAACATCATTTCCCCCAGGGAGGGCTTGGATATAACCGAAATGATTGATATTTTTGGTGCCAAATTTTCTCTTAATCTTGTTCGTTGTCTTTTTGCGGACGAATATTTGAAAAAACTGCACCTTTCCATAAGGCCATATGAAAAAAAAGTAGGCGAAGCTGATAAGGTTTTTAGCGATTGTCGCGAGGAACTGTACGCCTCTTTTGAAAAGGGTGGGGTTAGCCGTTTCTATATGACGCTTAAGAAATGTGTTAAAAAGATTACTTCCGTGCCGACGATTGATGAGCGTGATAAACCGAAGATTCTGGTTACAGGCTCATATTATGAGAGGTCTGAAGCTTTCTTGAACGATGATATTTATCGCAAAATAGAAAAACAAGGTGGGGAAGTCGTGAGAACCTCTTTATTTACGGACTATATCGAATATATGCTGCGGGTCAGATATAAGAATCTCTGGAAAAATAGAGATTATTTGAGAGCTATCCGGGACGTGGTTGCATTGCCGGTGGCGATTTTCGAAATAGGTCAGATCAAAAAAATTTTTCGTCCATTCATATCCCAACAATTAGAACCTAATCCTGTGGAATATTTTGAAAAAATGTCGGACATAGTCAATTGCCATTTGGATGCCAACATAATTTTGCAAATATATCAGTCTTATTGGAATATGGAAAAGGGAGAAATTGAAGGAATGCTCAATATTCATCCATTTAATTGTTGCACCAGTACCGCAGTTGAGCCGATTTTGAGAAAGCAATTTGCTGATAAAATTCCATACTTAACTCTTTCTTTCGATGGACAATCCACGGTGCATCAGGATAATCGTTTGAGTGCTTTCATGGAATGCATATTTGCCAATCGTGATAAAATTAATCCTAGCGAATAAACAATATGTCGTGGAGTAATAAAAAATATTTGCTCATTTTGCAGCTAGCGGCAACAATGGCGATTATTGCTTTGACGCCGTCCAATGTCGGAAAGATCGGTTTGATCATTTTGGTTTGGGTTGTCACCTTCAGACAAATTTCAAAGAGAGAAATTTGGTTATATGTTATTTCTTGCCTGATATTTACGGTTGTTGATATGTTGGCTGTAAAAAGAGGCTTGTTTTATTTTATCAATCCGGATATTTGGGGATTGCCGCTATATCAACCGCTGATGTGGGGATATTTCGTGTTGCATTTCAGAAAGTTTTTGGAAGGGGGAATTCCCAATATGCGTCCAATAATTACCCTTCCGTTGCTACTGGCATTTGTGGCGAGTTTCTTCTTTTTTGATAGTGAGATGGGAATATTAGCAAGCACTTCACTTATCCTCATGGCCTTTTTCTTGATATTAAGAGATAAAACGGATTTGCTTTATTTCACATATGCCATATTCATCGGATTTGTTTTTGAATTTATCGGTATCAAGTTCGGTCAGTGGGGATATATCTCCGGTGCTTTGCCCTTGTGGTTTTTGACTCTTTGGGGAGGTTCGCTGGTTTTTTCAAGAAGGATAATGTTTCCTTTGTTTTTGGTTTGAGTCAGTTGCATTCACAATATGTCGTTGGCATACCATTACTGCAACATATTTGGGAATAATCAATATCGGAGTTACTAACTGGTGTTTGTTTGAAGAGATCTTTTTCCTTGAGCGGAGAGTTTATCTCTTCAAGTTCGAAAAATGCTTGAATATCCTTGGCTTTTAGGTCCCTGAAATCATGATATTAGCTTTCGGAATCAGGAAATTCTGGATAGTTTTTTTCAGAAAAAAGAAAGGGATAAAGAGAAAGATGCATAAGTTGATGTAATATGGTTTATAAATCAAAAACCCCAGATTTTTTGTGCAAAAAATCCTCCACTGCTAGCCTATTCTTCATCTCTTCGGCCACCAGTATATTTATCATGGAAGCCGGGCTTTTTCAGTGGAAGAAAATTTGCCTTACTTCAGGCTGCACTACTCGTATTCACCATGGGGCTCAGCCCCATGCATTTCTACGTCTCATGCATCCTGTATTACAATCATGTCACGCCAAGCTTTCCCTTGCTGGCAATAATCTGTCGAATGTGAGTACCTTTTTCTTTTGTGTGGTATAATAAAAATAACAAAAAAAGAAAAAGAGAGGAGGTGTGATATGACAGAAATAAAAAAAGATGGAGGTCTTTCCAAACTGCTTTGCATGCTTTCTTTTGTTGCGGCAATTTTGTCAGCAGCCGTTGCTATTTTCAAAGTGGAACTATGGCTTGCTGGTACCCAATGGATGTTAATAGCTATTCTTCTTGGTGTGTGGTCTATTTGTCATGCCGATAAAAGGCAGGCGTGAGGCCGAATATATTGTATGAATAAAGGGAAAAACAAAAATAACCGCCCCAAAGTCGGTTTGGCTTTGAGCGGAGGTTCAGCTCTGGGAATTTGCCATATCGGTGCCATCAAGGCCCTCATGGAAAATGAGGTTTCGGTTGATTATATTTCCGGAACCAGCGCGGGAGCGGTGGTTGCGGCAGCTTATGCCTTCGAAGTGCCACTGGAAAAGATGATTGAAATTTCGCGCAGACTCAGTTGGTCGAATGTTTCTCGCTTCGGTTATTCAAAATTAGGGTTAAACTCCAATGAGCCGGTTGGGGAAATAGTGGAAGAAATGATTGGCAAAGTAAACATAGAAGATGCCCGGATACCATTGGCTATTGTAGCAACCGATATTGATACCGGAGAAAAAATAGTATTTCGCAAGGGAAGAGTATCTGATGCTGTGCGTGCAAGTACTTGTATTCCCGCCTTTTTTGTGCCGGTGAAAGTCGGAAGAAAAAAATTGGTTGATGGGGGACTTGTTGAAAATCTGCCAATTTCGCCGCTTAAGGAAATGGGCGCGGAGACGATTATTGGAGTGAATCTTGGGCAATTCCGAACCTATAAAAAAACCGCCAATGTGCTGGATGTTATAATAAATTCATATGGTATCTTGCTACGTCCCCAAAATCATTCAAATGGCGAAAAAGAAGGAATTTTTATTGAACCGCATCTGGAAAAATTCACGCCATCTGATTTTGAAAAAGTGGACGAGCTCATGTCCGTGGGATATAAGGCGGCCAAGGAACAGATATTGCAAATCAAAAACAAACTTGGCATCGTCAAAAAAAAGAAAGAAATGGGAATTTGGCAAAGGATTTGGAAATTCCTTATGTTTGCTCGGAAAACATAAAAATTGCTTTGAATGTTTTTAATGTTGTGGTATTATTAAGCAAAAGACGGTCTTTGTGATTTTTATAAAAAAGTCTATTTGCTATGTTGATAAAAGACATAATGGTAAAGGAGGTTATTTGTGTTAATTCCGACACGCCTATTTCCGAGGTTACTTCCTTGCTTTCTGAAAATAGGATTCATGGTGTACCGGTGATTGATAAAGACAGGAAAGTTCTGGGTATAATTACTGAAACCGATTTTTTCACCAAAGATGCTTCAAATATGCACCTGCCTTCTTTTATTGATTTCATCAGAAGTGAAGCTAAAGAGGAGGAAATAAGAGAAAATCCCGACATGAAGCCATTGCTTGATGCTACAGCGAAAGACATTATGTCTTCTCCCTGCGAAACGATGTCGGCAAATCAGAGTGTCGAGGAACTCATAACTTATTTTAAAAACAATTCCTACACGACAATGCCCGTTATTGATGAAAAAGGCATCCTTTGCGGGGTTGTTACCGTAGCTGACATCATAAGATTGCTTTAGTCATTAGTTATTTATGATCAAAATAAAAAGCCCAAAAAACAAAACAAAAAAAGCCTCAGTTCTTGTATATTCTCTGATTATTCTGACAGTGATGCTTATGATTGCTACTTCCATTTCTACGGTGTCGATTACCGGTCTTAGGAGTTCACAGACCTCATCCAAATCAAACCAAGCTCTACAGGTTGCCGAAAGCGGTATAGAAAAAATGGTTACGAAAGTAAAGTCAGCTGTTCAAACAGAAACCATAAATAGTTTGGTTTCTTCCGGCGAAGGGAGTTGTGATTCAGCAACTGGTCAGGTTTCTATTCCTGATGTAAGCGGAGGGGATGTCACGATTCAATTTTATGATTCAACTGGTGCGGCAATAACAAGTTGCAGCAGTCCTATATCCCAGATTAACAAAGTAAAATCAACCGGCAAATTCGAAGGAATGGCCAGGGCTTTGATGGTTGAAGTCGAATACACGACTTCCTTGGCAGCATCTTTATCAGTTAGCCCGGCAAGCGGTGATACCAATACAGCCTTTACGTTTACGGCAACTGTCACAAATGGCGTTGGTCCATATGACTACGCATTTGATTTTGATGGTGATGGTGATTTCACCAACGATGGAACTGGTTCGCAATTCAGTGGCGATTCTTCGTCTTTCAAATCAGCGCAGCATACTTTTACTTCCTCTGGAACATATAGCAATATTAAGGTTAGAATAATTGATACAAGCAACTCTTCTTCCGTTGATTCAAATGATGTGAGTGTAAATGTGGGCGCGGCGACACTTCCCATGGCGGCATCCTTGTCTGTAAGTCCGGCAAGTGGAACCACTGCCACATCTTTCTTTTACACTGGCACCGTCACAAATGGTACCGGGCCATATGATTACTCTTTCGATTTCAATGGTGATGGCAATTTTACCAACGATGGCACGGGGTCCCAGGTTAGTAGCTCCTTGTCTTCAAAGGCAACAAATCATGCATACTCTTCTGCGGGAACATATAACAATGTTAAGGTTAAGATAACAGACACGAGTAACTCCAGTTCCGTTTATTCAAATGCGGTAAGTTTAACTGTAACCTTGCCTGCATCCGTGGCATCTTTGTCTGTAAGCCCAGCAAGCGGCACAACTGCTACAAGTTTTACTTTTTCAGCCAACATAACGAATGGTACGGGGCCATATAACTACGCTTTCGATTTCAATGGTGACGGTGATTATAATAACGACGGAGCTAGTTCCAAGGTTGGCAGTTCCTCATCTTCAGTAACAACAACTTATACCTATCCGACGGCCCAAACATATAATAACATCAAAGTGAAAATTGAAGATACGGGAAGAGCAATGACAACGACTTCCTCTTCCCAAAGCATTACTATAACACCTCGCTGTTTGAATAGCCCCATTGCGAATGCTAATATCTGCACGGGAGATGATGCGGGGCTTCTGGCTGATACCAACAGCACTGTCGTTTCAGGCTGTACCACCGGAACGAAATGCGAATATACTTGCAAAAGTGGCTATATTAAAAGTGGCAATAGCTGTGTTGCGGCATATCCAATATTAACAGTTGCTGGTTCCCCTATTACCAATTCGATGTCTAGAATATTGTTTTTGTTGACAGGCGGCTGCTTCTCACCTTCAACTTGGTACTATAATACCTATACTTTCACTATCTCCAACACTGGTACCGCTTCTATGAACTTTAATGTGAACAGGGGCACGGCTACGTGGCTTTCGGTAAATAGGGTAGGTGAATCTCGAGACAAAGATAAGGCTAGCACAAGCTTAACCGGCTTAGCTCCCGGAAGCAGCTCGACGATAGAAGTCAATGTGAATAAATGTCTTAGCACGGGAACGTATGTTGGCAATATTTCAGTCAGTGCAACTGATTCAGGGGGAAGCACCGCTTCGGGTTCGCCTCAGACCGCTGTTGTCAATTGGACCATAGGAACATAATCGGAACCGATGGTGCTAACGATAAAATGTTTGTTAAAAATAAAATAATTAATCAAAAAAAATGGCCAAGAAAAAAACAAGTGGCTCTAAAAGTCGTCCGATAGACAAAAGAGCCAAAGCTGGTCGTTCGTGGTTAGCCAGCAAAATGGTGCTTATGCACAAGAGGGAAGTCGCCTCTTGGAAAGCCTTTTTTGTAATCGCTTTTTTTGCCGGGGCTGCATCCATGCTTATCTGGGCGGTTGATATGAATATCCAAACAAGCTCTCAAGCAGGATCGGATAAAAGCGAAAAAAAGACAGAGCATAAAATTGTCAAAGGGGAATTGTTAATCCGTTTTAAGGACGGTGTTTCCAAGGACAATCAGGATAAAGCCTTGAAAGAACATGGGGCTAAAGTTAAGGATGAAATAGAGAAAATAAAAGTAAAAGTGATTTCAGTTCCGGAAAAGAACCAGGAAAAGATCAAAGAAGCTCTTTCCAATAATCCTCATGTGGAGTTTGTTGAAGATAATGGCATGGCGGAAGCTTTTGCGGTTCCCAACGATCCAAGTGTGGGTTCCCAATGGCATTTTTCAAAGATTGCCGCCCAACAAGGGTGGGATGTTTCAATGGGAAATTCTTCTCCGATAACGATTTGCGATAGCGGTGTGGATGCTGACCATCCGGATTTGGTCACCAAACTTTTGCCAGGCTATAACTATTATGATAACAACACCAATACTGATGATGTTCAAGGTCATGGTACTGCAGTGGCGGGAACAGCTGCAGCTGTAACAAATAATGCTGTAGGAGTTGCTGGTTTGGCTTGGAATAATCCGATAATTCCGGTTCGCATTTCCGATCCGACAGCTTGGGCGACATATTCAGCGATGGCCAAATGTGTCATATATGGCGTTGATCACGGTTCTCGTATAATTAATATCAGTTATGGGGGAACAAGTTCAACTTCCACGGTCCAGAGTGCCGCAGAATATGCATGGGGCAAGAACGCTTTGGTTTTTGCTTCAGCTGGTAATTATTCCACCAACAGTCCCATATATCCGGCAGCGACACCGAAAGTTGTTGGTGTAATATCAACTGATTCTGCAGATAATAAATCTTCTTTTTCTTCATACGGAACCTGGGCTGACATCGCGGCGCCTGGTTCAAGTATATACACAACAAGTAGGGGAGGAGGCTATGGGGGGCACAGCGGAACTTCTTTTTCTTCGCCAATGACTGCCGGTCTCGGAGCTTTGATTTTGGCGGTCAATCCATCGCTCACCAGTCAAGGTCTTTTTGATGTTTTGACCAAGAGCACTGATGATCTTGGTACTACGGGCTTTGATGAAAAATTCGGCTATGGTCGCATTAACGTATCTAAAGCTTTGCAGCTTGCGAAATCATATGTTCCGGCTCCGGATAATACTGCTCCTGTAGTTTCAATAACAACTCCTGCTTCAGGAACTCAGCTTTCAGGAACCACAAGCATAGCCGCCAGTGCTTCAGATGACAGAGAAGTTACAAAAGTTGAAATATACAAAAATGGCACACTTTTTGCTACTGACACGTCATCCCCATATAGTTTTGCCTGGGATACTACCAAGGATGCTAACGGTACATATACACTTCAGGCCAAGGCTTATGACTCGACTGGAAATGTGGGGACTTCTTCGCAGATTTCAGTAACTGTAAATAATGTTGCCGTGAGCACATTTTCCATATTGTCATCTTCCGCCTCGACAACGGTAAATTCTGTTACCGTATCTTGGAGCACTTCGGAAGCATCCAAAGGAACCATTTCATATGGAAAAACCAAAACTTCCTTGACTTCATCCGCCACAGAAAGCGTGGAGGGGACAATTCATAAAACGATTATCTCCGGTCTTGAACCTGGGGTAGCATATTATTATCAAATTAATGCCCAAACACTAGACGGCGTCAAAACAGTGCAATCAGGAGTGGCAAGCGCCAGAACAAAGAGAAAGTAGTTTCTTTTCAAAGGCCTCCCAAAGGGAGGCCTTTTTTGAAAGCAAACTTTTTTAATTATAGACGTATAAAGAAACAGGGCTAATTTCAAAATGGTGGAAAAGACTGATAAAGAGCTGGTAGCGGCTGCAAAATTGAATCCCGATTTTTTTGGCTTGCTTGTTGAAAGATATTGGAACAAGCTTTTTGCATATGTGCGCAGAACTTCATATTTTTCCAAAGAGGATATTGAAGATGTGTTGCAGGAAGCATTTATAAAAATATACCGTTTTTTGAATTCATATGATGAATCGATGACGTTTTCCACTTGGGCATATCAGATTACCAGAAATTGCATGATTGATGAAATACGTAAAAAGAAAGCGCGGCCGATGGCAATCCAATTGGAAGACGAAGAGCTGTTGAAAGTGCTCAAGTCAAGTCTAAACATCGAAAGGGAATTTGCGGCCAATGATTCCTTGGAGAAAGTAAAAGATCTGATCAATGAAATGCCGGATAATTATCGCGAAGTTTTGATTCTGCGCTTTTTGGAAGATAAAGATTACAATGAAATCATGGACATCATGCAACTTCCCAAGGGCAGTGTCGCTTCGCTCATCAACAGGGGCAGGAAGCTTTTAGTTCAAAAAGCGTGCGAAAAAGGCATTAATAATTGTTAATATTATGGAAGGAAATTACGCACAAAAAATAATCGATAAAATAAAGACCGAACATATTCAACCCGAGTCGCGAGCCTTGGTTATTCTCAAGCGAGTTGTTTTTTGGAGTTTGTGGATCTTGATGATGCTTTTGGGAGCACTGTTTTTTTCTTTTATCGTGCTTAACTTGCTTGATCTAGGGCCGGAAGTATTCCGGTATGTCGGCGCGCAGCGCTTTTTGGGTATAATGCTTGCTAGCGCGCCTTATCTTTGGATTGCTCTTTTGACAATCGCTTTCGGTGCGGGATATTTTGCCATGAAAAAAACCAAACATGGTTATCGCTATAGCATTCTGTTTATAACCAGCATGTGTGTTTTGATTATGTCTTTGTTGGGATTTGCTTTTCATCTTTGGAAAATTAATGATTTCCTGGGCAATCGTTTTGCTAACGGCTCGGTGCCGCACAGAGCTATTTTTCCGATGCATGAAAGATGGCATCATCCCGGAGATGGCATGCTGGGTGGTGAGATAAGCGAAATTGGCGCAGATAGATTTATGTTGGTCGGTTTCAATGGCGAAATATGGAAGATTTCCTATACAAAAGATACCAAACTTCATGTGCCTGAAGCGAAATTAACTACAGGAATGAGGGTTGAAGTATTCGGCAAAAAAACAGGAGAATCGGAGTTTTCTGCCGAGGTAATCAAGCTTTTCCCGCAACGTCCTGGGATTCCCAGGGATCATTTGGAAAATTTTTCCAAGTATGACTGAAGCAAACTTTACTAAGTTTGTCCGTATAATTGAAGCAGTGATGTTTGAATAAATCGATACAGTAAACATTATTTATAAAATATAATCGGTTATTATATGAACAAGATTTTTAGAAACGCGGTTAAGCACAAGTGGATTTTATCGGGCTTGCTTGTGATTGCGATTGGTGGTGTATATTATTCGTACACCAAAAATGGCAACACTGGCCAGCAAATAAAATATGTGACTGAAGTCGTGCAAAAAGGCACTCTTGTTACTTCGGTTTCAGCTACTGGAAATATAACTGTGGACCAAGAAGCTAATATTGATCCTACGATTTCAGGTACAGTTGCCGATTTGGTTGTAAAAGTTGGGGATAGTGTTGAAGAAGGAGATACACTTTTTACGATAATTAACGATGACCTTACCGTGAGTTCTCAAAAGGCGGCAGTTT
>CAZAFB010000017.1:0-16431 GCA_964484505.1 uncultured Bdellovibrionales bacterium
CTTTTTACGATAATTAACGATGACCTTACCGTGAGTTCTCAAAAGGCGGCAGTTTCTCTGCAACAAGCCAAAAATGCCGTGGATTCGGCAATTGTTTCTGAAAAGCAGGCAAAAGAAGATTATCATTCGGCTAAAAAAGAAGATGAGGATGATCCTAGTTCATATAATGCAAGAGAAATGCAGATTTTAAAGGACAAGATAGATATTGCTCAAAACGGAATCGTCCAAGCTCAAAAAAGTTATGCTGCGACACTTGCCGAATATGCCAATCAATTGGACGAAGCAAATAAACGCGTTGTGAAAGCGTCGATAAGTGGAACTGTAAATGAGATTAATATAAAAAACGGAGATGATTTAAGCAAACTTTCTTCAGGCAGTTCGCGCACGGTGCCGATAATCATTGGCGATCTTGATACATTGAAAGCGGAAGTGCGGGTAAATGAAGTTGATATTCCCAATGTGCAAATCGGTCAAAAAGCGACGATGACTTTTGACGCCATTGGTGATTTTACTGCCTCTGGAAAAGTAGAAAAAATAGATGCTTTGGGAGCGGTTTCTTCCGGGGTTGTCACCTATAGCGTTACGTTAAGTTTCGATTCTCTGGATTCGCGTATTAAGCCAAACATGAGTGTGACAGCTTCAATAATCGTGGATAGCAAGAGTGATGTGTTGTCGATATCGACAAGCGCAATTAAAACAGCGGGCGATAAAAACTACGTGGAAGTCCTCAGTGATAATGGCGAACCGAAAAGAAAAATTGTTGAGATTGGTATATCCAATGATACCAAAACTGAAATAAACAATGGTCTTAGTGTTGGGGATGAAATTATCACCCAGAGCGTTGATGTTTCAAATAGCGCTTCTTTGACAGCGTCAAAGAGTAGTTCCTCATCATCTTCGACAAGAAGAAATACTGGAATGATGGGCGGCATGATGGGGGGAGGTCCGCCACAATAAAAAACCGAGAATCTTTCAGTATATCAAAAAATATGATGATAGAATGTAAAAACCTCAGAAAAGTATATGTTAATGGAGTTGTAGAAACAGTGGCTCTGGGTGACGCATCGTTCAAGATAGAAAAAAACGAATTCGTCTCCATAATCGGTCCTTCCGGTAGCGGAAAATCTACACTTATGCATATTTTGGGAGCACTTGATAATCCCACAGAAGGGAAATATTTTTTAGACGGACAAGACGTGTCAGCGCTGAATGACGAGGAATTGTCTGAAATAAGAAGAAAAAAGATCGGCTTCGTGTTTCAATCTTTTAACCTGCTTCCCAGAACCACGGTGATTCGCAACGTGATGATGCCATTGCTCTACTCCGGTATTCCTATCGAAGAAAGGGAAGAGCGAGCTAAGCAAGCTTTGCGATATGCCGGGTTGGATGAAGATAAATTTTATAATCTTTCCAACCAGCTTTCTGGAGGGCAAATGCAGCGGGTAGCGATTGCGCGAGCTCTTATAAATAATCCTTCGATAATTTTGGCCGATGAACCTACGGGAAATCTCGACACGAAAACGAGCAGGATAGTCATGGAGGCTTTCCAAGAGCTCAATAGAAAAGGGCATACGATAATTCTTATTACTCATGAAATGGATGTTGCTGATTATGCAAACAGGATAATCCATTTGCGCGATGGTTTAATAGAAAAGGATGTTCCAAATGTGCCTCAGGATAGAGTTATTTAGTTTAAACTAATCCAAAAAGAAATGTTTTCAGATTTGATAAAAGAAACAATCTGGTCGGTAATGGGGAACAAGGTTCGCAGCGGACTTACTATTTTGGGTATCGTTATCGGGATCGCCTCAGTTATCACGATGATTGCGATTGGACAAGGATCGAAAAAATCTATTGAATCAAGTATTGAATCGATCGGTTCGAATTTGTTGATGATCAGTCCGGGATTTCAAAAAGGTGCGACCGTGAACCAAGGAAGAGGAAGCGCGCAAACGCTTACCCTGGAGGACATGAACGCCATAGAAGAACAGATTGATGGTATCAAAGCAATTGCTCCTCAGAATGGAGGTAGTTTTCAGGTAGTAGCAAAAGGAAATAATACCAATACCAGGATAATTGGAACCACTTCGGATTATGCGAATGTGCGAAGTATTAAAGTAAGCGATGGTACATTCTTTAACGATATGCACAATAGCAATATGTCCAAAGTGGTGGTTCTCGGGCCGACCACTCGTGACGATCTTTTCGGCGAAAATGCCGATGTGGTTGGTCAGAAAATTCGCATCAACGGCATTGAATTCTATGTGCTCGGGGTAACCAAATCGAAAGGTGGTAACGGAATGAATAATTCCGATGAGGCCATATATGTGCCATATAACACTGTGCAGCATTATCTTGCTAACAACGATTATCTAAGTAGCATCAATATTACTGTTGAAAACAAGGATAATATGACGCTCGTGCAAGAGCAGATTAATCAATTGCTTTTAAAAAGACATGGAATAACTGATTCTTCAAGTGCTGATTTTGGCATTATGAATCAAAGCGACATTTTGGAAACAGCCAGCGATATAACAGGTACGCTGACGCTCATGCTCTCATCAATAGCCGGCATCTCTCTTTTGGTCGGCGGTATCGGTATTATGAATATGATGCTTACGACTGTTACGGAGAGGACCAAGGAAATTGGCTTGCGAAAAGCTGTGGGAATTAAAAAGATATACATAAGTATGCAGTTTCTTGCAGAAGCGATAGTGCTCACTTTCATGGGAGGTTTAATAGGGGTTATGCTTGGCTTTGTTGCAACCTATGTGATAACTGAATTTTTTAATGTGAATACGCAGTTGGCATATTGGTCGGTTTTTCTAGCTTTTGGCGTATCTGCAGCAGTGGGAATAATTTTCGGATTTTATCCAGCCAGACGTGCGGCAAACCTGAGCCCAATGGAGGCCTTGAGATATGAATAAGTGACTCTAATTTGCTAATGTTCCAAAATCAAAAGTTGCCCAGAATGGAACGAAATAAATTAAAGGCCAATTCCTTGGATTGGCCTTTTTAATCTTCATTTTTTGAGCAGCAGCACAGGGATAAGTTTTCCTGCGCCGGGGTGGAAATTAATCCTGCCTATTTCCTCAACCCGGAGGGTTGAGTAGAACATCTTTTGCCATCGCAGACACGAGGCACGGATGTTCGCGCAAAAGCAGGAAAATCTTCCCTGAAGGATCCCGATCTTGAATAAAAAATCATTGAGACCCTTTTGAATTTCCACCCTTTCTCTCAAGGATAGCTTGATATCCCTGCTTATCGTATAGCGGGATATTTCCGCGCACCTTTCGGGAAGTTTTCCCATAAATTCTGGAAAAACAAACTGCTCCACAGGCATGGGAGAGTGTTGGCGATCAATGAGGCGGCAACCTCCGATCACTTTGTTATCTCTCAGAATTATGATATAGAGGCAAGCGCCGCTCCTGTCATATTCGTCTATTTCCATGCCTGAGTCATTGAGGCTTTCCGCTTTCATATCTTCGACATACCGCTCATAGCGGATTCGAAAATAATCAGCAAGCCTCTCTTCTTTTTTTTCGCAAAGTTCAAATGTTACCTTACTCATACCAGCCTCCTTTTGTTAGAAGACAAACTTACTCACTAAAATGGGGGGCGGGTATGTTCTTAAGATAACCGTACATTATACTCCTAAATTGGATATTTGTCAATATTTTGGAGCATTTATTAATCAAAAAAAGGCTTAAATAGGCAAAAATTTTAAAAATTAAAAAGGCACCAAATGGCGCTTTTAGTTTCAAATGTTGGGGATGAGGGATTCGAACCCCCGCATGCCAGGACCAAAACCTGGTGCCTTACCGCTTGGCTAATCCCCAATGTTTTTAATCAATATCCAAGATACAAGAAGCAAAAACTAAACAATTTTCAATAATCAATAACCAAAAGATCAAACCGTTTGATTATTGAATGTTTGAATTCGTTATTTATTTGGAGCTCGTATCTTGTAACTTGGTTATTAAAAGTTTTCAAACTTTTTTACTCCACAATTGTTCCACCTATTATATTCATTGCATCTGAAAGCAGGGAACTGGTTTCGCGAGGCTGCTCTGGAGCGTCATTTCTTGGCTCTCTGGAAGCAAAATATGATCCATCGACGACAGCTTTGATCCTTACTGGACACCCGAGTATTTTAGCAAAAGCATCCTCCATTGTCAATTTGTTCTTAGCGTCATCGATCTTGTCCTTATAAAATTCAAAGCGCGTGGCCAGGGTTATGGTGTCTCCGGAGGTCTCAATAGGCACGCAATTTGGCGAAAGGGTGGCCAAAGACATGTTGGCGGCGGACATGGTTGCCGCGATAGCGTTCCATTTGCCGCGGATATCATAAATTGAGAATTGTGACGGTTCTTTGGTTTGTTCTTTTTCTAAAACTTCTTCTTTCGTCACATTTTCAACTTTGGCTTCATCAGAACGCTCTGATTTCATGGCCGTCGTTACGGCAGGTTCTTTTATTTTTATTTCCGCTAGTGAAGCTTCGTATTTTTTTGAAGAATTATCTTTCACAAAAATTTGCGGAGTTGGCGTAGAAGGGATTGGTATCGGCGAAATAGCTCCTGTTTGAGCGGGAGTTTCAGCTTTGCCGATAGTTGCTTCAATAATAGCCATTTCAACCGGCAGGTGAGGAATAAAGGCGGTCTTGATTTTTCCTCCAATTTCCGCAAAACAAGAAAGAATAAACAAAATTTCTTGAGGATTGCTATCGGCAGCTTGTGTTCTTACGGTTTCAATTTGTTCGGAAGTGAGCTCATGAGAAAGCAACTCAGAAAGATTTTTATCGACTGAAACCAAAAGAAGTTGGCGCAGGTAATTGGTTAAAGATTTGTTAAATATTTCGACATCATAGCCATCAGAAACCAACTTATTAAGTAAAGAGAGCGCTCCGGAAGTGTCTTTGGCAAGAAGCATGGTTGTCATATCCTGCAAATTTTTTCTTTTTGTGGTTCCCAAGATGCCTTCTACTTCGGAAGCGGTTATGTTTTTGTCTTCAAGGGAAATAACTTGCCCGAGCAGAGATTCAGCATCACGCATGCCGCCTTCAGCAGCAATGGCGATCATTTCCAAGGCATCTTTTTCGATTTTAACTTTTTCGCTTTTGGCAATTAACTCCAATTTTTCGACGATATGTTCCAGCGACAGGCGGGTGAAATCGAAACGCTGGCAACGGGAAACGATTGTTTCAGGAACTTTGTGGATTTCAGTCGTGGCTAAAATGAAAATGACATGAGCCGGCGGCTCTTCAAGTGTTTTAAGCAGGGCGTTGAACGCGCCTGTGGAAAGCATGTGCACTTCGTCGATAATGTAGACTTTATATTTAAGGTGACTTGGCGGGAGTTTGACCGTTTCGCGCAGTTCGCGAATATTGTCCACACCCGTGTTGGAGGCAGCATCTATCTCGAAAATATCCAGCGAAGGACTGTCTTGAATCATTTTGCAATTGGTACATTTACCGCAAGCATCAGCCTTGATGTCCTTTTTAATTTGCGGATCCAAACAATTTACGGATTTTGCCAAAATGCGGGCAAAGGTTGTTTTGCCTGTGCCTCGTGGCCCGGTGAACAAATAAGCCTGTCCGATTCTGCCATTAGCAATGGAATTGGATAAAGTCTTTACTATGTGTTCTTGACCTAAAACTTCGCTAAAGGTAGATGGTCTGTATTTTCGATATAAAGTCTGATGTTGGTTCATAGGTGTACAAAATTAGTACTTTAGCTGGTCTTTAGGGCATTATATCATCTTATGGTTAAAATAAAAAATCCTCGCTGGAAACGAGGATTTTTGGTCAAAACCGAAGAAAAAGCATTACTCTTTAAAAACAATGAATTTGTAGCCGATGAAGTTCCAAGCCATGCCGAGGATGCTACCAGCTGCGGCAGCCAAAAGACCCTTTTGGTCGTCAGTCGTTCCTGGAAGAAGAATATCCAGTGATTTGTAAACAATGGAGGCTACCAATACGTTTACGATAAAACCGATAAGGCTGACAATGAAAAATTGAAAGAACTGCGCACGTGTTTTTTTTGCTGCTCCTTGCTCGAAAGTCCAATATTTGTTCCAGAAATAGCTGTTTATGTTGGCAATGATGAAAGTTACGGCTTTATATATGGAATAGATGGTTATTGCAACCCCTGATATGAAAAACAGCTCCTTTTTTGGATCAAGTCCCGCTGAAGATCGAAGGAGAAAGGTGATCAGAGCGAGGGAACCGATATCTACGAGCGTGTTAAGTACACCAATTACTCCGAACTTGCCGATCTGCCAAATGATGGCAATTTTGCGGGAAATCATTTTGGCAACCACCAAACCGACAGGAGTGCCGATCAAAAAGAAAGGCAGAACAATTGCAGCGAACTTATTATACAGATCCGGTTTGGCTGCTTTTAGGATGGGGAGCATCAATAGCCCGATCAAAAGTCCTGCTGCAATTCCGAATGCGTAGTCCTTTTTGGACATGGATGCCTGAGGTGTTGTTTCCATTTATTTTACCCTACAAAATTACAAAAATCTTACAAAAATACAAAAAGTATGTTTATTGATATTTTAAGATTTGTAGATTTGGGGGTTTATGAATTTAATTAAAAAATGCGATTTATCTAAAGCCGCAATCATTTTCTCTTCAGGTCAAACGCTGCCGTTTTGTTCAGCCTTGATTTCTTCTTCTAGCGCATCGATGTCTGCAGACCATTCATCAACCAAGTCTTCAGAGGTGGTTTCTTTTTTCTTTGGCGCAGCAGATTCATTCTGTATTTTTAGCGAGGCTATTTCGTCGTCCAAGGCTGAACGAGAGGGAGAAAAAGCGCTGCCACCTTTTTGCAAAACATTTTCAATAGCGGCCCAGGTAGCTTCAATATCGCGTGGAGTGACTATCGCTACTTCGTCACCTGGTTCGGCTCGGAAATAGGTAATTGATGCTAAAAGCACTTTGTATGGCTTGCCTTCGGAAAAGACGAAATAATTTCCTCGCTCATCTTGACTGACGATTCCAAGAGCATGGCGGCGTTCGATTGGTCCTATTTGTTTGTATACAAAAGAGCCATCCGATGTTATGGTCAGCTTAAGCATGTCTCCTTCAACAAGTTTGGATTTGGAAGCGTAATTGGCCGGAATCGGATATTGTTTGCCGTCTGTTCCGTGCATGATTTGACCGTCAAATGTTCCTTCAACCACCGTGCCGTCTTCTTCGGTTTCAATCTTGCGGCGTCGTCCGACTTTTTTCTTTCCTTCCAGCTGCAAAAGCATCGCCTTGGCGCTTTGCATGGTGCGCTCGGCGTTTAATATCATGTCGCGAAGAGCTTCGATTTTGTGTGTCTTCTCGGCATCGTTTAGTTCATCGTGTAAGTCGTTTTTCATTTTTGTTTCGTGCAACGGAATGTGCTCCAGCAAGAAAAATCCCCCTCAGCAACCCGTGCATACTTTTTATGTTTGTTTCTATGTAAAGTATACAATGATATGCCAAGTCCGACAATGGGCGCAATCCCTGCGCGGGTGTGGATAGTCGGTTTATCTACCACATTCATTAATACGTCCGGAAAGAGGTAATGTTGCAGTGTAATAAAGATGTTAAAATATAGTAGAAACATATAGGATTCTTAATTTATAGGGTTATGAGGGATTATTCCAAAACAGGGGGAAAGGAAGGGAAACCGGGGTATCGGACACCTTCCTCGTTTGCAAAAAAAATTTTTGCCATTGTTGCCAATATTCCCAAAGGTAAAACAATGACTTACAAGCAAGTCGCTGAGAAAGCTGGTAAACCAAAAGCCTCGCGCGCTGTCGGCAATATTTTGAACAAAAACTATGATTCTCAAATTCCATGTCACCGAGTTATCCGCTCCGATGGCAAAATTGGTGGCTATAATAGGGGGGAGGAGAGTAAAAAGAGAATATTAGAGGAGGAAAAAGGATAGGTTTATGCTATAATAATAAAGCTCACTAATAAATAACTAATTAAAACGAATAAGAGCGAATTTGCTTTCAACTGCTGTTATTTGCTCATAATTCGTGAGTTCTTATGCTTGAATTTTTAATGACAAACAGCTGGATAATTTTTCTGATAGCAGCCTGGACTATTCCTTGGAAGGGAGTGGCACTTTGGATGGCTGCACAAAGAAGGCAAAAAATCTGGTTTATTGTAATTTTGATCCTCAATACTTTGGCGATTTTGGAAATTATTTATATTTTCTTCTTTAGCAAGGAAAAGGAACTTTCAAATAATGAAGGGGTTGATAAGATAAGTAGAAGGGTTTAATTTCCTGTCTTTAATGTGGGGCGATTTGGACATCGGATGTCCTTATTTCTATTTTTTATGAAATGGAATGAAGATTGGCAGGCGCTGGTGGAAACGTTACAAAAAGGAGGAATTGTGGTAATTCCTACCGATACGCTTTATGGAATTGTTACCTCAGCCCTCAATAAGTCTGCGGTTGAAAAAGTATATGCACTTCGCAAAAGATCTCCGGATAAGCCTGTGATTGTGCTTGTTGCGTCTTTTGAACAACTTCAAAAATTTCTTGATGTTTCAGAAAAAGCCAAACAATATTTGGAAGGCGTATGGCCTGGTTCGGTGAGTGTTGTTTTGCCATGCGATAAAAAGGAATATTTTCATCTTCATCGTGGCACGAACTCGATCGCTTTTCGCATGCCAGCTGACAAAATATTAAAAAAACTTTTATTAATAACCGGACCTTTGATCGCACCGAGCGCGAACACCGAAGGAATGCCTCCGGCAACAACAATCGAAGAAGCGCAAGCCTATTTCGGAGATTCAGTCGATGTTTATGTGGACGGAGGAAAAATCACCGGAAGTCCTTCCAGACTTGTGCGCTGGAACAACGATGGATCTGTGGAAATTTTAAGGTAATATCCTGAAATATTTGTACATTTGTAAAAAATTTGTAATTTGTAGGAAGCAATGAAATCGAAAAAAGTAAAAGCAGAGAAAAGAGAAAAGAAGAAAAAGCAAAAAATGACGGTTTCCGGCAAAAGCGTTTTTGGTTTGCAGAGAATTATTATCAAGAAATCTAAAAAAACCGATTTAAAACTGCATACCAATCCGAAACAACAAATAAAATCCGAATCTGCTAAATAGCAAACAACCGAAATGACTAGACAAATTAGTGCATACTGATCAATTTTTCGTACATTCGTATTTATTGGTACTTTGTAGAGATTACAAAAGCCCTCAATGCAAGAGAGCTTCTAAACCCCGTGAATATATATGTCGGAAAAAAATATATTTTTTCCCTGAAAATCCAGGTGGGGTAAATCTTTTCACTCTCTCTTCTGAAGGCTTTGTCTTCATTATAGCATATCCTGTTTGCAGGCTGCAAAACTGCTTTTCGGTGGCACATAGCTCGTATAAGGGTTAAGCTTCTAGCCCCTTGATTTTTTCAGGGATTTTTTGTATACTCAAAAACTATTCTTTAACAACAAAATTTACCAGGACCTGAAAGGGGGCAGTCAAATATGACAGAGAAAGGGGGAAGTATGTCACGGGAAAAGATAGGGAGGCTTCATGACACGGCGCAGTTTGACAAGCATGTTTTGAGCAATGGGATTGTTGTATGGATGCAAAGAAAGACAATCCAGACGGATTATCGTGGACATCTCGGTGTTTTTTTGCCAAAAGTTGGTTCCGTACTTGACCCGCCTAACAAAAAGGGACTGGCTCATTTTTTCGAGCACATGCCCTTTGAAGGGACAGAAGCAGTTTCTGATTACCTGCTGAATATCAAGAGGGTAACGGAGCGTGGAGGAATAACCCATGGCCTTACTAGTTTTGACATGACCTCATACTTTGCAGAATCACATCTTGATGATGCCGAGCTGGTTTCGGAGACTCTTTATGACTATATGTCCAATCCTTCAATCACCACTGAAAATGTGGAATCTGTCAAAAGGGTAATCTTGCGTGAATATGAAGAGAAATATGCAAAAGGATTTTATTATGAAACAGTTGATTTTTTTCGGGCTGTATTTGAAAATAATCAGCTTGGCAATCTTCCTATTGGGATTCATTATGATATAAAAAGCATCGATCGCGATGATATAGCGAGTTTCTTTTTCCAGTATTATCATGCTGGCAATATTCAATTGGTGTGTGGCGGAAGTTTCTCTTATCGTGAAGATATGATTGGAATATTGGAGTCAAGATTTGGAAAAATAAGAAATGGTTCGCCTGTAAGTCATGACATCAAACTTCCGGAAAAAATACAGACTGGTTTTATCGAAAATTTGTATGACAATCGTTATATGATGAATAGAACGACGGTTACTCATTTTATCCAGAAGTTGTCTCATAGGGATTTTCTCAAATTCAGACTTATCATGGATAATATTTCTGGTAATCTTGATTCTCCACTTGTTGTTGAATTGCGTCGCAATAAAGGAAGGGCTTATTCAGGTGACATGATTCAGTTCTTATCAAAGTCTCAATATGATATGGTGCAGTTTTATTGCCGAGTTGTTGAAGATTCGCCCCAGTATTTCGAAGATACTTATTTCAAAGTACTTAGTGAAGTTGATTCAGAATTTTTCGCAGAGTGCAAACTCAAGAAACAATTGAAAAGAGCTATTTCATTCGAGATTCCTGTTGAGGTTTGTCGTAATAAGCCTAGTGAAGTTTTATTTTATGGCAAACCGATATCGTATAGTGAAGCTGATAACCAAAATGATTCACTGACAATTGAAGAAATAGCGGAAGCTCGTGATTTTCTTCTGAAAAATCCTCCAGTCATAGTACGTTTCGTGAAAGGAGAGAAGCCAACTAGCCAAGATTGACCTTTGGAAGAATCATATTTTTAGTTGCCATGCTTAATTTGAGCAAGGCAACTTTTCTTATCTGTGCATAACTTGAAATCAAGGCTCAATGGAGCCTTTTTTTATTTGTCAAAAAGTGTTGACCGATGTGTGTCAGTGGGGTAAAATTAAGTTGCGATGGAGCAAAGTGGAAGAAAGTGGGGAAATCGGTGTAATAGCCGATACGAAACTACGAAACATATCCGAATCTACGAACTTTAAAATTTTAAATTCGTGGTATTCGAAATATTTCGTAGATTCGAATTTAATTCGTTGATTCGGATCGGTTATGTTCATTGGCGAACACCAACATTCCATTGATCCCAAAAAGCGTCTGGCGCTTCCTTCGAAGTTTCGCAAGGAGTTGGGAAAAAAGGTGGTGGTGACTCGCGGATTGGACAAGTGTTTGTTTATCTATCCAATCAAAGTTTGGCAAGAGCTTGCTGAGAAACTTGGCACGCTTCCGATGGGGGAGTCGGGAACGCGCAGTTTTGTTCGCGTGATGCTTGCTGGGGCGACCGATGTCGACGTTGACAGTCAGGGCCGCATACTCATTCCTGATTATTTGAAAGAGTACGCCGCTTTGGATAGAAACGTCACGGTTGCGGGATTGTTCAATCGCTTGGAAATTTGGGATGAAAAGAAATGGAATTCGTATAGTGAGAATGCCATCAAGAACACCGATGAAATTGCGGAACAATTGGGGAAACTGGGCATCTATTAAACAGTGAACAAAGAACAGTGAACAAAGAATAATGGGGAAAACGTTAAATCTTTTTGATCACTGGTCATTGTTCATTGATCACTGACATGACAGTTCATAAATCCGTTTTGCTGAAAGAGACAATTGAGGCACTGAATCTGAAAGAAGGAATGATTGTGGTTGATGCGACATTGGGTGGTGGCGGACATGCCCGCGAGATATTAAAAAAGATTGGAGACGATGGGAAATTGATTGCATTTGATTGGGACAAGGAAGCAATTGAGAGATTTGAGGGGGTAGATTTGAGAAAGAGAAATGCGGTTTTGGTTAATGAGAGTTTTGGGAATATTGATGAGGTTTTAAATAGTTTACAAATAAATAAAGTTGATGCGATAGTTGCGGACTTGGGAATATCTTCGGATCAGTTGGATGATGCTCGGCGGGGGCTGAGCTTCCAAAAGGATGCTCCGTTGGATATGCGCTTGGATCGCAGTAAGTCGCTGACTGCAGCAGAAGTGGTAAATTCATATTCCGAGGAGGATCTCAAAAAGATCATTCGCGAATATGGTGATGAAAGGTTTGCAGCGCGTATTGCTAGTGCAATTGCCAAGGCCAGAAATGAGGCGCCAATTAAAGACACCAAACAACTGGCCAAACTTATTGTCGATGCTGTTCCTGAAATGTACCGTCGTGGCAGGATTCACCCGGCCACAAAAACATTCCAGGCATTGCGCATCGAGGTTAACGGGGAATTGGATGCCATCAAGGCATTCATACCGGAGGCAATTGAAAAGTTGGCTCCAAAGGGGCGTTTGGCGATAATTTCTTTCCATTCCGGAGAGGATTCAATCGTTAAAAACATGCTAAGGGAATATGCTAGGGGATGCATATGCCCGCCAGAAATGCCAGTTTGTGTTTGTGGCATAAAACCGAAAGTAAAATTAATCACTCGTAAACCCATGGTTTCGAGTGAGGAAGAAATTGCGCGCAATCCGCGCTCAAGAAGCGCAAAATTGAGAGTCGCTGAAAAACTATAATCAACGTGATATTTCTCAGGGGGACTGAGAAGCAATGACAAAAAGAACAATTGTCATCCGCAGGTCAAATTGCGGCTGGCAGCCAAAAACAAAAAGAAAAATAGATTCATCCAAACAAGCACCTTGCAAGATTTCCGGCAATGCCGGGTTTGCAAGACCTGTTTTCGTTGTGACTGCCAGCGCGGTTTGCGTCGGGCTTTTGTATATCTATACTATAAACCATAGTGCTGTTCAGGGTTTCGCTATTAAGGAAGTTGAAAAACAAATAAGCGAGCTCAAAAAGGAAAACGAAAGTTTGCGCATCAGGGAAGCTGAATTGAAATCGCTCTATCGAGTTGAAGATTCGGCGCGCCAATTGGAGATGAAAGATGTTGAAAGCCCTGTGTATATTGAAGAATATGACACAGTCGCTTTCCGTTCGCGAAATTGATTCATTTGCTTAGATCGGAAAACCATATGCGCAAAATTACTTCTGAAAAAACGCGTAGGGTTGGTAAGACTTCACCAAAACACTGGCGGATAACCGCTCTGGTGTTTTTTGTCTGCTTTATTTCTGTCGCTATCGTGGGGAAACTTTTTGTGCTGCAAGTTTTGGCGCATGCTAAATATGCCGATATTGCCCAGAGACAACACGAAATGAGAGTGCCTATTGAAGCTGAAAGGGGAGAAATATTCATGCAAGATGAAGTTGAACCATATCCATTGGCAGTTAATCGCCAAATGCAGTTATTGTTTGCCGTACCTCGGGAAATAAAGAACGCAGAGGAAGCTTCTCAAAAAATAGCTGAAATAACCGGTATCGCCGAAGAGGAGGTCAAGGGAAAATTGCAAAAACCTGATGATATGTATGAAGTAATCAAGCGCAAGCTTTCTGACGAGGAAGCGGCTCGGATAAAAGAAGCTAAAATTGCCGGCGTATATCTGCAACCGGAAAGTTATCGCTACTATCCCGGCGGTGAACTTGGTTCACAGTTGGTTGGATTTGTCGGTTCCGATGGCAAGAATATGCGTGGTATGTATGGCCTGGAATCTTTTTGGCAAGATAAGCTCGCGGGAAGTGTCGGAATGGTCAAACAAAAAGGAGATTCTCGCGGACGCTGGATTTCTATTTCTGATCGCGAGACAGATCCGGCGAAGGATGGTAATGATCTTATGCTTTCAGTGAACCATACTGTTCAATATGAAGTGGAAAAAATCTTGAGATCTTCTTTAGAAAAATACGGGGCAGATAGTGGAAGCATCGTGGTGATGGAAGCAAAAACTGGCAGGATTTTGGCCATGGCGAACGCTCCCGGATTTGATCCAAATCAATATGCTACAACAGAAGACGTTTCTTTATTTTCCAATGCGGCGACCTCGCAGCCATACGAACCCGGTTCTGTTTTTAAGCCGCTTACGGTGGCAATGGGGCTGGATTGTGGAAAAATAAGTCCAAATACAACTTATATTGATACCGGTATAGTCAAAGAGGCTGGCTTTGATATCCAGAATTCGGATTTAAAGGCAAACGGTCTTCAAACCATGACTCAAGTTTTGGAAAAATCTTTGAACACGGGCGTTATTTATATCGAAAAACTTGTCGGCAATAAAGTTTTTGGGGAGTATGTCAAAAAATTCGGTTTTGGCGAAAAGACGGGAATCGAACTTCCCAATGAATCTGTGGGCAATATAAAAAACTTGGAGAGTCTGAAAACTACCATAAATTTCTTTACCGCTTCATTCGGACAAGGAATAATGGTTACACCTTTGCAGCTTGCAGTCGCTTATGGAGCTCTTGCTAACGAAGGGATGATGATGAAACCGACGATAATCGAATCAATCAGACATTCCGATGGTAGTGTTGAGAAAATAGAGCCTCAGGAAATCAGACAGGTCGTTTCCACAGATGCTGCCAAGCAAGTAGGAGAAATGTTACGCAGCGTTGTCGTCAATGGACACGGGAAGCGTGCTGATGTGCCGGGCTATCTGGTCGGTGGTAAAACCGGAACTGCTCAAGTTGCCAAGGTTGGGTCGAAAGGATATGAAGAGGGTACCAATATTGGGTCATTTGCAGGATATGCGCCGATCAATGATCCTCAATTTGTGGTCGTGGTCGATTTATATGATCCCAAGAATGTAGAATGGGCCGAATCATCCGCGGCACCGACTTTCGGCGAAGTGATGAAATTTCTTTTGGAATATTATCGCGTCAAGCCGACCGAAGATCCCTCAACAAGCCCGCTGGCTAAAATGGCACCAATCAGTACTGCTACCGTGCAAGGAGCTTCCACGACTACTGTTGACAATAATAAAGATAAAAAGGAAAATAAGAAAAATACCGATAAAAATAAGGATTGATTTGCAAAATAAATTTTTTCCCCTACGAATCTACAAATAAATTACAAATATCCAAATGTACAAATTTGAAAAACGCGCGATGGGAATATTTGTAAATTTGCATATTTGTACTGATTCGTAATTTGTAGGACTCAGATAATGAAATCAAAAAAGATACAACTACTGGAAAAAATATTGCGCTTGATGGCTAAAGCTGTGCTTTGGCGTTATCGGCCGACTATTGTGGGCGTTACCGGTTCGGTAGGAAAAACTTCCACCAAGGAAGCTATTTTTGCCGTGCTTTCCACCAAATATCGCGTAAGGCGTAATGAAAAGAATTATAACAATGAAATAGGCATTCCACTGACAGTCATGGGGATGGAAACTGGTGGTAAATCTTTGTTCAAGTGGGCTTTGAATCTTTTGCGTTGGCTGTATATGTTAGTCTTGCCGACAAAATATCCGGAAGTGCTTATTTTAGAATTCGGTGTCGACCGTCCGGGCGATATGGGATATTTGACTTCTTTCATTCGTCCCAATGTTTCCGTAGTTACCAATATTTCTTCTAGTCATATTGAATTTTTTAAGACCCTGGAGGGAATTGCCAAAGAAAAAAGGGGATTGGTTGATGTTTTGCAGGAAGATGAATATGCCATTCTCAACGCGGATGATGAACGTGTAATCAGAATGGGTGAAAAATCCAAAGCAAAAATAATATCCTATGGTTTTAATGAGAACGCGAAGGTGCAGGCTTCCAATGTTTCCTATAATTATGATCAGCGCAGCAGGCCCGAGGGCTTGAGTTTTCGGTTGAATTATGATGGTAAAACGTTGCCGATCAGACTCAAAAATGTTCTTGCACCTCATCAGGTCAACGCCGCTTTGGCCGGAATTTCAGTAGGAATTGCCATGAAAATAAATCTAGTTGAGGCTGCACAAGGTTTGGAAAAAATATCTTTGCCGCTCGGCCGCTTGAATATTGTTGAAGGTATCAAAAATAGCATCATTATTGATGACACCTACAATGCATCTCCGGTTTCGACGGTTGCTGCTTTGGGAGTGCTTAGGGAGTTGCGCTCAAGTCGCAAAGTAGCTGTCTTGGGGGATATGCTTGAACTTGGCGAGGAAACTGAAAATGGGCATAGGGCTGTGGCAAAGGCCGCTCTTGAGTCAGGAGCAAGTCTCATTCTTTTGGTTGGCAAAAGGATGAAATTAGCCGAAGAGGAACTCAAGTCTCGTCGCAGTGGGGAATTTGAATTTGAGCTTTTCGATAATCCTGTTGATGCTGGAATGAGACTGCGAGAACTTGCGGCTCCGGGAGATCTCATTTTGGTTAAGGGATCACAGGGTATGCGCATGGAAAAGGTGGCGGAGCAAGTGATTGCCGATCCGCTTTTGACGGAAGAAAAAATCTGCCGGCAGAGCAAGGAATGGAAAGAAAAACCCTTTCTTAAGCCATGAAATGCGAATATACGCAAATAAAATAATGCTGATAGTTGCGAATTGGGTATACTAAGGCAGTTGGTACAGATTTAGTACAATGAGAACAGTAAATGCTAA
>CAZAFB010000018.1:0-11029 GCA_964484505.1 uncultured Bdellovibrionales bacterium
CGAAGTCTTTACCGATCCTTTTGCCTGTGTCGGTTTGGATGATTTGGATATCGACGGGGGAAAAGACGGAAACAATCAAAATGTTTTTTACCATTGACGCAAGACTTTCTTCGACAGGTCTTGAGCCGGTCAACAATTCCAAAACATCTTTCTGTCCTTTAGTAGGAATGTCTCGATGAGCGGAATTTATTTCAATCAAATTATCCGCCGGTATATTTTCACTTTTTCCTGATAATTCAGGAACAGTTCTGTCGCCATTGCTTCTAAAAATCCCCCTGTCACCAATAATTATTTCAAACCCATGAGGATAGCCATGTTCCCATTTTTTCCCCATATCCGTATCTACGATATTATATCCGGAGATAGTACTGCTATCCCCGCCAGTCTTTCCGATGATCTTATCAAATTCCACATTCAAAAGTCTTGTTTTTCTGGTTTCACTGTTTAATGATTCCAAAAACTCATTTTGTGGATGTCCGTCGGGATATATTTTGGTCTGGTCTTCATCCAAAGCATTTCGCAAATAGCTATACACCGGAAGTAATTCCTTGAGCGACTCAATTGGCCTGCCGTGCACATAATCGAAAATATCCTCATATTCTTGATCTGATTCTTCCATTTCCTGATTCAGCAAATGTTTTATGTAAATATCACTTGGCGTCCAAAACCAAGCATCTCCTTCCCATTTCAAATATGCTTCAGGCGCACCATTTTGCGGTGTACCCAAAGTTATCAATTGGTCTAGATCGTTTTGATAATAATCAGATTCGACATATTCGCGCGCCAAAAGTCCCCCCATGGAATGCGCAACGATATCCACTTTGGGCCAATTGAGTTGTTGCTTGATTGCATTAATTTTATCGCGCAAAAGTTTGGCATTTTCCACGTTACTATTTCTCCATTCATAGGGGAAAGTAAACAATGTCTGCTCCGGCACATAGCCATTATTGGCCATTTCCTGATATAAATTGTCATACGTATGAAAAACTGGATCAATCTGCCACACGCCATCTTTCTGAGTGGACCCCAAAATTCCCGGCACCAAAATCGCGGGATCGCGAAAAGATTCCTGCGGACGCCATGGTTGAATATCTGCTTTTCCGCTTATTTTTGGCATGAAGCATGAATATTGAGAAACACAAACCTTTTTTGGACCATTGGCATCTCCCCACCAATTATATCTGAGGTCGGCTTTATAACTTTGACTCGACCCATTTCTTACATCATTTTCATTATTAACAAAAGATGAACGATTTATCCTGAAATTACGAGGATCCGCACTGGATGTTATGCCTACAGTAATATAATTATCGTGAAAATTTGATGACTGAATATCCATCCACCCACCCTCAGAAAGAACAAAGCCGGCGTCTTCAATGCCGGCATACACTTTTTGAGACATCTTTGAACTGTTATCCAGCAACAAATACTCATACGACCCACCGCCGCTTATGTCGGCATTTCTAACCGTTATTTTTCCTCCCGCTTTGGCAGTTATCGAATATCCATCATATTCATAGGGATCTCCTGATTTTTTTATTGTCACTTTTTCATTAACCGTACCGTTTATATACATGTTCCCCAGCACTTCTATTCTGGAAAATTCACCCATAGTCAACGTTATGCCTTTTCCAACCACGAGAGTGGCACCAGGATTTATAGTAAGTGTTCCCTCAATGACATGGTCGCTATTCCACACCTCAAAACTAGCTATTTCGCTTTCCTGCTGCGCTTTCGTTGTCCACGTTATTCCTCTTGGATTTACATTAAAAAACAAAAATGCAAATATGACAATTGCGGCGAATTTTCTCCCCCTCTTTGCGCCATATTTATTTCTTTTCATTTCTTCTTGTTTGAAAATATTTTATTAGTAAAATGATATTGATTATTGGCCAGATCAACAATGAGAATATTTGAAGCCATTTTATATCATATGAATCAAACATAAATGACTGTATATTTATCAAGAAACTAAGGTTGCCCAAAATTGAGAAAACAATTAGTGACAGAAGTCTTTTCTTTGTTTTGCCAAAAACAATCAGCCCCACTAAAATCGAAAAAGCAAAAAGATAAAGGCTTATTTTTAGATCCAGTTGCGGATCGGAGAAAAACATCATATTATTTTTTATGAAAAATTATTTTTTATTTTTACCTTGACCTTTCCTGCCCCCCTCGCCTGATGAAGAATTACCTTTGCCTAAATTATACCACAATATCCCAAATTTGGCACTTCGCGGTTATCTTGCCGATGATTTGATGATATAATTAAAAAAGAAGGGTTTATTTCTAATTATTAGCAATTCATAGATTAGCATTACATTTGCAGATTTGCATTATATATTATTATGAAAATTCTCGTTACCGGCGGCGCCGGATATACCCGCCCGCATCGCCAGCGAGCCTAAGGAAAGAATATGTACTACACATATGTTTTAGAAAGCAAAAAAGATCAAAGCCTGTACATAGGATTTACTAACGACCTGAAGAGGAGATTCACAGAACATGTGTCAGGAAAAGCGCCAGCCACTAAATTCAGAAGGCCCCTGGAATTGATCTATTATGAAGCCTGCTTGTCTGAGGAAGCCGCTTTAAAAAGAGAGCAATATTTCAAAACAGGTTTTGGTCGTCGATATCTTAAAAATAGACTCACTGGCTCGCGTGGCGGGCGGGTCGGTTCACGTTGTAAGAAAATTAACACTTAAAAATTTATGAAGCTACTGATAACAGGAGGTGCTGGTTATGTAGGCTCGCATACAGTTCGCAAACTCAAACAAGCTGGCCACGAAGTGGTTGTTTTTGACAATCTTTCCTCCGGCCATCGCGACGCAATCAAAGATTTTCAATTAATCATTGGTGATTTGGCAAATAAAGAAGATTTGAAAAACATTTTTGACGCCCACAAATTCGATGCTGTCGTGCATTTTGCAGGATCAATTGAAGCCGGCGAATCTATGACTGATCCGAAAAGATTCTTTAACAATAATCTGATAAATGGCTTGAATCTTTTGGAAGCAATGATTGCTCATGACGTGAAAAGAATCGTCTTCTCTTCCACTGCTGCCATATATGGCGAACCTCAAAAGATGCCAATTGAGGAGACGGATCCCAAAAATCCGACTAACGTCTATGGCCTGACCAAGCTCATGTTCGAACAAGTTTTGGACGCCTATGACCACGCCTATGGACTCAAATCTGTCGCTCTTCGCTATTTCAACGCTGCTGGCGCTGATCCAAGCGGCAAAATCGGCGCGGATCACAAACACAAGACTCACTTAATTACACTTATTTTATTAACCGCCCTTGGCAAACGCGAATCAATCAAAATTTTCGGCACAGACTACCCTACTGTTGACGGCACAGGCGTGCGAGACTATGTTCACGTGAACGACCTTGCAAACGCGCATGTCCTCGCTTTGGATTATCTTAATAATAACAATCAGTCGGACAAATTCAATCTCGGCAATGAAAAAGGTACTTCCGTGCGTGAAGTGATTGAAATGGCCAAAAAAATAACAGGGATAAACTTCCCTGTTATCGAAGAAGCAAGACGTGAAGGTGACCCGGCCAAACTTTTCGCCTCATCCCAAAAAGCCAAACAAGTCCTCGGCTGGAAACCCCAATTCGACACCATTGAACAAATCCTTGAAACCGCTTGGACTTGGCACAAAAACAGCCCCAACGGGTTCAAAGAATAATTTCCTATTTAAGCCTTATAATAAGCATCTTTTGACACCTTTTTGCTGCTGAAGTATAATAACAGCATGAATATTACGAAATGCGACATTTGCAAGAAAACGATAAAGAAAGGTACCGAAAACGTTTTTGAAAGATAAAAAGCTGATTAATAGCAAAAAAGATGAAAAATAATAACTCATCAAAAAAAGAAATTACGCTTGAAGACATAGCCAGAACTCTTCAAGAAGGTCTCTTGAAAATGGATGCTGGTTTCGCCAATGTTGACAAGAGGTTTAATGAAGTAAACAAAAGATTTGATAGACTTGAGACAAGATTAAATAAAGTGGAAAAGAAACTGGGAAATATTGAAGCTGATCTCAACAAGAAAATCGACCGTTTTGAGCACAAGGGGTTGGAATTTCGCGTAGAGAAACTAGAGAAGAAATTTGCCTGAAAAAATTGACTCTAACTGACCGGCACCTAGCCGGTTTTTTGTTTGCCCTTTACAAACGTTATAACTTTATGAACCTTACAAACCCTCCGACTTTACGAACTTTATAAACTTTACGAACTTTATAAACTTTATGAACTTTACAAACGTTATAAACGTTAAAAACTTTTATTAACCACCCCTTCCATCTTTTTAATTATTTTTTTTCAACTCCATTGACCACCCTGGTGGTATCTTAAAAACAAAATTTTCTCCGGGAGAAATATTTTTAAAATTTTCTACCTGATCACTAAATCCGTAATCTTTATAGTGTTTAAAAAAGAAATCCCTTGGAATTCCAACAAAAATAACTCCTACCAAAAGCAATCCGGCGAAAAATCTTATTAGTTTTCGCTTACCATTAAAGTAAAGCCAGCAAATTGAAAATAGCCATGCCATAATAGGCAAAAGAAAATACCTATTCCCCGAAGTTGGCGAAAGCATAGCCTCCCACTGATTTTTATTAAGGCTAACTTGCGGAGAGGCCAGTGCTGCAAAAAAGATAAGGGCGGAATAAATAATAAACATTTTCATTTCCACTATTGATTTACGAAAAACATAGAACAACATGGCTATAGAAATTAAGCCTATCACAATTGGAAGTATGCCACTTTTCCATAAAAATAATCCCTTTACATCAGCATATCCAGCAATACCAAAAATTCCCGATATAAAAACTTTACCTGTTACTAATTTGAAAAATTCTAAAAATCCCGCTCCTAAGGGAGCATCTGACCTGGGAGCCCCCGGAACATTAATAAAAAGGAAACTATAAGCCTGAATCAAGAACGTTGACGCAAGAATCGAAATATTTATTATTTTTTCTCTAAAGGAAGTTTTCCATGCATACAAAAGATAAATAGGCAGGGCAAAGAAAACAAAGGGACCGCTAAGCCCTCCGATGGCAAGAACAGCATAATCAAAAATTTTCCATCCAATTATCTTGCTAGGAGTGGCAATCATGACTAAAAATAGCATTATGGAAAGTCTCCATTGCGAATTGGTTATATTCGCATGAGTCTCAAACGAAGCGGGCAAAAGCAAATACAGGATACCCAGCAATATTCGGTATTTTCTTTTTGGCATCAACCTATCGAAACGCGACGACATGAAAAACAATGCAGGCGATATCTGCATTATAATTGCAATAAAGTTCAAAACCATTGGCCCGTGATTGAGATCGAAAAAAATGGCAAAGAAAGCTCCTAAGCGCGAAAATGTCTGAAAATAACTTTGTTTAGGGGTCAAAAAAGGAGCCCACAAGTTTTCACTTTCATAAGCTTCCGAATACCAAAAGACTCCATCCTCAGCATAAAACTGTGGATTGAAAACAGAATCGGTTCTCCGTGCAACCACAATAGAGATAGAGACGGCGAACAGAAACAAATAAATAACTGCACGAAACTTTCTTTCTTTCATTTTTAAATCAAAATCACTCCAGAATTTGTGCAATTTTAAAAAAACACTTCCGAGAATATGAGATTTTAGAATATTTTTCATAATTAAATTAAGCTTATTTGTAGCTTAATTATAGCATCCCATTCAGAAACTTTATAGATCCTATTTGTTCTGTCAAATCACTCCGTAAATTTTATTCAAAAACTACAAGCATTGAACAGTTAGCGTCATTCCACTTACAAACAAACGGTCGTCAGCTGGTGAGTGGGGTTTTTATTTTTTTATTACCAACGTTATTCGTCCCTTTAAATTGTTTAACCAGCTGAATTTATTTTATTCAATATGGCTTAACGCCCTGACTTGTCATGGATTTAATAGGGTAAACTTTACTAATATCTGTTTTTAATATATTATTGCCACGGACTTAGCTGTTTAAATCAAAAAGGAGGGTGCTCCCATGCTATTACACCAGGCGAATATTTGCCTCAATGAACTCAACCGTTTCATCATCGAACGCGAACAAGAACTGAAAAAATCCGTCGAGAATCTTCTCGAAGGAAAAACTACAGAAATAATAGCTTACGGCAAGATACTGACTGCAAAAGAAGTCGCTCATTATTTCTATTTGTTTCACTTCGAAGCAACCAAGATCAAGATCTTCAATGGCGAAGTGAAACCATGGCATGATTTGGAGTTGAAAGAATCGCTTAATGTTGCGCGCAACATCGCAAAATCACTGGGAGTCAAATACAAAATACCCATCGACATTATCCAGTGGATGGAATGAGATTCCCAAACAAAAAGGCTTCCTTCTTAGAAGCCTTTTTCAAATATTCAATTTTTTCGAAAATATTTTGCTGAAATAACTAAAGGCATCAGGAGTTAATTATTTTCTCTAACGTTACAACTGAATTATTCCAACTCCATTCCCTTGCAGTTCTATATCCATTTTCAATCAGTCTTTTTCTCAAATCAATATCTTCGATTAGTCTTTTTACAGCCTTTCTTGCACCTTCAATATCACCTTGTTCCACTACAAGCGCGTTATAATCATCTTTTATATATTCATCAAAACCGGTTACTTTCCCCACGACCACAGCACACCCGCACGCCATCGCCTCCATTGGCGGACCAAAAAACCCTTCCACTTTGCTCATCTTGAGAAAGATATCGCATGATGAATATATTTCATTCATTTTTCCATAAGGCACGCTCTCAAAAAATCTGTTATATTTCCATCCTTTCTTGGGTTTCCCATTATTGCTGACAATCCAAAGCTCGCATTCCAAATCTTTCACGGCAGCATAAGCCTCATCCATCCCCTTGAATGGCACATTAATAGAGCCCTCAATAAGAATGCGCGGCTTATTGCTCTTTGGCGCAATCGGTTCTACCTTTTTGAATAATTCAAGATCAATACCATTTGGAACATAATGCGATTCATGGCCAAATTCATCTTTCAGCCATTTTTGAATCCATTTGGCCTCGGTTATATATTCGATTGGCAAAGTATATGTTTTTTTAATAACTTCACAAAGCCTTGGGTTTTCCGGAAAAAATCTGCTTTCATCGGATTGCACAAAATATATTTTCCTCCTCGCTTTTGCCACGTCCACTGTAAAAGCAGTGCTGTAACTTGTAGCAATAAGTATATCTATTTTTTCTGATTGCAAGATTTTTTTCGCCTCACGATATGGAATAATCTCAACTTTTTGATTCGGAAACCAACTACCATTATTTTTGTTATTAAGTGACAATATTTTTACACTATATCCTTTCTCAAGAAGCCTATTAGCATGCTGGAAAACCACCGCAATTCCCCCAGATATCGCAGCTCCAGGAACAAGAAAAAAGATATTTTTATCACCTCCCAAATTCTCTATCTTAATAGCATCGTTCTCATTTCTATTCTCATCAAATTTTTGCCATCTTTTGTATTCGCCATCAAAAAAGAAACGGGTTTTAATCGTTTTATCATTAGTGAATAAAAATATTTTTTTTAACAGTAATTTTATAAACATTTTATTTTCAGTACTTTTTGAACAATTAAATATTCTTGCCAAAATATTCGGTTTTGAAATATTCTTTTCCGATAATCCTATTGGCAAGATTTTTAATTCTAATCGGCACGCAACGAGACAACGCTTCTAGCGGATGTTTTTTCCACAGCTCGAAATCAAGCAGTCCCGCAAGATATAACTTTAATTTTATCGTCAAAAATTCCCTTATAAATTTTTTATGATATTTTAAAATAAAAGTTTCTGATTTCCATTGTCTTTTCAGTCTAGCCAGTTCCTTTTCCGAATATATATCCTTGTGTTTCTCCTTTATATAAGAAACATTTTCTTCGTTTTTCAACTTGGCATTATCAATCAAGGACACTCCGTGTTTTCTGTAATTAAAAAGCGCTTTGTTTAACAACTTCCCATACCATCCATTTTTGCCAAGATTTATCCAAAATTCCCAATCTTCATATCCCGACTTCATATTTTCATCATAACCACCTGCATTCTCCCAGGCTTTTTTGCGCACCAAGGCACACACCATGGGCTGATTTGAAAACAAGAGATCATAAAAATTATATTCGGAATTTTTCCAAACAAAATTTACGTTTCCGAAAAATCTCACATTAGCATAAACAAAACCAATTTTTTCATCCTTGCTGATTTTTTCGAAACATTTTTCCAACATAGTCGGCTCTATCGTATCATCAGCATCAAGCGGTAAATAGAATTCTCCTTTTGATGCCTTAATACCATTATTTCGCGCATTGCAAAGATGACCGTTTTTTTGATGAATTATTGTAATTTCAGGATAATTTTTGCCTAATTCTCCCAATACTTCCAGGGTGTTTTTATCCGTAGAGCCATCATTAACAATAATCATTTCAAAGTCCTTGAATGTTTGGTCTAAAACACTACTAACAGCCTCTCTCAAAAAGGCTCCATAATTATAGCAAGGTATTATAACGCTTATTTTTGGGTTCATGTATTTCAAATTGGCAAATTATCGCTTATTTGAAGTATATGTCCTATTTGAAATAATAACAACCTGAAAACACCCTCGGGGTTGTATATTACGCCTAAATAAAGTATAATTCAATGGTAATTCACTTATCTGAGCAAAACAAAGAAATGAAAAAAGCGCTGATTACCGGCATTACCGGACAAGACGGTTCCTATCTTGCAGAATTACTTCTGGAAAAAGGATATGAAGTTCATGGCATAATTCGCCGATCAAGTTCTTTCAATACTGGCAGAATTGATCACCTATATAAGGATCCTCACGTAAACGGAGTAAAAATGTTTCTCCATTATGGTGATCTCTCCGATTCCAGTAATATTGCCCGCCTCATCGAGAAAATAAAGCCCCACGAAATTTATAATCTTGGCGCTCAAAGTCATGTGCGCGTAAGTTTTGACACTCCGGAATATACTGGAGACGTCGACGGCCTTGGAACACTGCGCATGCTCGATGCCATCAAAGAGTCGGGCATTAAAACAAAGTTTTATCAAGCTTCTAGCAGCGAGCTATACGGCAAAGTACAAGAAGTTCCCCAAAAAGAAACTACTCCCTTCTATCCGCGCTCGCCATATGCGGTCGCCAAGCTTTATGCATATTGGATCACAGTTAACTATCGCGAGAGTTATGATATCTTTGCTTGCAACGGAATTCTCTTTAATCATGAATCACCTCGCCGCGGTGAAACTTTTGTAACCAGAAAAGTTACCAAGGGACTTTCCAGAATAATGGCAGGCAAACAAGATTGTCTGTACATGGGAAATTTAGATGCCTTGCGCGATTGGGGTTATGCCAAAGATTATGTAGAAGGCATGTGGCTGATGCTACAGCAGAAAAAAGCTGATGATTATGTGCTCGCCACCGGAGAAATGCACAGTGTGCGTGAATTCATTGGAGAATGCGCAAAATTGTTAAAAATAGACTTGCGCTGGAAAGGCAAAGGCACAAAAGAAGTCGGCTATGATTTTAAGACGAAAAAAGAAATCATCAAAATTGATCCTAAATATTTCCGCCCTGCAGAAGTGGAACAACTTCTTGGAGATCCGTCAAAAGCGAAAAGGGTTTTGAAATGGAAACCGAAAACCAAATTCAAGGAATTGGTAAAAATAATGCTTGAAGCGGATTTGAAAGAAGAGGGGCTGGAGCTGAATAAATAATAATTTGCCATCCTGGGGAGCGAAGCGACGTGAGGATCTCGCAGATTCTTCGACTGCGCTCAGAATGACAATGTGAATCAATGAATAAAGACTCGAAAATATATGTCGCCGGTCACAAGGGTCTTGTTGGCAGCGCTATTACAAGAAAACTCCAGGAACTTGGATATACCAATCTTGTTTTCAAAACCATCGACGAACTGGATCTTCTTGATCAAAAAGCGACGGCAGAATTTTTTGCAGCCGAAAAACCGGAATATGTTTTCCTGGCCGCTGCAAAAGTCGGCGGCATTCATGCCAATAATGAATATCCGGCTGATTTTATCTACCAAAATCTGCAAATCCAAAACAACATCATCCACAATGCCTATCTAAATGGCACAAAAAAACTGCTCTTTTTAGGAAGCTCATGCATCTATCCACGAGAATGCCCTCAACCTATCAAAGAGGAATACCTACTCTCAGGTCCACTGGAAAAAACAAATGATGCCTACGCAATCGCCAAAATTGCCGGCATCAAAATGTGTCAAAGCTATAACAAGCAATTCGGCACAAAATTCATATCCGTCATGCCAACCAATCAATACGGCCCGAATGACAATTTTGATTTAGAAAGCTCACATGTTCTCCCTGCCCTTTTGCGCAAATTACATGATGCTAAAATTTCAAATGCAAAAGAAGTTGTCATGTGGGGCACCGGCTCCCCAAAACGTGAATTTTTGCACGTCGATGACACGGCTGATGCCTGCATATATCTGATGGAAACATATGATAGCAATGAAATCGTGAACATTGGCACCGGAGAGGATATCACTATCAAGGAGCTTGCTGAAATGATCAAAGAAATTGTCGGTTTTGAGGGAGAAATAGTCAATGACACAACCAAGCCTGATGGCACACCGAGAAAATTGCTGGATGTTTCAAGATTGCATTCTCTCGGCTGGAAACATAAAATCCCGCTCAAAGACGGGATCAAAATGACTTATGACTGGTTTTTGGAAAATGTTAAATAAAAAATAGCTTTCTAGATCTTTACCCAATTTTCCGGAATCACGTCTGAAATATCAATCGAAGTATCCGCAAACCATTGTTTTGGAGCTATAACGATTTTCTCAGGATTATTATTGAGCCATGCACCCCACCAAGAAAAACTGCTGTTGGCGATGATGTTATGTTTGCAATAACTCATCAGCGTCAATTCTTCATAGTCTTTCAACACGCCATCTGAAACATATGCTGCTGGATGATCTATTTTCAAATTTTCCTTGACCCATTCAATATCATCAGAAAA
>CAZAFB010000019.1:0-7576 GCA_964484505.1 uncultured Bdellovibrionales bacterium
AAATCAAAATATTCGCATCGACTGCCATACCGATGGAAAGTACAAACCCGGCTATTCCCGAGAGAGTCAATGTGATTGAGAAAGGCGTAAATGCCGATAGCTTGAATAATGCAACCATGATGCCGGTGTAGATAAGCAAAGCGACTGAAGCAATTATCCCCAGTAAGCGATAATAGACGATCATAAAAATAATAACTGCCAAAAGTCCGACCATGCCCGCAAAAAGACTTTGTTTGAGAGAATCAGCACCCAGAGACGCTTCGATGCTCTGTTGCGAAACCAAGCTTAGCGGTACCGGCAAAGCTCCTTGATTGAGTCGCTGGGCCAAGTCTTTTGCCTGCTGAAGAGTGAAATTTCCCGTAATCACCGCTTCCCCGTTGGTAATTTCCGATTGTACTGTCGGGGAACTGATCATGGAACCATCCAGATATATCGCAACCGGTTTTTGCAGATTTCTTTTGGTAATTTCAGAAAAAAGTTTTGTTCCCTCATCATCAAAACGAAGCGATACTTGCGGACTTCCCAATCCTTGGCTTTCAAAAACCACTGAGGCGCTTTTGAGATTGCGACCGGTCAAGCCAGTCTGTTTATATGAAAGTTCCGGATATTGATCGGCTGACTGCTTGGCAAGCAAAATATGAGCACCGCGAATTTCAAGATTTTCTCCCTCACCTCTTGATTCGATGAATTTGATTATGTGCCAGCCAAATTGGGTTTCTACCAATTCCGGATAGATCTCTCCCGGCTTTAAACCACTTTCAAAAAGCGCTTTTTCAAATTCCGGCACAAAAGTTCCTTTCTTCACGAAATCCAAATCTCCTCCTTTTTCCTTTGAGCCCGGATCCTGACTGTTTTCTTTGGCAATTTCTTCAAAATTTCCCTCGCCCTTCTTCAACTTATCCACAATTTCTTGGGCCTTTTGTTTGTTTTGCTGATTGTTTTGTTCAAACATCTGAACTATCTGAGAATCAGGTTCTCCCTCCTCCTTAAACTCCAGAAGCGGCGCCTCTTTGATTTTTTTCTTTGCTTCTTCAATATCCTTAACTCCCGGGAGTTCCACGATAATGCGATATTCGCCACCGCTCTTAGCTGACTGCACCAAAGGCTCCCCGACACCAAAAGCATTAACACGCCTTTCAATCACGTCCTGCGCGCCAGAAAGCGCATCAGTAATTTTGCTACTTTCTATTCCGGAAACGTCCGCCTTATATTCCAAATGGATTCCACCTTGAAGATCAAGCCCCAAGTTTATTTTCAATTTGTTCAATGCATCGTATGCAGGCGGCATAAAAGAAACAGCCTTTGGATACGACAAAACGCCAGCCACCAAGCCCAGTAATAATATCGAAGCAAATTGAATTCTTTTATTTACTCGTTTACTCATCCCGGAAGCAGAAATTCGAATGGTCTATGACCGAACAAATCATATTTAAAACTAAAATAATTCAAATATCAAAAACTATGATCCATTCCGGACGTGAAAATACTAATTCGGATTTTCACTTCCGGGTCATAGATAGTATACCCCAACAAAACAACTTTTGGCAATATTAAAAAAAGTCTGCAAAACATTGTCTTGCAGACCAAGCGAAAAACATGAACAAAAAAAGTTATACGAGCGTAAGTCTCTTTTCGAGAATTTTACATAATTCTCTCGACTTGTCCAGAAGCCCAAGCGAGGAGCTATGCGGAATATCATCAAAAAACTGCTTATTCCGCTCAACTTTCTCAATCAGGAGCTGGAGCAGGACGGAGATAGCCTCAAGATGCAAGGGATTGTTTTCACATATCCCCTTGGAGATGATTCCATGCGCCCTGATAAGGCGCTTTATGAATTTAACCCTCTCCTCGGCACCGATAAGTTCCTTTCGAAACCTTTCATAAAGGAAAAATCTCCTTATTTTCCCTTTTATGCCCCGCATGCCCACGAGCTCTTCGAAGGCTTTCTTTTTTTCGATACAGAATCTTTCGGCCAGGGGTTTTTGGATTTCCAAATCTTCCAAACTATCCAAAAACCTCCTTACCACCTTGCTCTGAAACAAAATCTCCTCCGTATCTTCAGACACGTTTTCCACCTCCTCTCTTTTATCAGCTGATTGATATTTGAAACAGCTCTTGCCTTTTTTCAAGGATTCTTATGAAACGCCCTGTTTCTCTTTTCGTCCTATAAAGACCTACGAAGAGAAGATCTATGTCTTCGCCATGTTCTTCGAGGAAGACTGCTTGCTGAACCTTTGCTTCAAGTCTGGCACATGTCTGTTGCGCCGCCTCGATACAACAAGGACAAATAGGACAACTATTGAGAAGTTTTTTTGCCTTATTCACGAAGGCAAGAGCATTACGCACCCTTGATTGGAAATATTCCAAAACCCCACCTGCAAAAGCAGGTATCTCCAAAACATGATTTCTTTTTTGTTTCGCCAAAGAAATAAGTTTCTGAGACTCTCCAATCTCCTTTTTCAAAACATCAGGATCGATACTTTGAAGAAACATCATATCGAACTTCAATATCATCTGCTCGATTTGTTTGTCGCAGGCATAAATTTCAACAAGCCTTTCATCCATTTCTGCCCATACCCAAGGATATATCCTCTCGCGCATGATGTAGGCTTTCTGAAAATATTCCTGGGAAGAGAAGAGTGTGTTTCTCAGTTCTTCCAAGCAGCGCTCGAGTTGTCTTAGCGCTTTTTTTCTTTCGAACATTTTTGCAAAATCTTCACGAAATACCACAAACATGATGAAGGAAATTCCCAGAATGAGTAAAAGGTTTTTTTCCATGAAGAACCTTCCTTTCTTTGGCTCTATTAAGCCTTTTATTTTTAAAAAACTCTATCCGACACAAATGCCACCACGGCATAGCGCGGTTCTATGTTATATAACAACTTCAGCCAAATGTCAAATGTCTTCAGCGATTCTCGGCGCAAGCTTGCGATATGAGAAAATGCTAAACGCAAACCCTCCAAACACGATGCAAATAAAAATCGCGTACTGCAAAGGAGTGGCGAAATGATTATTCACTAAAGATTCCTTGGTGAAATGAATGATGAAAGCAAGGGGATTAAGCAAGATAAACTGATGATACTGTGCGGGAAGTGTCGCCAAAGGATATATTATCGGCGAGGCATAGAGAATAATCATCAGGAGAACTTCCCAAATCATTGATAGATCACGAAACTTCACATAGAGAGGCGCGGTAATCAATGAGAAAGAAAGCACGATGACATAGATGAAAATCGAGAACAACAAAAACATTCCGATTGCCGCAAGACTTGGCATAAAACCCTTGAAAGCGAAAAACAAAGCGATCACGAGAAGATTCATCAGAAAAATCAAAGTCGCGTTGATCGTCGAAGCCAAAATAATTGTCCAGCGAGGCACATATATCTTGGTAACCAGCTGGGATTTATTAAGCAACGAACCCATGCCGGCATTTGTTCCTTCGGAGAAAAAATAAAACATCATAAGCGAGACCAGCAATTGCAATGAATATGTTTCCATTCCGGTTGAACGCGGATTGAACACTGAAGAAAAAACGAAATTTAGCACGGCAAAAGTCAAAAGTGGCTTAAGCAGAGCCCATAAATATCCCAAAACACTGCCGTGATAGCGCAGCTTGAAATCGGTTTTAGCCAACATCCAGACCAATTCGCGATAGTTTTCGTGTTGTTTCATGCAATATAGTTCTTAACGTTTATAAGGTTCGTAACGTTATAACGTTAAAAACGTTAAAAACGTTAAGAACGTTATGAACGGACTCGTTTTTGTTATACCCCATAATATTCCCGGTACCAGTTAACAAAATTCTTAATTCCCTCTTCAATCCTCGTTGTCGGCTCCCAACCCAATTTTCGCAATCTGTCGATGTCAGCCACTGTTGAAGGCACATCCCCTGGCTGCATCGGCATCATTTTCTTTTCCGCAGTTTTACCGACATTCTCTTCAATCACATCAATGAACCGCAAAAGCTTCTCTTCCCTGTCGCCACCGATGTTCATCACCGCATAGGGCAAATCTGCATCCAACGTGGTAATTGTTCCCGAAACAATATCATCAATATAGGTGAAATTACGCGTCATGTTGCCATGATTATATACTTCGATTGATCGGCCCTCAATGATTGCAGAAGTGAAAAGGAAAAGTGCCATATCCGGCCTGCCCCAAGGGCCATATACCGTGAAAAAACGAAGTCCCGTCGTCGGCAAATGATAGATATGGGAATATACGTGTGCCATTAGTTCACACGCTTTTTTGGAAGCGGCATATGGCGAGATCGGCGTGTCCACGCTGTCAGTTTCGGAAAACGGCAATTTGGAATTATTGCCATACACTGAAGAAGAAGATGCGTACACAAAATTCCTAATCTTATATTTCACCGCGAGGTTTAGCAAAATCATCGTGCCGCGCACATTCACTTCTTCATAAAGAAGTGGGTCTTTGAGCGAATTACGCACTCCCGCCATCGCCGCCAAGTGCACCACTTTGTCAATTTCCTCTTTCTGAAATATTTCCTCCATCAGTTCCTGATCACGAATGTCGGCGCGATATAACTTGAAGTCCAAACCGCCCAAAACATTTTTGACGCGGTCTTCTTTTAGCTGCGGGTTGTAATAATCATTGAAATTATCGACAATCACCACACTATCTCCCCTTTCGATTAATTTTTTAGCAACGTGGGAGCCGATAAAACCAGCCCCACCAGTGACTAGAATTCTCATAATCGTTATAACGTTTATAAAGTTCATAACGTTATAACGTTAAAACGTTAAGAACGTTAAGAACAATTCGCATTTTAACTTTTAATTTTCGCTTTCAAGTATTCATAATATTCCTCATTCTTTGCTCCCTCCGTCGTATATTTTTTCAGCGCTTTTTCTCTCGCCTTTTCTCCCATTCTCTGTCTCAATTCACTATCTTGTATCAGCCTGCCCAGTTTTTCTACCCACTCCTGGGTGCCGTTTGCCACAAATCCATCCACTCCGTCCTCGATCGCTTTTTTATATGGATCCGTAGCGGCACAAACCGAAGGAACCGAGACAATACCTGCTTCAAAAAATTTCAATTCCGATTTGGATTCACAAAAAGGATTGCCAATTTCCAATGGCGCAATATTAATATCGACAGAAGCAACATTGCCAAAATGTTTTTCACGCGGAACATATGGCAACTGCTTGATTCTGTCCTTATACTTATTCAATTTATTATCCGTATCAAGCGGTCCAACCAAGAACAATTCCACATTCTCATGCTTCTCCAAAATCTGCATCAATGCATCCGTCACTGTCGCAAAATCCTTGTTATGACTAAGCGTACCGCTGAAGTAGCCTATTTTAACGGAATTTCGAATTTCAAATTTCGAATTTCGATTTTTTTCAGCAACTTCCACATCCTTCTTGCATAACTTGTTTGGCACGATGAAAACTTTTTTGTCGTGTTCTCGCAATTTTTCCGCCAAAAAATCCGTGGTAGTAGTGCAAACTTTCACATATGGATCATCCAATATTTCTCCTCCCACGCCGTTTTCATACAGCTTACGCTCGAATATGTTCATATATTTGAACGTATCCATCAAAACAACAAACTTCGGGTCGTATACTAAATCATCCGTTTCGAAAATAATTTCTTTGTTTTGCTTCTTGATATTTTCAATTAATTTCTGCACGCTTGGCGTGAAAAGCACACGATGAAAAATGAACACGCTGAACTTTGCGGCGTATTTTGGTAACAATGGGTTATCTTGCACGGTTATGGAACATTTAAATCCATTGAGCTCCAATTCTTCTGCCACATGATATGCGCGATATCTTGCGCTATCACCGACGCCGCCAGTAATAAACAAAATATCACCCTTACCTACAAACCGAAACAACGCAAAAAATGCAGCTAAAATTCTCTTGCCCCCACTCAAAATCCCATCGCGTTGCAATGTTTTCCAAGCCTTGCCGGCTTTGATCATTAATAACTTCATGTTTATATAATACCCTAAAATAAAGTCTCATTCAAGCAAAAGCGGACTGTCCGCCATCTGACAGACAATCCGCCTAAAAAGACTTTCTTTATTTCTGAAACTCAAGCTTTACATCGTTGGAAATGGTCAACTCTTGATCATATTCCTTTCCGTCTTTGGTTTTCACGTGAATCTTTGTTGGAATCTCATCAACTCCTGATTGTTTTTGAATAAGCAAACGATAGTCGTCACGGGGAAAATCCGCCGGCAATTCATATTTAATATAAGCGTCAGTCTGCCCACCGATAAGCACATGGCAAATGAAACCGAAATAGGTCTTGCCGAAATCTTCACCTACGTTCGGATAGCTAACCATCTTGCGTTCCAAAAGATTAGCCCCTTTGGGAACATAAAGACGCACATAAGTATGGTAGTCGCTCGTACGCCAATCTCCATATGGAGCCGTATTCTTATACAAGATATGCAAATCAACCACCGGTTTCTCCTGAGTCAAATCGATGTTGTAAGTCATCTCACGCTTCATATAATAATCTGTCTTGAGTGCGCCCATATTCGCATCCACAGCCATCAAATAATCCCCGGTCCAATCTTTGGCAACAGCGCCATCCCAATGAACGCTCTCTACTTGCGCTTGCAAAGCGGAGTCGGTGAAATTAAGCATGATATTTTTCTTTTGCATTTCCTGATGCACGAAATCGGACAACTTGGATAAGTTTCCAAGGGTAAAAAGCTTCTCCACAATAATCGGCGCCATTGTTTTCATTATTGCCTTGCGATTCTGAGTATTGAGATTTTCATTCATCAAATATTGTTTTTCTACGAGCTCTTCGAGTTTAAGAGCTCCGTCATCGCTAGTAAACGTCGTCGAATATCCCGGCACCGTAATCGGTCCCGTTAATTTCAAAACATCGTTGAAAACATCCGTATTGACCGCGATAACTCCGTCAAAAGCGTTTGATCTGCCGCTCAAGCGATAGAAATATTTTGCCTTTTCAACGTTGGTTGGGAAATCGGGAGAAAAATTGGAGTCGCGAAATTTCCATTTCTTGGTACCCATCATCTTTTGGAAAGGATATGGGGCTCCGACTTTAGCCGTTATTCTTTGGTCCAAAATATTGGCGTCTTCAACAAAAGTGGAAGTTACTTCGCCATCTTTTACTTTGACAATCGCATATTGACCCAAAAATCCTCCACCCGGTCGAAGTTCCATGTCATTTTGCAACATCACCAAATAGGCTCTTTCCTTGCCATCTTTTTGGGTTATGCTGCTGACCAAGGAATTGACCACCTCCAATTCTTTTTTGGTGTCCTGTTGAATCGGCAAAAGCTGCGCAACTTTTTCAATTATCGAAAGAGATTTGATTGCAAAAGTTTTTTTATCACCTTTGGCCAAATAAAAAATACCCCCTGCTCCCAAAACGATTATTAGCGCAATGACGACTAACAGAATCTTTGATTTCCGCGACATTCTTTTTTATATTTATGCTTATTATTTCCCAAATTACCCAAATCGCCCCCAATTTCCCTACGCTGAGTTTTTTTGATACAACCCCTTGATCAATTCCGCGCTCTTGTCCCAACTGAAATCAACTGCTCGCTTTCTTGCCTCCG
>CAZAFB010000019.1:7676-8996 GCA_964484505.1 uncultured Bdellovibrionales bacterium
ATCAATTCCGCGCTCTTGTCCCAACTGAAATCAACTGCTCGCTTTCTTGCCTCCGCGCCTTTTTTCTCCCTTAGCTGAGCATCGTCAACAATCGCGCAAATCTCATCAGCCAAAGCTTCGCCGCTTATGGCGCTTGCATACACCCCGGCTTCTCCCAGATATTCACGATTGTTTGGGCGATCAAAACAAACTATCGCAAGACCAGCTCCCATATATTGCAAAATTTTACCGCTGGCCTGCTTGGTCGAAGAATCCTTCGGATCCACACCGATATCGCTAGCCATAAGCAATTTTGGCAGTTCAAAATAATTCAAGGGGCTCACCACGCGCACAATCTTTCGTAAACCATTTTTATTGACAAAGCGCTGCACATGTTCAGGCGGAAATCCCGCAAGCACAAAAAAGATGTCTTCTCTTTTTTTGCCGATAACATCGATCGCATCCAGCAGATATTTGATTCCTTTGTTCGGCATCATTGCCCCAGTGTAGGCGACGATTGTTTTATCATCGGGCAATTCAAATTCCCTGCGAAGCTCGGCTTTGGAAAATTTCGCATTTTCATAATAGGACATGTTTACTCCGTCCAGAGCGGTCAACACTTCGCCTTTTTTATTGCGCAGGGTGTAAACATCCTCCGTGTTCTCGCGGCTGCTCGTCACAGCGGCATCTCCCATATTGTCAATCATGCGCTCCACGGCAACGAATATTTTCTTGAGCAATCCTGCTCCCAAATAACCATGGGAGACCATTTCCTTGGTCAAACTGCCGTGAAAATCCGCTATAAGCTTTATACGTCTCCAGAACAATAATTTTTGCACAAACCAACCGATCATCACTCCCTCATGCAAATGAGCATGGATCACTTCTGGTTTTTGAGTCCTTGCCAAATTAAACACTTTGCGAAGTAGCATCAAATCCAAAAGAATTTTTTGCCAATCAGGACCAGCTTCCAGTTTCTTGTACCAAAAAAGCAGCCGGCGAATGCGTCGGATGTCCATCTTCGTTTCCACTTCGGCATGAATATCCCTGCCGATATGATATGTTGCTATTGTCACCTCATTGCCAAGTTTCTCCAAAGCGAGCGCTTCCTCCAAAATGCGAATATGTGTCCCTCGGTCGGCAAAAAACGGCGTCGGCGCAATTACCAATATTTTCATGTTTCCATTTTATCACACCAGCACGAAACTTTCCACTCAAATCTTTTTCCCCTTCCCCTCCTTCACCGACTGCCAGATTAACTTTTTATCCTAATCTTACTGCACAGGCGCATTATTCTCCAGCCATTGCAAATCTTCAATTAGTAGTTGTTTGATTTTGGCA
>CAZAFB010000020.1:0-6593 GCA_964484505.1 uncultured Bdellovibrionales bacterium
ATGGCTCAAATAAAGCAAATTGTAAGAAGTTGAATCGTGTATATCAATTATACACCCTCCTGATGTTTTTGTCAATGGCAAGACATCAGGCAGTTGAGTCCGTTCCTGTCGGCCGACCATATTGGTCTTCATAGCGGATGATATCGTCTTCTTCCAAATAATCGCCGGATTGGACTTCGATTATTTCCAAAGGCTCCGCAGCGGGATTACTTAATTGATGTTTACATTTGGCCGGAATATAGGTGCTTTGATTTTCATGTAACGTCAAAAGGTTTTCGCCGTTTACCACCTTAGCAGTTCCCTTCACCACCACCCAATGTTCCGCACGATGTTCATGCGATTGCAAGCTGAGTGCCGCACCTGGAAAAACGGTGATTTTTTTCACCTTGTGATTGGCAGCATTGTCGATAAGCACTTCATATTTGCCCCAAGGGCGATAGACCACGATGTTGTGATTCACTTCCTTAGCATCTCTTTCTTTCAGTTTTTCCACCACCTTCTTTACGTCTTCGCTCCTACCCCTCTTTTGCACGAAAACAACATCATTACTTTCAACCACGATAATATCATCCACGCCAAGCGTCGCGATCATCTTTCCTGATTCAGAGTGCGCATAAACATTTTGAGAATCCACAAATTCATGCTTCGTGCTGACCCGATCATTTTTTGCAGCAATTTCCGAAAGTACATCAAATGATCCCACGTCACTCCAATCAAAATCTCCTTCAAATACGATAACATTATCTGATTTTTCCGAAATCGCCGTATCTATTGCTTCCGATTTCAATTCGCCGAATGATTTCTCCAACTCGTCATAGCTCTTGGCGAAGTGCGCAAAAAGTTCCGGAGAATATTTTTCCAGCTCCGCCGCAAAAGTACGCGGAGTGAAAAGATACATTCCCCCGTTCCATGCGTACTCTCCGGAAGCGAGATACTCTTCGGCAGTTTTACGGTCAGGTTTTTCTTTGAACATTTCCACCTTATAAAAATCTCCCGCTTTATCCCCTTTCTTAATATAACCAAAGCCTGTGTCTGGCGCGGTTGGCGTAATACCAATTGTGCCGATGTGTCCATTCACCTGCGAAAGCGCTTTTTTGACAACTTCCGCATAGTCATCCGGCCTGCCGATATAATGATCCGAGGGTAAAGAAATAAGTGGCTCATCTTGATCCATGCCTGCTTTTTCCACAAGATAGCGCACGGCAAGCGCAATTGCCGGAGCCGTGTTGAGCGATGCCGGTTCGACAATAATCTGATCTTTGCTAATTTCCGGATATATCTCTTTAAGCTGATTAAAGACATTAAAATAGTTATCCTGATTGGTCACCAAAAAAATCTTATTCTGCTCGATGATTTTACCCATGCGCAGAAACGTCTCTTGCAACAGTGACTTATCGCTATAAAGTTTCAAAAATTGCTTGGGAAAATTTTTGCGCGAAAGAGGCCAAAGACGCGTGCCACTGCCGCCACAAAGGATAATGCTATACATGAGGAAATTAGCTTCACTAGCTTCATTAGCTTTTAGGAATTTAACACCTACTAAACTAACGCGGCTATAAGCTATAAACTACTTTTTAACCTTTTTATTATACAACACAAGAAAAATGTGTCGACTCAGAACCCCGAAATGCATAGAGACGCGGTTAATCGCGTCCCTGTCAGTGAAATCACTTTAATCATGCCTGCCCCGCCGAAAGCGAAGCTTTTTTGCGGGGTGCTAATCAGTGGTTCAGACTACCGGCAACCCTCCCAAGTCCTCTTTTTCAATCGATTTATACAAAGGATTTCTCTTTAATGCTGGCTTCCCTTCGTGCTCAACGACATAATAAGCGAAGCCTTTCATTTCTTTTACTGGCTGATAATCAGCATGCCCTGGAAGTCCGGCCGGATCAGGATCATCAAAATAGACAGGACTATCGTCAGCTGTAGCAAAATATGTTGTGCCGGTGTTGACAAGCAAATGGCCATATCCTGGTGCCATATAAATCTTGTCTCCGATTTTTGTAACGATTGCCTTGAACTCTTCCACTTGGTCGGCGCTCATCTCTCCATTTTCGTCAGTTTTTAATTTTTGCAAAAGCGCCACACCTTCACCAAACAAAATTTCATAATGTTCGTCCAATTGGCCTACATGATAGTGTCCGTATGTTTTTATGTATTCACCGGAAATAGTGCCCGGCTCCCAAACGGTAATATTTTTCTGATCGACTCCGCCACGGATCATGTAATAATGGATCGCAGGTCCTTCCCCGTTTGGATCCATCAATACTTCTTGCATTTTTTCATGTGTCCTTGCCGCATAATGTTTGGGCACATTTTTGAAGTCTATCATACGTGTTTATACGTTATTTATTTAAGTACTCGCGTCGTTTTCACATACCACTGCCGCACATTATCAAAACGCTGCGATGGGAGTGTGATATTTTGCGTTTCATTGCCTTTAAGTGCCGTGGAAGTCGGATATAGATACGTTGGACTATAGAGAAAAATAGCCGGATTTTCTTTTGCAATAAGCTCTTGTATCTTCTTGTTTAATTCCGCATTCTTGTTTTCATCGGACTCCACTCTTACATCTTCCAATAATTTATCCAAATCCGCATTGTCAAAAAGCGCCAGATTAAGTCCGGGATCACGTTTTTGGCTTGAGTGCCAATAAGGATAAAGATCCGGACTGAAACTTATGGCTTGGCCGAAAAGCAATGCGTCATATTCACGTGGTCGAATATAGTTTTGCTGCAAATCTGAAATAGTTAGCACCTTCACCTCGACAGAAGCTCCTATTTTTTCCCATTGGCCTTTTAAAATATCCGCTGTCTTGGCCAATTCAGGCCAATCCGTAGTTACAATTTCAAATTTAATTTCAGTATTTCCCTTTTTGCGTATACCGTTTTCTTCCTTTTTCCAACCAGCATCATCAAGCATTTTATTTGCCTGTTCCAAGCGATATTCTGCAATCTCCCCAGGCTCGCGATAACCGTTCATACTTGGAAATATCGGACCATAGACGGGCATGGCCTTACCTGAGAGCACGGCATCAATAATCTCTTTCCTATTGACGCTCGCGATCAAAGCGCTACGAACTGAATCGTCAGCAAGAGAGGCGTTTTTCGTTTCATTAAAAAACAATGAGAAATACCTGGGAATAGCTAATTCGTGGACATTCGTACTTTTGCTATTTTTTATTTCACCTAAACGATCCGGCACAATGGAACTCATTCCCATAACCTCTTTTTTATTATATGCGGCAAGTAGAGTATCTTCGTCTTCATAAAAATTGAAAGTCATGCGGGAAATATACGATTCACCGGCATAATTTTTTTTATCTGCAACAAGTTTATATGTCAAAATCGTACCATTGGAATCTTTCTGGAAATCAGAAAACATATATGGCCCAGTTCCTATCGGACGCAGGTTGTAGTCTGCAAGAGCAAACTTTTCCGGTGCTATATTTTCCCAGATATGTTTAGGGAGCATGCCCAAAGTGAGACTGTCCAAAAATCCGGCGTAGGGGTTTTTCAATTCAAATTGCACGGTATATTCATCAACAACTGTCACGCTAACTCCTTGCCAATTTTGGCGAAGAGGGCTTTTATACATCGGGTCCAATAATGCAGTTACGGTAAAATAAACATCATTGGCAGTGAATTTTTCACCATCATGCCAAAATACGTCGTTTCTTAAATGAACAGTATATGTTCTTTTATCTTCCGATGTTTCATATGACTGCGCCAAATCGGGCACGACTTTACCGTCATTGTCATATATGAACAAGCCGCTATAAACAAGCTGCGACAAATCAGAATCCGCTTCACTGGTTTGTGAAAGTAGGGGATTTATATAAAGAGGCTGACCAATAATTCCTTCGATATATTCCCCACCAATCTTGGGAATTTCTTTCGTGTTGCTAAGATAAACATGGGAAACAAGCACCAGAAAAGAAGCCGCTATGGAAAGCGAAAGCAGCGCAACAATAAGTTTGTCACGGAAAGTTAATATTTTTCCAATAGCCGCCCAATTATGAGGAAACAAAAACGATATTTTTTCTTTGATACTAATATGATTGTGTATACGTTATTAAGCAACCGAGATAATGCTCTCAATTATGGCCAAACCTACAAAAGCTACTCCCAGGATAACCGAGACATAGAGAAGAAATTTTTCCATGCCTCTTTTGGTGTAATAACCGCCAAAAGTATCGCCATATGCCGTGCCCAAACCACTACCTCTATTTTGAAGCAGGATGGATACCATCAAAGCAATGGACACAAAGATATGAACGTAAGTAATGATTTTCATAATTTATATTAATTGACAGGTGCTAATGTAGCAATTATGCCGCAAACAGTCAAGTTGCACCCATAAATATATCCTACAGCAATTGCATAATCATGGCAATCAGTAAGTGCCGCTCAAATTATCAATAATTTGTTTAAATTTTTCAAAAATCCGTGGGCCTTTGGGGTCAGGTAAGAATATCAACGCGTCTTGAGAAGCCTGAATCAAACCACTGGTATTTTTGGTTTTAGGATTACGCATGATCTTTTTGTATTCCAAACGCGCTAACGTGTTTTCCACGAAAGAAGATGCACACAAAAACTCGCCGATACGCTGTACAAATTTGGAAAGTTTGGCAGGTTTTAGAGTGGGCAAAGGAAATAGCTCCTGCACAGCATAGTGGGGCTTCATTTTAGCAATCCAGCGATTAGTCAATTGAAAAGAAGCATAAATATTGTCATCATAAAGCGGCAATATGAAATTGTATTCATGTGCTGAAAAAAGATCTTTTGTCGGCACTTCGAGCGAACCGTCAGTTATAAAATAATTCAAACATACTCTGTCATTTATTTTCTTGCCATGTCGGCGCTTACCAAGAAAATGCAAGACCCCGGTTGCCAAAGTTCGACCCGTCCATATTTTCCGAGCCTTGCATACGATAAGTACATCCCAATCACTCTTGCTCTGCGCGCTGCCCATGGATACCCTTCCCGTTACCCCAACCATGCGCATAAAAGGAACGAAACGTAAAATATTTACCACCTTTCTAAGTTTTTTTACTTTTTCAGCAGAAATATTCATGCGCCTTAAACGAGTGTTAACAAGTTTTTCCCTGCCTTTTAAAAAATAAAATCCATTTTTTGAGTCCACTCTCTGGCGCAATGCATCGTGATTAAGCAATCGCACCACATCAGTCAATATTGTTTTTTGATGCTCGTGACTGTCGTCATAATATTGCGCGCACATCATGTATTTCCAAATTTCAAAAGCAGTCAATGGAAAATCCATCGCATCATAATAAGCGACTGTAGCAATGATATTTTTTACGGTCTCTCTGTCGTTTTCTTGTAGTATCATAATCAAATTAACTATCGATTCGGAAATGGCGTGCATTTATCTTCGTTTTTGCACATCAGATCATTAATAAATAAGCCAATAGCTGTTGCAACGGGTACGGCAAGAACCGCTCCGAGCACCCCACTCATCTTGAAACCGATTAGAATAACCAAAATCACGATAATCGGATTGAGTCCGACTGCACGCTTCATGATTTGCGGCACAATCATATGAATTTCCAATTGATGCACCAAGGTAAAAAGCGCCAGCACCACCAAGCCAGTGAGTGGAGATACCAATAGTCCCACTGCCGTTGCGATAGTTGTGGCAATCACGGGACCTACATATGGGATCAACTCCATTGCGCCTCCGATTAGCGCCAAAATAAGCGCATAGGGCACATTGGCAAAATATAGCACCAAAAAATCAAGCGCGAATACCGAAGCCATCAAGGCCACTTGCCCTACCACCCAACGACCGATTTTGCTCTGCGCGCGCTCAGCAAAAGAGAAAGCGTATTCGTGATATGTCGGTGGAGTTACCGCGTTGATAAATCGCTTAAGCCCCTGCTTTTTTACCGACAAATAAAAAGTTAGGGAGAGCACCACAATTGCAGAGATAAAACCATTAAAAACACTTACCGTTGTTGAAAAAATCTGCCCGGTTGATTCGAATAATCCCGAAAAAATATTTCCTGTTGCTTGCTGACTGTCAAAATCGATACCGTGGGTTTTGGCATATGTTTCAAATCCTTTAAAAACACTATTGATCTTTTCAATATACGTCGGCGCGCTTGTGGAAAATTCCTTGAATTGTCCGACCAGCGGCGGAACCAGCAGGGAAATCATCAATACGAAAAGCGAGATCAAAATAACATAGATGCCCAAAACTGATGCGGAGCGCGGGATTTTCTTTTTTTCCAACATCTCAACCAATGGCCTGATTGTTGCAGTCAAAATCAAGGCAAGAATAAATAGCACAATGATATCGCGAATGAAAAACAAAAACCACAGCCCCAAAAAGAACGCGGTCACGCGCACCAATGTGGCAATGGAAATGTCGATTGTGCGTTTTTCCATAATGTTTATTACAATTATCAATTTCAATGAATACAGCTTTGCCTAAGGTTCAACCTTTGGCTAGGCATAAACTCCTCAAAAGGTTGAACCTTTTGAAACACTTGAAAATTAGCAAACGCGCAAATTACAAAAAAACTTCTTTTCAATTGGTCATTGATCATTGAAAATTTATATTTTGAGTAT
>CAZAFB010000021.1:0-5815 GCA_964484505.1 uncultured Bdellovibrionales bacterium
CGTTCAGCGCCATCGCTCGCTTCGCTCACTCTGGCACTGAACGGTGGCTTTGTGCGATAAAAGGCTCAATAAATTTATAAGTTAAAGCAAATTTTCTTTTCGGCCTATGAAAAAAATCGATGTTGTTTTGGGAAAGATAATAAAACGTTGCAATCCTGCATCGATCTTTCTTTATGGATCGCGGGCTCGGACTGATTTTTTGAAAAGGAGCGACTTCGAAATTGGCGTGCTGATTCCCGAAAGTCGCTATATCAGCCGTGCCGATATCAAAAAGGGTATCGATGCTCCAAACTTTAATGTATACCCATTCAGATTGGAAGATTTTAAAAATGGCATTATCGACACTCCTTTTCAAAAATCTGTCTATCTTCGAGAAGTGATCACTGCTGGCAAAACGCTCTACGGTGGAAAAGTTATTGAGCATATGAAACCGCCCGCGATTACAGCTGTCGACCTTATGCAAGATTTGCGTTTCAATATCGGATATGCCCTCGCTTCTATCATCTCGCATCGCAACAACGACCCCAAAACAACATCTTTGGAATTTTACAAGTCGTGCCTTTTTGGAACGAGAAGTTTAGTGGCCTTGAAGAAAAGAAAATTTGCCTTAACTTATGACGAGATATTTTCTTTATCTAAGGAGATAGATTTGGACGTTAATGCTGATTTGGTAAAGTTAGCCTATCAATGTAGGTTAGGTAAAATCAAATACAGCGAGCTTGACTTATTTAAAAATATCTCGTATCTGAATAAATTTATTGAGCCTGAACTAGTGAAGTATTTTAAGAAATTTGGAAATAAAATAGTCATCAGGTAATCGACGAAGCCACCACTCAACATCGCACAACACCAAATATGAGGAAAAAATGAAATTCGCTTTTATATGTTTTGGACTTGAATATCATTTTTTACCCAAATTTTTGTCCTTTTTCTCTATTGATATATAATAAGGAAGCGGACAAAAACTTCTCATATTCGGATACGTTATGCGTTCTAAATTTACTCTTCCCAATCCTGCTAAGGAGAAAAACTAGTTTAAAAAACGCAACATTTTAAAGAAAAAAGGAATACAATAAGGAATTTTTGAAAAATGAAATTAAAAAGTTTGTATACATGTGTTGACACAATGTATACAAACTGCTATACTTTGTATACATTGCAATAAAGATGCAAGCAAACTATGAAGAACATCAAAATTGGCTTTAATGTAAGCCAAAAAGAGGGATTTAAAACATTCACTCCCGAGCCTTTTCCTCCAAAAGGCGGCTTTGATTTTGACTCAAAACTCTTGAAAAAGAATGACGAGGCAACTAGGCTATTGGGTAAGTTGGATGGAATTACAAAATTGTTGCCAGATTCTGACTTCTTCCTCTTGATGTATCTACGAAAAGATGCCGCATCTTCAAGTCAAATTGAGGGGACAATGGCAACCATGATAGATGCGATAGCCGCGGAGGCCAACATAGACACAAACATACCTGAAGATGTGGATGATATTTTACATTACATCAAAGCTCTTAATTATGGCATGAAGCGCGTTTCTGATGATAATTTTCCAATGGCGCTTAGATTTATTCGCGAGTTGCACAAGCAATTGATGCAGGGGGCGCGTTCGACTCACTTTTCAGATCCCGGTGAATTTCGCAAAAGTCAAAATTGGATAGGTGGGACTCGTCCGGATAATGCTCGCTTTGTTCCTCCATCTGTTAGTGATATGCAAAATGCGCTTGGTGATTTGGAAAAATTCATTCATGCCCAAGATAATGTGCCGATTGTAATTAAGGCAGGACTCATTCATGCACAATTTGAAACAATCCATCCGTTTTTGGATGGAAATGGAAGAACCGGCAGAATGCTGATTACTTTTTTCTTATGGAAAGAAGGATATCTTGAAAGGCCCGTTTTGTTCCTGTCATCATTTTTCAAAAAGCATCAAAAACTTTATTACGAAAAACTTTTCGGTTATCACAACGGAAATGTTTTCGATTGGCTAGATTTTTTTCTCGAAGGTGTTATTGATATTGCCAATGAAGCCATTGATATTGTCGGCAAAATTACTATTTTACGCCAACAGGACACAGTAAAAATTCAAAAATTAGGCAAGCGAGCTTCAGAAAGTGCATCCGTAGTTTTGCTAAAGCTGTATGGTCAACCGATTGTTAATGTTAGCGTTATCCAAAAATGGACGGGGTTTACCCGTGCTGGGGCACATACTGTAATTGACAGATTTATCGAAATGAAAATTTTGGTTCCAAAAGATAAGGATAAAAAATATGGACAGTCGTATATTTACAAAGAATACGTGGATATTTTCAGCAATAATGAATAATAAGGAGTTTTCAAAAATGAAATTCACCCCTGACCCCTCTGCCAAAAATCAAAAACAAAAAAACTTATTTTATCATTTAGAATAAAAGCAAATTTAAAAAAGAAAAAAGAATTTTACATCACATAACAAGACATATCCGGTTCAAAAATTTTGCACTTTATAATAAATTTAGGAAAGCAAAATTTTCTCTCCCAAATTTTTCCTCCGCTACGCTTCAGAAAAACTTCGGATATGCCTAACGTTCAGCGCCATCGCTCGCTTCGCTCACTCTGGCACTGAACGGGCGCAGCTTGACAGCCTCATTCGTCACTGCCGCATCGCTCCGCTCGCGACAGCGCCGAACTCGGCTTATGCGAAATAAAAAATATACTTATTTGATTTTTTTCTATGAATAATAATGAATTGCCACCAAAAATTGAAAGCAAGGAAAGCTATTTGGAAATGTTTCTCGAAAAGTTAAACTATAAACGTTTTGAGTGTATTGATGATTTGCCGCCCAATCTGCTTCTTCCTGGCGACAAGTATTATCATAAATATAAATGTCGTACAAATTGGTGGCACAAAACAATGGAAGATATGGATTTTTTACTATATCGCATACCGGACATCAGTGATGAAACAAAAAATTTAATCGCCGAATTTAAAACATACATCAAAAATATAGATTATACAAAATTTCGAGTAAAAGAAGAAATCGACACCGCAAATAAATTTTTAGATAAGCTAATCGATTTATTGAATACAGAAAAAAGCAAATAAGAATACTTTTTTATCGCCAAACAGCCCATATCTGCAAGGGTTTTACCACGTCTCAATTCACTTCGTTTCATTGAGGCGTCAGATATAGGCAAACGTTGTACGAAATCATAAATTTTTAAGAAATTTAACTCCATGAAACAAATAAAAATTCCCTTAATAATTGCAACATTATCAGTAATAATTTTTTATGCTGAAATCAGCTCCATATTTTCAATTGGCCGCCTTATAAACGATTATTTCACATGTAAACAGGAACCATTGGACTCATTCCCTTGCTGGGGAATTTATGATGTATTTTTCATATTATTACTGATTGGGATTATCATTTCTTCACTTATCATAATAGGCATCCGATTATATAAGATAAAAAAGAAAAAAATTAAACGAGCCAACGCCTTCAATAAAATCACGCCACCCAAGAGTGACGTGATTTTTAGATATCTATAACTTGTTGCGCCAGATCATCATATGCCCCTTTTTCAGCCCAAAATCTCTGCAATTCTCTCCGCGCATTTGGACCAACTGAACTGTTTCACGTTTTCCAAACCTTTTTGCACATATTCACTGCGCAAAGATCGATCATTTATCAAAAGTGCCATTGCCTTGGCAATAGCTTCCGGATTATGCACATCGATCATTACAGCGCTATCCCCCACCACTTCCGGTATGGATGAGTTGCGACCAGCAATAACCGGACAACCCACGCTTTGCGCTTCCAAAACAGGAATGCCAAAACCTTCATATAGCGTCGGGAAAACAAAAGCGTCCGCGTTTTTCATCAGCTCAAATTTCTCCTCATCACTCACGTATCCAAGCTCTGCAATATCCTCCCTAAATTTGGAACTCTCTATTTGCAACTTTATTTTCTCATATCCATAGCCAGGTCTTCCTGCCAGCAATAATTTATGTGAAACTTGATATTTTTCCTTTAGAATTTCAAAAGCTTTGACAATGTTTGCTACGTTTTTCCGTTCCTCAATCCTGCCAACAAACAAAAAGAACTTTGAACCGGATTTTAATTCTTGGTTATTGATTATTGGTTCTTGATTTTCATAGCCTTCATAAATAACCTCAATCTTATCTCCAACAACACCATATAATTTTTCCAAATCAAATTTCGTGTTTTGTGAAACTGATATGATTTTCTTTGCCCATTTGCAAGAAGCTTTTATCGAGAGACGCATATAGAAACGCTCCCAAGAGGAATATGCCTTGGGACAAAATTCATATTCCAAACCATGAATCGTCACGATCGTATTGCGTGGATGTATGATCGGCACCGTGTGTGCCGGAACAAACAACACATCAACCGGATGAAGCAACATCTCCAAAGACAACCCCACCTGCGTCCAAAATCTCGGAAATTTAATTATTTTTATTTCCCAATTTTTCGGAATTTCAAAATCTATCTCCTGTTTTTTTCTGACATATAAAACAATCTGCTCGCTCGACAGGTTATTTCTGAGATTTTTGATGACCTGATATGAATATTCCTCAATGCCGGTCCTGTTTTTTATAAAAGCCCGTGAACCATCAATACCAATAATCATAAACGAATTTCGAATTTTATTTAGCCAGCAGCACTGTTTTCTTGTACAAATCCAGATTATCCAAAGCCATGCCGATTCCTTTGATTACGCAAAAAAGTGGATCGTCGGCGACATAGGTCGGCACACCGATCGTTTTGGTGATGAGTTGATCAAGATTGCGAAGCAATGCTCCCCCGCCTGAAAGCACCATGCCTTTATCCATAATATCCGCAGCCAATTCCGGCGGCGTTTCCTGAAAAACTTTTTTCACTGCGTTGATCACTTCGCGAAGTTCATCTTGCAACGCTTCAGTCACCTCGTTGGAAGAAATGCGAATGGTCTTAGGCAGTCCGCCCATCAAATCGCGTCCGCGCACATCCATATATTCTTCTTTCACCTGCGCAATCGCACTACCGATTTCAATTTTGATTTCTTCCGCCGTGCGGTCTCCGATAGCTAGTCCATGTTTGCGTTTTATATAATCAGAGATTGCCTGATCAAAACGATTACCGCCCACGCGCGCACTGTGTGCCGCCACCACCCCGCCCAAAGAAATCACCGCGATTTCCGAAGTGCCACCTCCGATATTGATGATCATGTTTCCTTGCGCATTATGAATCGGGATACCTGCGCCGATCGCCGCAAGTAAAGGCTCCTTCACCACATATGCCGACTTTGCGCCGGCTTTGACCGCCGCATCCACCACCGCGCGACGCTCTGTCGAAGTAACTCCGGCTGGAATAGAAATCATCACCTCCGGACGTACCAAGCGGAACTTGCCACTAATCTTATTGATAAAATAGCGCAGCATCGCCTCAGTCACGCGATAGTCGGCAATCACCCCGTCTTTCATTGGCCGTGAAGCCATAATATTATCAGGCGTGCGCCCAAGCATTTCTTTGGCTTCGTTACCCACCGCCAAAACCGTATTTTCAATCATCGAAACAGCCACTACCGATGGCTCATTGACTACTATTCCTTTTCCGGGCACAAACACCAACGTGTTTGCCGTCCCCAAATCCACTCCCATTTTACGTACAAACATGCCAATTTCGTCAAAATCTTGATTTTGCTACGAAATCGAGCATCCCCGCACGAATTCGCCCACAAAACCATATCTGACACTATATTAAAGCCGCTAGGTGATTATTTATATTATTTACAATTTCCACGAACATTCATGAATTCTTTGCGGGAT
>CAZAFB010000022.1:0-4757 GCA_964484505.1 uncultured Bdellovibrionales bacterium
TGCTGTAGGCAAACAAGCACCTGAAAGGGTGTTTTTTTGTTGCCTATTCGATGATATAATTAAAATATAAAAATAAAAACCAAATAAATGAGCACAAAACTAAAAATTGTTCTGGGTGTTTCGGTGTTGATAAATTTGGCGGCTTTTGGATATTTTGGCTATGGTCGTTTCAAGAGCCAGCAAATTTCCGATAGCAAGGCGGTGGTAGCGGTGGAAAATCAAAAAGCCAATGAAACTAAGCTTGCGGAAAACGCTGCGGTGAATGATTTTGAAATAGCAAAAGAAGAAATCGAAAGTGAAGTTAAGATTGAAGAAGAAGTGAAAAAAGAAGAGGAAAAAGTGGAATCAGGGAAAATTTCCTTGTCCGGCAAAACCACATCCAGCGGAGTGAGTTTGTCTTGGACGGCGAATAATTTGGGAAGTTTCGATGGCTTCAAAATCGTGAAATCAAAAGAAGCCAACCCTGTTTATCCGGGCAGTGAATATCAATATTTGAGCAGCAAGGACGCAAGATCATATTCTTGGTCAATCTCCTCAGGTTCAAAATATCATTTCCGCGTCTGCCAATATGCGGGCGGAAAATGCGTGCTATATAGCAATGACATATATCTCAATACTCCGGAAAAAGACGAGAGTGGCGACGGTGAATATGCGAGCAGTGTCAGCTTGTCGCTTTCGGAAGAGGGCGGAAAGAAATATCTCAAATGGAGCATATCCGGAGGCGACGCGCCCAAGGGCTATAAAGTTGTGAAAGCGAAAGACAAAAATCCAAAATATCCGGACGATGGTTACTATCAATATATTTCCGATGGAGATACGAAAAAGGTGAAGTTGGAAGGGTTTGATTCTGACGACAAATATCATTTCCGCGTCTGCATCTACAAAGGTGGCTCCTGCGGGGCATATAGCAACGACGTGGAAGTGTCTTTCTGATTTTTTATAAAATATACTTTTAATTCCAAAGTACGTACTCGGGTACGTACTTTAGCATATCTAAATTTCGCTCCTTGCTTTAGAACAAGGCTGACCCTGGATTTGAATGGGGTTATTTTGCCTAAAAAGTCTAATATTATACAATATTTAGGCCATCTTTTTACAAGAGAATGTATATTAATTAGGCTATAATAAGCAAATAAATAGACTCTTGACAGTACTAGTATAAAGTAATATACTAGCAGCATAAGTTACTAGCATAATAAAATATATATGAATCAGGAAGTCCTGCAATATGTGCAGAAGCAAATAGCAGTAGCAGGTTACAAGCTATCAACTCTCACGCGCGACAGAAACGGCAAAGAGTATCCGCAAAGATACTTGTTTTCCAAATTGCAAGAATATGTGCAAGATTTTACCCACAATAAATCAGAGAGCAGGTGGATGATTATTCCGGGTCTAAGAGGTGTCGGTAAAACAACTATTTTAGCTCAAATCATGACTGAAATAAAAAGGGACAACAAAGATGCCGATCTGCTGTTTATTTCAATGGATGAAGTGACAGAATTGCTGAAGGTCGGACTGAAAGATATTTTGAGCACATATGAGCAGATTCTGGGCGTAAGTTATGAAAAACTGAAAAAACCAGTATTTATATTTATTGACGAAGTTCAAACGGATCCGCGCTGGGCAAGTGTTATCAAAACAATGCTGTATGAAAAAACTAAAAATGTTTTTATCGTATGCAGTGGATCTTCTGCGATAGGGCTTCAAATGAGCGCTGATTCAGCAAGACGTGCAATTGTGGAAAAGTTGTATCCGATGAGTTTTACAGAATATCAGATGATAAAAAATTCTACTTTGCCAGGAGAAGGCTTGAATGAAAAAATAAAACAGGCTGTCTATTTTTCCAATTCAGCAAAAGATGCTTTCGAAAAGCTTGCAGAATTAAAAGGAGAAGTTAATGGATATTGGTCAAAGGTGGACAGGATGGAAATCAAACAATATTTGATGACTGGGACCTTGCCATTTGCTTTAGCCATAAAAGAACCAACTCATATTTTTGATTCCATATCGCTTCTTGTTGATAAGGTAATAAGTAAAGACATAGAATCTTTGGGAAGATTTGATACCAAAACTCTGGCTACAGTGAAAAGATTGTTACTTGTTCTGGCTGAAAGTGAAGTGGTGAGTCTAAATAAATTAGAACAGCTTTTGTATATCAACAGGCTGACAATTGCTGAAATATTGGATGTTTTGGAAAAGACCGAATTGTTGGTAAAAGTGCCTGCTCACGGAGCTAATGTTGCCGTGGTAAAAAAACCTGCCAAATATCTGTTCATGAGCCCTGCTATCAGGATGACATTTTTCAATATTGCGGGGATGGAGAGCACTCTTTTGAGCAGACAAGGAAGGCTGCTGGAGGATGTTGTGGCTGCTCATTATCATCGGGAGTTTTTGTCCAAAGGGGTGGGAAGTTTAAGTTATGATAGCTCGGAAAACGGAGCTGATTTCATATTTCGCATAGCTAACAAGATTCAGATAGCAGCAGAAATAGGGATTGGAAAGAAAAATGCCAAACAGGTAGCTAAGACAATGAAAAATACAAAATGTGATTACGGTGTTGTCATTTCCCAGGAAGGATTGAGCTTGGACAAAACAGATGGAAACATACTAATGATTCCGTTGGATTATTTCCTTTTGATGTAAAATTACCCAATCCTCTTGGATCAATCTGTGGTTGACGCGTGGTTCATTTGCTGATATTCTGTAAAACCAACGAAAAAGCAGCTTAACAGTAAAATAAATATTTTTGGGGAGGTTTACAATGAATCTAGTGTATAGGATAGTTGGATGGTCTCGCAGAGATGATGTAGACCTCGGCAGTTGCGTTTTTTCCATTGAACTGGATGCACGCTTCGCTGAAAAAGCCAGAAATTTAAAGTTTGAAAAGCAGCGTTTTTTTGAAGAGAGGATTCGTGAAATTATAGGATATAAATACGCTCGCGCCACATTTCTCAATGACACTGCCTTCCTTAGGTCAATGGCTGTTGAAGGCAATTGTGCTTGCCTAGGCGTAAGTGGTAATCTCCTGGACTCAGATTGGACTGGCAGAGAGGTTATCACATACAATGGTCACAATGTGGACAGTAAGGCTCAGGCATTCGACTTGCTGACTATCTTTACGTATTGGGTGGATATTGTTGAAGCATTAACTCACAATACAAATCAAAAATAGGAGGAGGTACTTTTATGTATAGCCAAACAATACTGCCGGATATTTTGCGGCATGAAATGGCGATGGGTTCGTCGCACGAATGCAGCAGCTGCGGTGCAAAATTTCTCGCCAACAGTGACCGTTGTCCGAGGTGCGGAAGTTGCAACATCTCCAGTCTGCTAAGAACAACAGAAAAAAGGTGGAAATGGGATATGGGATCTTTCCCAGTTAAGGTATGGGTTGAAGATGACTTATCCTTTGTAACTGTAAAAGCTGGTGATTTCAGTCAGTGGCCGAGAAAATAAGGAAAACAAGGAGGAAATGATGGCAAAGACACGAATTGGCACACACGGTTTGACTGGCGAAGCTGGTTCAACATCTGATTTTCCTGACGAGATAGAACTGTGCTGTCCGCAATGCGGAACTCTCGCAGCAGATAAGGGACAATGCCTTGTGGAGTTTGTCCTGGTTCCTGCCAAAGAGGAATCCAAAACTGGATTTCTGCTTGGTATGACGGTGGACTGCAGAAGCTGCGGTTGTTTCGGAAAACCGCCCGCTATAAAGTTCTAGTGTCGTATTACTCGGCAACAGGAGGGTAACACTTATTATAATAAGAGTGTTGCCCTTTTTTCATTTCACAAAAAAGTACGTACTGTGTTACGTAACAAAAAAGATATCAAAACTCATCCATAATGAGGCTTTGTGCTACAATCATGATATGAGCGTTTTGGAAAAGAAGGAAAAGAATCGAAACTTCGGGAAATTTGTCAAAAATGTAAAAAAGGAATTGAAGAAATCAGGGCGGAAGGATTTTTGATTGGATGATATGGCCTAAAAACACTCAAGAAGGTGACTTTTGTGTGATATAATCAAGTATATGAATGAAAGTAAGAAAAAATTATACGCCTATGTTGACGAATCTGGTCAGGACACCAAAGGATTTATATTTGTTGTGAGCATCTTGATTTTGGAAGATGAAGTAGGAAGTATTTGTGATGAATTGGAGAAGGTTGAGATTGAAAGCGGTAAAAATAATACCAAATGGAACAAATCACGTCATGAGTTCCGAAAAGCATATATTGAGGGAATTCTGAAGACGGAAAATCTCAAAAATAGGATATTTTTTGAAATGTTCAGCGACACAAAGAAATATATAGAACTGACATCATTCGCTACCGCTAAGGCTATACTGAAAAAGTCTGGTGATGAGGATTATAAAGTAACCGTATTTGTGGATGGGTTTAAAAAGAAAGAGATTGAAATTTTTAGCAGGGGACTTCGTGATTTGAGAATAAGAACTAGGAAAATCAGAGGGATTAAAAAGGATGAAAACAATGCATTCATCCGTCTTGTGGATAGCATATGTGGCCTGATTAGGGATAGCGAGGATGGCAACGAATGGGCAAAGAAAGCTACTTCAAAATTGAAGAAGAAGGGGTACATTTGTGGGCTATAAAAAACAAAAACCCCCGTTTATAGGGGGAATAGCCTATCCTTGCGGAGACCCGCCATACGGTCGGTGTTCGGCTAACTTTTATGCTTCCATCATATCTCCACAGCATCCTTTTGTCAATAGATAGTACCCGAATCGTAACCCTTTATTTCA
>CAZAFB010000023.1:0-1910 GCA_964484505.1 uncultured Bdellovibrionales bacterium
AAGTTGATACATTGCTTGGCGCAATTATTCTGATCATCATCGCCATCACGGTGGGAGTTTTTGTGTGGAAGGTGGAGAAGGGGCAGGAACAAGATGAATTGCAAGCGCCAGTTATAAATGTGAAAAAAACTGATGGGCAACAGAGTAATCAACAAAATGTTGCAAGTGGAGAAAAAGACGATCGCGGATGCCTAATCGCAAGCGGTAATTTTTGGTGTGAGGAAAAACAAACTTGCGTACAGGACTGGAGCAAATCATGTGGCAATGCTGATATTTCGGATGTTTCCAGATGGGATGAATTTAATAGCAAAAAGCACAATCTTAAATTTTCTGTCAATTTTAAATATCCAAGTGTCTGGTTTAATACCACTGGTATAGCGGGAGAATCATTCGTTACATTTCCCTTTTATTCAAAGGATGAATACAAAAATATTTGCCATCCTGCTGATAGAGGGGTAATTCATTGCAACAGTAGCGGCTACATTGTTTCAGCTAGTATATTTTCCTCGGCTTATATTCCGAGAAAAGTCAACTATGTCGACGAAAAAAAATATTATATTACTATCGGTGGACATAAGGGAGTGATATCGGAAGGCATTGTTAATGATTCTGATGATGGCCTCATCGCAAAGAACGGGGAAAAAGAAATAAGAGTATTGTTTTCCAATGTGAATGGATCAAATTTTGAAATAATCATGAAAATAAGCGATGATTCCGATAGAGATATTTTCAATAAGGTTATTTCTACTCTTAACTTTCCTCCATCCGATGAAGCGAAGTCATTTAGTTATGAAAAAGGCGTTGGTTTTTATGGGACACTAACTTTTTCCGGGTATCTCGATATAAAGAAACGAATATGTAATCCTGACGACATGTGTAATAAGACAGTTGATTATGCATCTATGATAATAACCTGCTCTAATAATAAAGCAATCTATGATTTTATAAATGACAATAAAGGGAATTCTTTTGTCGGGGACAAAAGTATTGGACTTGGTTGTTACGAAAAAGATGCCAATCGGATATATTCTTTAAATTCTGCCGATAGCGGTCAAGTGGAAAATATTATATCTGGAGATGAATTAAAAAAAATTCTTCAAAGCAACAAAAATAATCCAGTCAAAATTAAACTCACTAAGCCATATTTCTCAGGCGGTGGTGGAGCGCCGGAATGTTATTCTCATTTTCGCTCGTTCAAGATCATTCCATAAGGGGAACTTCGTATAAGAAAAGCGGACATCATGTTAGATGTCCGCTTTTTGCGCCGCATTTTTATTGCGAATTTGTCGATAGATACTTCGCCGCATTGCAGTCCGTGCTGGTGCTGACCTTGTAGTCATCAAGTTTGCGACCATCAAGAGTAACTGCCTTTACTGCCGCGTTTGTCGAGCTGCTATTCCCACCATAATAGATCTGGAAATGGAGGTGTATGCCATCACTATTTCCAGTATCTCCCATGATCCCGATCTGTTGTCCACGGGTAGGCGTGTCGTTAACGCTTACCAAAGGAGTTGTTTTCATGTGGGCATAGCGCGTGCTGAAGCCATCATTGTGGTCGATCACTACGGTACAACCCCATGAAGGACTTGAACATGAAGACTCGGTGACTATTCCGCCTGCCGCAGCAAGGATTGGCACATCTGTAACTTCAAGGTGGCCATCTTCTTCCGTGTAATCAACGAAGTCCAGTGCATAGAAGCTGTTGCCACTATGATAAGTGTCAGGACTCAAATTACACTGACGATTACCTCCAGCTTCAACCGACAAAACCCAATGCTTATTGGCAGGAAGCGGCATCTTCATCTCGTGATAAAACTTTGCTTCCAGAGTTTTATCGCTGGTCATGTTTAGTGAAAGCGGATTGTCGGCAGATTTCAGTGTGCCATCATCCCAAAAGCCAAACGACCAGT
>CAZAFB010000024.1:0-1570 GCA_964484505.1 uncultured Bdellovibrionales bacterium
TCCAGTTTGCCGCGGTCGCCGTGATAGGTGTACTCCTGGTCAACCCCATCCTGCGGAAATTCATTGAACCAGATTTCCGCTTCTTTGCCGGCAGTATCATGCCAGCAGGCGCCGTATTTGTGCACAAATCCTTCGCGCTCCAGAACGGGCAGAAAGCCAAGCTCTTTATAGATGCGGGTTGTCGATGGCACCATCGATTCACCCACATGCGGGCGTGGGTGATGATTGGCTTCCAAGATCAAATTTGAAATACCCAGTTTCGAGAGATAGCAGCCCATCACCGCACCGGCTGGGCCGCCGCCAATAATGATCACGTCGTTCATCTCATCCTCATCCATTCATCAATAAGTGCCTGAATCCTGGCCTTTCGGATCCGGCGCCAAGCGCCGGGTCCATGAGGTCTGGTTAAAGTATTTAAATCTGTTGCCAAGCGGGTGCGGCTGGCTACACTTTATTCCAGTTTGGCGATTGTCTCTTCCGAAAAATCGGGCAGGTCGTCAATCGGGATGCTGGTCAGCCGGGAGCGGAAGATATGATTCTCCGTCTTCTCGACCGTCTCAATGTACTCGCGCATGGCCTGCAGTACGGCGACTTCCTTGCGGTCGTAAACCTCACCCTGCAGCAGGCGCAGCACCTCTAACCGGTATTTCTTGGATTGGATGAAATGAGTGAACAGGGGCAGCAGCTTGTAATACAGCCGGATAAACTCGTACCAGACGCTGACGCCCGAGCGCAGTTTGGTTTCGTATGGCTTGAGCAGCTCCTCACTGTAATCACCGCTCTCCAGCGCTTTTTGAATGTATTGCGAACCATATTTAGCGCTGTAGAGGGCGATGCTGACTCCGGATGAAAAGATCGGATCCACAAAGCGGGCGGCGTCGCCGATCAGCATATAGCCATTGCCGACGAATTTTTCCATCGAATACGAATAATCGCCTTCGGTTTTAAAATCATTGACGCGCGTAGCGTTGGCCAGCGCAGCCGCCAGCGCCGGGTTCGTCTGTGCGTAATGGTTGAAGTAACCGGCAGCGTCACCGTGAAACTGCATGAAGACTTCTTTTTCGGCCACGACCCCGATGGAGGTGATCCGGTCATTAATCGGAATCTGCCAGACCCAGCCGCGTTCTACCGGCAGAAAATAAATATGGATGAATTCTTCTGTATCCGGGTTGCCGCGCGCGACATTTTCAAACCAGGCGTGCACCGCGTATTGGTTGAAGATCGGGTCTTTTTTCTTGATGCCCAGTTGGCGGCCGAGCAGGGTGTTGCGTCCCGAAGCGTCCACTACCATTTTTGAATGCAGGTCCACTTCTTCTCCGGCGACTTTGATACGGACGCCGTTCGCATATCCCTTTTCGTCGAAGAGCACCTGCTGGGTGGTTACCCCTTGAATGACCTCGGTCCCCAGGCTTTGCGCATGTTTAAGCAGCAGCAAATCCAGGCGGCTGCGATCCACATGGTAGGTGTAGGGCTGGTTGATCCCTTCTTGGGGGAATTCATTGAACCAGATCGCCGCCTCTTTGCCGTTCATGTCATGCCAGGAAGCCCCGTGTTTGTGGACGAAGCCTTC